>SYJV01000064.1 GCA_005798335.1 Planctomycetaceae bacterium | reverse complement strand
TCCGGGTGCTTGGATGTTGTTCTGGCTGTAACCAGTTGTGGAACGCAACGTAGCTACACCGCCAGTCGCGGTTTTCTTGGACAGTGCCGACTGAAAGTTACCATCGACTGCTTGGAAGAACTGAGGATTGAAAACGTTGCCGGGACCGACGTTCCTCGGCCGATCGGTCGTGTTGTAACCCAGAAATGATGAGGCTTGCGCGTCGAACTCGGCGAGCGCGTCTTCGACGCCGCCAACTTGATTGGCTCGAACCGCGCCTCGCTGGGAAACTCGATTGCCGTTCTGATCGACTTGCAGCGGCTGTGTGCTGGCGGTGGCAGCAGCGATCGCAGGATCAAAGACGCTGGGCAACTGGCCAGGAGCCGCGCTGAGGAATTGAGCTGAAACGCTGCCAGACAGCAAATTCGAGCCACCGGCAACTGGCAAGATTTTGGCGTTATTCAAAGCCATCGAAATGCAATCTTCGAGCGTCAAGTCGACGTATTCTTGTTCGGGATTGGATGGCCCCAACGGTAGCCGTGCTTGAGTGGCCTCCGGCAACGACTCGACATCGACGTTTGCATAATCGATATGCATCGCCTGATCGAGATAATGGGCCAAGTGATCGTCCTTGGCAATAAAAAACGGCTGAGTGGGATGACACCCCGCCAGGACGGTCAAGCCGATTTGGACTAGTGCTGCCCAACGATTCAATTTTCTGCTCATGAGAGCCAGGTTCCCTGCCCAAGTCTGTCGCGCAAACGAAGAAAGCCAGCATGCTCAAGTCCTACGAGGACTCGCCGTTGGCCATCGCCTGCCCAAGCGACGGAAGCTTGTTAGTGAACCCCCCTGTGTCGTAGAACGCACCTGCAGAGCCTGCGCTCCGAAGTGACTATTTCCGCGACAAACAAGATATCGACCTATCAGCCGTTAAACTTTGGTTAATCGCTACAGTTTAACTTCACAAAAACGCGATTAAGCTAGCAAAAAAATTGTTGCAGCGGGTTCCAGCTCACTTATTTTTCAATCATCGAGGCTCACAACCCTCTGATGATTTATTCTGCTGGCTTGCTGGAGTGGCACGAATTGCAGACTGCATCAACCGTATCGTTGGTGAACCAGAAGTTAAAACTTCCCTCTGCACAGCGACTGCACTTGAGAGGTTCAAGCGACTTGCGCAACGCGTTCCAATACAATCGATAGACGCGCATCGCGGATTTTCGTTGAATCTCGACCTCGATGACCACGGTTGGAATCTCGACTTGAGCGAGCGCTAGCGGTTTAATCGAGGCTTCGACTGCAAATCGATCGTCTAGCTCAACCAATTTGCGTTTTAGCTCCAGCCCGACAACGCGCTTGCGATCCTGAATTTCTTCGTCGCTGGGAACTACTTTAGTACGGCGGTTGGTAGTGGTCGCCTCGCGCTGCATGGCGGCATAGTAGTCCTTCAATCGCTTGCGATCGCGATTCAAGCGTTGGTCGGCACGGTCGAAAAAGGATCTTGCCAACTTAATCGTTTGTCGCTGAGCAATCATGCCCGCAACATGCAGGGTCTCTGGTTCATGCACAATTGGCGTTTTCGAGGATTGCAAGTCCATCGAGTCCAGGACGCTTCCGAGCTCTGTGGGTAATAGAGAAGACGAGTTTACAGAAACTGCGATTACCGTTTCCCAAGTGTCTTCCGAATGTAACACTACGTTGAGCCACCAAGTGTGATAAGTGGTGTGTCCAACGATCCCTTGCTTGACTCGCGCACGAGCATTTTGCCAACCAAACGCTGCATCGACAATTTGCTGGAAGTCAGATTTCTTGATGTTCAATTCGGGCATCGCGAACGCACCTCGCATCGGTACAAAATGCTCCAGCGTTCTTACTGCCAAGTCCAAGAACTGGCCACCGAGACTGACGCTCAACCCTGCACCACCAGCTTCGTTGGATAGTACAAACGATTCCGAATTCTGGCCCAAGCATTGGCCGACCTCAATTGGGACCAGTGCGCTCCCTTGAGATTGATCGTCCTGCCACTCAACCATGCCCCCAGTTTCAGACAGCAGATCGACTGCGAATTCGCGCAAATCGTCTTGCACCGAGTTTTGACTGTATACGGCCATTATTCGTAATCCTCACCGAAGAGCGCGTCGTCAAGATTCTTGGCGTCGAGGTATTTTTCTTGCGCATCGAGCAACGAATCGCCGAGCTGGTCGAAGCTCTTTTCGAGTTGAGCATCGCTCGCGGAATTGACCCACATTTTCAGCACGAGCGATTCGAATTCTTCGCCTTCATCCAAGTTGCCCAAAATCGAACCGACTTCGCCAACTACCAACTCGAACATGCGAATCTTGTCGTTCAACAAGCGCAGGATGCGCGACTCGATAGATCCTTCCGTGCACAAGTTGAAAATAAACACATCCTGAGTCTGACCAAAGCGGTGAATGCGCCCAATTCTCTGTTCAATGCGCATCGGATTCCACGGCAAATCGTAATTGATCAGCGTATCGGCGAATTGTAAATTGCGCCCCTCGCCACCTGACTCCGTACACAGCATCACGTTGACAGAATTGCGCAGGCTTTCAACAGCCAAATCTTTTTCGCTAGCAGATTGCTCGCCGGAAAAAGTTGAAAACGAAATCTTGGTTTCCGTCATCAATTCTTGCAGTCGATGCAATGTTTTTTTCGAATGCACGAAAACGAGCGCCTTGTGTCCTTTGCTTTGTTGGAGCAATTCTAGCAATCGCACGTCTTTTGCCGATTTGGTAACGGACGTTGCCAAAACTTTCAATCGCTGGGCAACCTGGTCAACTTCGGCCAACGATTCAATGCCGCTCGCAAACGCCGACGGATGACTGCCCAACGTCTGCAGCAGCGACTGTAGTTTCATTCGCGACACACGACCGACGGGCGCACTCGCCGCAGTCACTTCCGTTGATCCCTCGCTGATTGGTGTATCGCCTATCGACTCGTCGGCATCAGCATCGCTCTTGGCGGTCAGCATCCGCAAGAACCCATCCACCTCTTGGTAAAGCTCTCGCTCGCTGCCTTCCGGGCGCGCCATAATTGTCTGAGCATACCGAGGAGGCAGATTGATTTGCACTAAGCTGCGCGTATTGCGAATCATAACTTCACTGAGCAGCGACCTCAGTTTCTCACGATTGCGTGGGTCGCGAGGATTGCCGCGCGTTACATACTGCCGCTTGAAATCGGCCTCGGTTTTTAGATGGCCCGGTTCGAGCAGCGTTAACAGACTATGCAACTCGGTCAGGTTGTTCTGCACCGGAGTCGCAGACAACAGAAAGATGTGCTTGCGCTTCAGCGAGTTGACTAACTGCCAAATGCGAGTGGACCGATTCTTGCAATGATGCGCTTCGTCGACGATGACGAGATCCCACGCCGCGTTGGTAATTGCTTCTGGACGCTTGCCCGACTTGGCAAACGAAGTTGACACCAGGACTCGATCCGTTTGCTCCCAAAACTCTAGTCGGTCACTGGCGACGGTGCGTGGCGGGACCGTGAAATCGAGCAGGAATTTTGTGGCCAGCTCTTCATGCCATTGGCTGACCAAGGGATTGGGCACCATGATCAACACCCTGCGCACCTGACCTCGCAACAAGTACTCACGCAACAGCAAACAAGCTTCGATCGTCTTGCCCAAACCAACTTCGTCAGCCAGCAGAACACGTCCGCGAAATCTGCGCAAAACCTTGCGCACGGTTTCGATTTGATGCGGCAAGTGTTCAACGCCTTGCAATCCTTCCAAGCAAAGCAGTTGATCGAAACCTCGCAGCAATTGAAGGTCCGCCAGCCGCAAATGGAGTTTTAACTGATCCCGCGAGGCGACACTCCTGGATTCGTTCAGAAGGTGAGAGTCGTTCAAGCGGAAGCGAATGGGAATTCCGCTCGCAGTTCTGTACGGATATTCCGCTTCGCTTTGCCTGTGCGTCAGCGAGTCGGTTTGCTTTGTAACTTCCGCCAATGGCAAAACTGAAACTAGGGTCGGAGCTGATTCAACTTTGTTGGCCAACGAAGAACGCTTCATGCTATCTGCTTCCATTGCGAATCGAGAATCCGTACCAATGCAATTCAACGACGAGAGCATCAGTATTGGGATAATTTATCACGAAACAGGCGAGAAAAAAACACCCTTAGGCGTAGCAACCGGCGACCCCAAAAATGGCGAGTTGCGTGAGTTCAAGAATGCCGATGAATCCCGCAGGGCAAACCACTGGAACTGGCATACGCCAGCCGTTCGCTTCTATCAGGCACAGTTCGGGGCGTGTGTCCTGATGTAGCGAATTACACTGCGATCACTCGCATCTAGGGCGCGACCTTGGGAATCCACAATTGATCGAGAGGTCGGCGCAACCGCGCTACGATCTCCGGAAATGCGTCGGCTAAATCCTGATCCTCTCCCGGATCGGAATCTAGATTGAATAGCATCGGTTTGGCAGACTCAAGCGTGGTTTGCAAATCACCAGTCAGATAACTATCGCGCGGAATGGCTTGCAGTCGTTGATCGGCTTCTGACGTCCGCGGGACAATCAATCGCCAGCGACCATCCGTTACCCAGCGCCACAATAAATTTGCCGCTGGATCTTCTAGCGACTGAGAGCGAACAGTAAAGCACTCGCCAAAAACGTATTCGCGTCTCCGGATCGCTTCGTTATCCAGCATGTTGATTCCGGGTAACTGGTTGGTTTCCCGCAATTCAGCAGCCAGCAGCGGTTGGGTGGCGGCAAGCACAGTCGGCACGATATCGATCGACGATGCTAGGGCGAAACTACGTTCGGGATGAACCTTGCCCGGCCAACGCACCATAATCGGCGTGCGATGACCGCGATCAAAGGGAGTTGTTTTGTTTTTGGGAGCAAATCCGGCTCGGTCGGGCGACTGCACCCACCCGTTGTCAGTGACGTAGATCACGATTGTATTCTCAGCGAGCTTCTCACGATCTAGGAAGTCGAGCAGTTGGCCACAGGTTTCGTCGAACCACTCGCACATCGCCCAATATCTCGCAATGTGCGGCGATGCAGTTGTTGCAGCATACTTCTGGAACAGGCGATCCGGAGGTGTATGTGGAGTATGAGGCATGAACGGTGCATACCAAACAAAGAACGGTCGATTCTGTTTGTGCGACGTAGCGACAAAGTCGAAGATGGGTTGCAAACCTTCGCGGCCAATCGTCAGTCCCGCATCGCCGTGGCGAGTACCTTTGGTCATGCCGTGAGAAAAACCGCCCCGCGAAAAATCGCCGTGCCACCATTTGCCAGTTTGAAAACTGAGATATCCCTTGCTGGCAAGCAACCGAGGCAGCGTCACTTGGTTGTCCAGAGCTGCGTTCCAGTGCGCTTCCTGTTCCGATGAAGAACCGCGACCACCCTTCTTCGCGCCTGGAACAGATGGTGGGTCGTTCGAGGTAATCTTGTGTTGATGTGGGTACAATCCGGTGATGATGCTGGCAAGGCTTGGACAACAGAGGCTCATCGGCACAAACCCGTTGGTGAATACTCGGCTCTGCGCGGCCAGTCGATCGAGATTCGGAGTTTGAATTTGCGGGTGGCCCATGAAGCCGTAATCACCGGCTCCTTGATCGTCGGAAATTATTAACACAACATTGGGAAGATCGGCCGCCTTGCAAGTTTGCCGCCAACCGTTGGCGATCAAGACGCAAAGCGTTATTGTGGCGACAGCAACCGACGGAAATCGCATGGTATGTACATCCTATTTCGTCTTGAGGAGAAAATCGGACGTGTTTTCGCCTGCAGTTATTTCGACGACCAGCTTCGATTTGCTGTTGAATTTCTCAGGGATCAGTTCTTTGGCCATGACGGGAACCGTCGTATCGATTTGTGCTGGCTTCGCGCCATTAACGTCTTGCAAAGCCCGAATCTCGACGCGGTATTTGCCACTGATCATGCCGGCCGATGCTGGAATCATATACCGACCTTTCTCGACGATATTCCACGCAGATATTTCCGGTTTGTGATCGATCGACACAAAAGTAATGGTGCCGTTTTCAATTATCGCTGAGTCCAAAGTGACTTTTCCGACAACCGTGGCCTCCGGTGCCGATCCACATCCCGCGAACAACAACAAACCGCCGATTGTTGCAACGTAAAACGTATTCAACGAATTGAAATCTCGCATGTTCAAACTCGCTGGCAAACAAAGAACGGGCGCCACAGCGAGAGAGCGTATTGGTTGGCCGTGGAAGTATCCATGCCTAGCTCAGCCCGCGTCAATCCAAAATTCGTTGAACCGCGCGACAAAAAGCAGATAAGCCGCAGATTACTGCGGCTTATCTTATTTGTTAAATCTATCGATACTTGATCGATGGGATGTCAGCACTGAGTGCTGGATCGACTTTAGTACATGTCGTGGTCGCCGCCGTGACCACCTTTCTTGCCTTTTTCAGCCTTTGGTTTTTCAGCAATCAAGGCGTCGCTCGTGAGCAACAAAATGGCTACGCTAGCTGCGTTCGATAGGGCAGTGCGAGTCACCTTCATAGGATCGATAACACCGGCTTTGACCAAGTCTTCGTAGACATCAGTCAGAGCGTTGTAACCGACATTCCCCTTGGAATCGAGCACTTTCTCGCAGACAACACCGCCGTCCTTTCCAGCATTTTCGCTGATCATGGTCAGCGGAGAGCGGCAAGCTCGCAGAACGATATTGTAGCCGATTATTTCGTCTGCGGTCAGTGATTCGCCTGGCTTAACCGCCGAGCAAGCGCGTAGCAAAGCCACACCACCGCCAGGAAGAATACCTTCCTCAACAGCAGCGCGAGTCGCATGCAAAGCATCTTCAACTCGGGCTTTCTTCTCTTTCATTTCGCTTTCAGTAGCAGCGCCAACGTTTACTTTGGCGACACCACCAGCCAACTTAGCCAAGCGTTCATCTAGCTTTTCGCGATCGTAATCGCTGGTGCTGTTCTCGATCTCGCGGCGAATTTGGTCGATTCTGGCTTTGATATCAGAACTCTTGCCGCTGCCTTCGATGATCGTGGTATTGTCTTTGTCAACAATGACCTTCTTAGCGCGTCCCAACTGAGGAAGAGTCACCGATTCCAGTTTGACCCCCAGCGCCTCGAAAATTGCTTCGCCACCGGTCAGGATAGCGATATCCTCCATCATTGCCTTGCGTCGATCGCCGTATCCGGGAGCTTTTACGGCGCAAATCTGGAGATTGCCGCGAAGGCGGTTAATCACCAGCGTTGCCAGAGCTTCGCCTTCAACTTCTTCAGCAACAATCAACAACGGTTTGCCTTGCTGAACCACTTGTTCTAGCACAGGCACGATGTCCTTGATCGCGGAGACTTTCTTTTCGTAAACCAAGATGTAGGGATCTTCGAGGATCGCCTCCATGCTGGACATATCGGTGACAAAGTACGGCGACAAATATCCGCGATCGAACTGCATGCCTTCTACAAATTCCAGTTCGGTGTGCAGGCTCTTGCCTTCATCGACGGTTACAACACCATCCTTGCCGACTTTCTCCATCGCGTCCGCCAGCAAGTTGCCGATTTCGCGATCATTATTGGCGGCGATCGTCGCAACGTTAGCCATTTCGCTCTTCTCGCGAATCTTGATGGCCATTTTCTGCAATCGCTCGGTAATATCGGAAACTGCCTTTTCGATACCACTCTTCATCTGAATCGGGTTGACGCCAGCAACGACTGACTTGAGCCCTTCATTGAAAATAGCTTCCGCCATTACGGTCGCGGTAGTAGTGCCATCACCAGCCACGTCGCTGGTCTTGCTGGCAACTTCGCGGACCATGCGGGCGCCCATGTTTTCATAGACGTCCTCAAGATCAATTTCCTTAGCCACCGTGACACCGTCCTTGGTAACCGTCGGGCTACCAAAGCTCTTCTGCAAAATGACGTTGCGTCCTTTGGGACCCAACGTGACCTTTACCGCGCGAGCCAACTTGGAAACGCCACGTCGAATCGCCTCGCGTGCTTCCTGATCGAACGCAATTATCTTCGCCATTTGTGAAAATACTCCGAGTTTCTTTATTTGTTTGTGAGATGGCAGACCACAATGGCAACTGGCCAACGGGTCCAGCCGCTTGCTGTTGTTAATCGATAACTGCGAGCACTTCACTCTCGCTCATCAAGACGTATTCTTCGTCGCCGATTTCAATATTCTCGCCGGCGTAGCTGGTAAACAATACGCGATCCCCTACCTTTACTTGCAACGCGCCGCGATTGCCGTTATCCAGCAGCTTGCCGTCACCAATTGCCACAACTGAGCCACGCGTCGGTTTGTCTTTCGCCGTATCGGGTAATACGATCCCTCCAGCGGTTTTACCTTCCGCAGCTTCGCGTTTTACTACCAACCGATCACCGAGCGGTTGCAACTTCAACTTCGTCTTGTCCTTACTTTTAGTAGCCGTCGACATGAGCGGCACTCCTCCGGAAAGAAAGCGTTAATGGGACGTTTCAAAGATCGACCAAGCGCCGACCCAATCCAACCAACTTTGCTTTGGCTGGACCGCCTGCTGAGGCCGTCAAAAAGGCACCAACTCAGGTTGCCGTTCCTGCCAAGCAAACTACGTGCCAGAACAGCATGCTGAGCGACAGTATTAACGATCCAACTGGTGCATTGCTGGAAATCGTTTGCTATTAGACTAAGTTCAGCACGGCAGGTGATTCCTTGACTTCACCCTTAAGGCGTTGCTGCCATTTTGGCGTATACCCTGAGGTCAAGTTATCGTTTGCCAGTTTCAAGAACGCGTAGTCATCGAAATTTGCCACCCCGCGTGCTAGTGGTTGTGTGCCCACTGTACATTGGCCTGCCCACGAATTCCTCACGCGGGCTATAATGTGATTGGTGAATTCCGCAGATTCAACTGCGGGTTGAGTTCACGAGAAAGTGACATCCTTCTTGGGGCTTGGCCAGGCTCTTCTGGGGTTTCTCAATGACAGCTCAAACCATCGCTACCCCGCGCATTCTGACTTCACAGACAGTCTGCGATTCTCTTGCACCGCTAGAGGCCGGAGATCATCTGAGCCAAAAGGAATTTCACGCACGGTATGAATTGATGCCAGAGAAGGTCAAAGCCGAGCTAGTTGAAGGTATCGTTTATATGCAGTCGCCGCTCAAACGCACCCACGGTCGCTACCACAGTTTATTAGTGCGTTGGTTGGGGATATACGAGGATGCAACGCCGGGTGTCGAAGCGTATGACAACGCAACAACAATCATGGGAGATGAAAGTGAACCGCAACCTGACGCTTGCTTGCTGATCGTTCCAGAGAAAGGCGGTCAGGCTCGGTTTACCGACGAGGATTATCTCGAAGGTGCGCCGGAGTTTATAGGCGAGATTGCATCTAGTTCCGAATCCTTTGACCTGCACAGCAAGAAGCGGGATTACGAACGTGCGGGAGTCAAAGAATATCTGGTGTATGCTTCACGACAAAAAAAAATCCACTGGTTCATCCTTGGAGCAAGTGGCTTCGAAGAATTGGCTTTGAGCGCAGATGGCTATTTCCATTCGCGCGTTTTTCCTGGGCTGTGGCTCGATCCGCAAGCATTTACTGTCCTTGACGGAAATCGCCTGATGGGCTGCTTGACTCTTGGGTTGTCCACAACCGAACATGGTGAATTTGTCCTACAATTGAATCGTCTTCCATCCAAATAGTTCCTTTGGCGATCCGCCTTAATACGCGACAAACGCTTATTAGCCTACCTGCCTCATACCCACCTATTCCGAGATGACGAAATGGCGTTCTTCAGGATTTCTCAGCTTGTTGGGATACTCAGTATCTGCGCGTCAACGTTGTTTTCATCGGCGTCACGTCTCGACGCCGAAGAGCGATTGTTGCCGCGCGATTGGCCAATCGAGTCGGTGGTTGACTACTACGTTGACGCAAAACTGGTCGAGCAAACGGTCGAGCCGTCCGAGCAAGCCAACGATCCCAACCTAGTTAGGCGCATGTCGTTGGACTTAATTGGTCGGATGCCAAGCTTCGATGAGGTTCAGGAGTTTCTCTCTGCAAGCGATGCTGACAAACGTGGACGATTGGTCGATCGACTGCTGGCCTCCAAGGGCTTTGAGCGGCATCAAGTCGACGAGCTGGAAATTATGTTGATGTATCCAGACGAAGGAAATATACGGGACTATTTACTGCAAGCGGTCAAGGAGGATCGACGATGGGATCAGATTTTCAGCGATGTGGTTTTTGCCAAGCAAGAATCAGAATCTGGTAATGGTGCGAGTTCGTTCCTGAAAGCTCGGTTGAAGGACACTGACAAACTCACCAACGAAGTGAGTGTTCGATTTTTTGGAGTCAATATTAGCTGTGCCCAGTGTCACGACCATCCGCTGGTTTCGACGTGGACCCAGGATCATTACTACGGGATGAAGTCGTTCTTCGACCGCACGTTTGACAACGGTGGTTTCGTCGCAGAACGTGAATTTGGATTGGTCTCCTTTACGACCACCAAGGGTGAACAGCGCAAAGCCAAACTGATGTTCCTATCAGGTGATGTGCTGGACGAACCCGCGTACGCTGAGCCTACCGATGAACAAAAGAAAGCGGAAAAAAAACTGCTTGACGAATCGAAGAAAGAAAAGAAAGCTCCCCCGGCGCCCGCTTACAGTCGGCGCGCTCGGCTGATCGACGCGGGCCTGGCACCCTCGGGACGGCAGTGGATGGCCAGATCGCTGGCCAACCGAATATGGCATCGATTTTTCGGGCATGGATTGGTCATGCCGCTCGACCAAATGCACGCCGAGAATCCTCCCAGCCATCCAGAATTGATGCAGTGGCTGGCGCGCGATCTGATCGAGCATCGCTTCGATGTCAAACGACTGATTCGCGGATTGGTGATGAGTCGAGCCTACTCGCGCGACAGCGCTTGGCTTGGCGAGGGCAGTCGGCCGGAAAAGGAATCGTTTGCGGTCGCTCAGGTCAGGCCGTTGACTGGCAACCAGTTGGCGGCTAGCTTGCGAGTGGCCACGATCGATCCCGATTCCATAGGAGCAGCAGTTTCTCCAGCCGATAAAGAACTGAAACTGGAGAATATCGCCCAAGCTGGTCGAGCCCTATCCAGTCGATTCGAAATGCCGCGCGATGAGATGCAAATTAGCGTTAGTGAAGCGCTGTTCATGAGCAACAGTCAGCAAATCCTGAACGAACTGCTCGTCGGCGGCTTGGTCGCGAGGCTCGCACAGATGAGCGACGAAACGCAAATTGTGGACACTGCTATGCGATCGGTCCTACTCCGCGATCCAGATTCTGAAGAAAGAGCTGCACTAGTCGATTTCCTGCGTAGCCGCAGCGAACGTAAAGAACAAGCCTGCCGACAAGTGGTTTGGTCGCTACTGACATCGACGGAGTTTCGATTTAACTACTAGTTGGACAGCGCCACAATTTTGCAAATACAAGCCCGAAGCGCAAGCGAGTGAGAGCCTGGATTGACGTGTGCTCTTTTAAAGCGTGCTGGTTTGACGCACTCGCTTGCGCTTCGGGCTTGTATTGGTAAATTCCCATCTGCCGCTCGCCTTAAGTGACAATTCTGATTCGCAGGTCCTTGATTTTCAGTTCCGGCAATCCGGCTTGAAGCTGTTTGAGGATGCGAGTTCTTTGGAAGTGCAGCTCTTGGAGCGTGACGCTGTCGGATACTTCGATCAATAGCTGCCCACGCTTGATATTACCGGGCCTCGTAAGGCGAGCAAGCTCGGGGCCAACAGCAACTCGCCATTGTTCCAAGCTGACCTTTGCGGACTGCTCGGCTGCATAGCCTCGCTCGGACATCAGGCGCGTAATCACGCTGCGAATTGATTTGGCGTGCAAACGGCTCTTGACTTGGTGGATTTGCGCCAGATCATACAATTCTTGCTGTGCTGAATCGATGGGTTCCGATGTCATGGTAATACTCCGGTCCTGTTTCGCTAATGCCTCCAAGAATAACGCATCGACCTGCCACAACGCAATGTCTCACGAAGAAAGCCGAGAACTTCATGCGAACAGTCAACAAGTGGATAGTTTTGGCGATTATCGGATTGATAGTCTCAACGCGCGCGAGCGCTCAGTCGAATGCGATCCAAATCGAGAACGCCAAGCCAGGTGCCGATGATTGGCAATTGACGCGAGTTCGCTTGGATAAGAGCCTTGGTTTTCGCTCCCCATGGATTGAAGGATACTGCTCGAAACAAAGCGTAGCGGCTGGTGACAAACTTGAAATCATGGTGTCAACCAATCCCCCGCGACAATTTCAGGTCGAAATTTTTCGGACTGGATATTATGGCGGGCGCGGAGCACGTTTAATGAAGACCTTTGGTCCGCTGCCTGGCCGGACTCAACCCACTCCGGCCGCTCAAGGAGATCGACGACTGGTCGAATGCCGTTGGCAGCCCGACGTAACATTTGACATTCCAAGTGACTGGACCAGTGGCGTTTACCTCGGCAGATTGACGACGCTGCGCAACGACGCCCCGCACGACTATTGGCAGAGCTATGTCGTGTTTATCGTAGCCGACGATCGACCAGCGGACATTCTGTTTCAATGCAGCGACAATACGTGGCAAGCCTACAATCGCTGGCCCGTCGATACGTCGGTGTACTTACACCCCAAAGGCAATCAAGGTCCCTGGGCGGATGTCAGTTTCGATCGACCGTACAGCAAGTACGCACAGATCTACGAAAACCCACAATCGATTGGGTCAGGCGAGTGGCTGTGCTTTGAATTTCCGTTTGCTTACTGGTTGGAACAGCAAGGATACGATGTCAGCTATTGTTCCAACAGCGATATGTTGACGCCAGAGCGAGGATTAAAGTGCAAGGCATTTCTCAGCGTCGGTCATGACGAGTATTGGGACATTCGCGAATATGAAAGCGTAGTCAAGATGCGCGACGCAGGAGTTGATATTCTGTTCTTTTCCGGGAATTCCGTGTGTTGGGTCACTCCGTTTCGAGCCAGTTCGGATGGACGACCCAATCGCATCATCTTTCGTGGCGGACCCTACGGTGGCCAGTACAAATATGCAGTGGATCGCGAACGGGATCATGGCCCTTTTCCCCATCGAGGGCCCGATGAAGGCTACCTCATGGGAGCGCGCAACGTTGAGCCCGTCAATGGTGGCGGCGATTGGACGGTGACCAAGCCGAACCATTGGATGTTTGCGGGTACCGGGATGCAGCAAGGGGATCGCATTGCGGGCCTAATTGGTTGGGAATATCACGGCGATCCGCCCAAGGATATTCCTGGCCTGGAAATCGTTGCTGCCGGCACGGCATTGCAAGGTGGTGTGAATCCGCAACAATGGACGGCAACTATCTATCCGGGACCGAACAACAATTTTGTTTTCAATGCATCGACAATTTTTTGGTGCCAAGACTTGGCAAGCCCTCCAGGGCACATGCTGCCATGGTCGCATTGGTCACGCCCTCACGGACCCGATAGCCGAGTACAAAGAATTACGAAAAACTTGATTGACAAAGCGATCCAGTGATATTGAAACGCAACTTCTCAAGCGTGATTTCGACAGGAATTACCAAGCGTTGAATCAGTCATACGAAAGCTGCGGCGCGATGTTGCTGGTCAGCGTGCGCAGCGCCGAAGAAGCCCAGATTGCTCTAGCGGCCAAGGTGGACTGGGTCGACTTGAAGGACCCCGATGCCGGCCCGCTGGGTGCGCCTACGATGAATGTCGCGCGCGAGGTCGCACACGTGTTGAACGGGATGGATCGACGCAGTGTCGCGCTTGGCGAGCTACGAGATTTGGACTTTGCGAACGGTCGAGCGCTTGCAGAGTTGTTTCCGACATTGAAAGTTGGTTTATCTAAATGTGCCTCGGGGACATTTCCATGGCAAGAGCGTCTGCGGCTACTGGCCCAAAGTGTTGCCGGTCAAGCTCACGTCGTTCCGGTTCTGTACGCCGATTATCAAGCGTGCGATGCTCCGCCGCCTGTTGCGGTACTCGATTATCTGCGAGGCTCTCGATCTCAGTTTCTGCTAGTGGATACATTCCTCAAGGATGGCCACACGTTGCTCGATCATTTCAACTTGGATGAGCTGGCTGCGATCCAGCACGACGCTGCAATTCTTGGTGCAACCACGGTATTTGCAGGTAGTTTGAACTTAGAGAACTTGGCTCACTTACAATCCATTCGACCAAAAGTAATCGCAGTGCGCGGTGCGGTGTGCGCTGGAGATCGGCGTGGTGCGATCAAGTCGGAAAAAATTCTTCAATTGCGACGGAGCATATCGCTGATCGGTTCGAGTGCAGCAAGTTTGCGGTCCGAAGGTGTCGACCAGTTGGCAACGGAGTGGCAACCACAGCGGGGCGTGCCCAGCCAATGACGCGGATATCATTGCCCATCGACGGCTCGCTAGCACAAATCTGCCAGGCCGTAACAAGCTCTAGCGCGGTGATTGTCGAAGCCCCACCCGGAGCTGGCAAGACGACGCGTGTCGCTCCTGCCCTGATGGCAGTGCCCGAGATCGCGTCCGGTCGAATCGTCTTGGTTCAACCGCGTCGGATTGCAGCGCGTACTGCCGCCGCGCGAATCGCCTACGAGACGGGCTCGCAATTGGGACAGCAAGTCGGATATCAAGTGCGGTTTGATCACCAAGTCACTGCCGCGACACGAATCGCCGTGATGACACCCGGGGTATTGATCAGGCAGATTCAATCCGATTCTACGCTGGCCGCAGTAACAACCGTGATCTTGGACGAATTTCACGAACGATCGTTGGAATACGACCTGTTGCTCGGGATGATCCGCCGCCTACAGCAATCGGTTCGAGCAGACCTGCGGTTAGTGATTATGTCTGCCACGCTGAATACAGTTTCGATTTCGGAATATTTGGGTCAACCGCCAGTCGTTCGCGTGGATGGTCACATGTTTCCTGTTTCGATTCGGTATGCAAAACCCGGGCGAACCAAAAACATAGTTGAGTCGGTCAGCGAAACGGTTCCGGAAGCAGCCGAGCGCGGAGAAGGTGACGTGCTGGTATTCTTGCCCGGGGTAGGCGAAATTCTGCAAGTGGCCAGGAATCTTCACCCGCTGGCTCAACGGCGAGGCTGGAACGTTTTACCGCTGTACGGTGATTTAGCGGCAAACGAACAAGATCGTGTCTTGGCTCCCAGTGCACAGCGTAAGATCATTTTGGCCACCAACGTCGCCGAAACGTCGCTGACAATTGATGGCGTACGCATCGTCGTCGACAGTGGCTGGGCGCGAGTACAACGCGTTGACCCTGCAGTTGGCTTGAATGTGCTCGCCCTAGAACCTATCTCAAGGGCGTCAGCAGACCAGCGCGCCGGACGAGCCGGCAGAACTGCGTCGGGCATCTGCTGGCGCATGTGGGACGAAGTAACGCATCGCAGTCGCGCAGCGTACACCGATCCAGAAATTCTGCGAGTTGATTTGGCAGAAGCGGTGCTGCAGTTGGCAGTACTCGGCGAAGATCCGCAGAGATTCCCCTGGATTACCGAACCTCGCGGCCAAACCATTGATCAAGCGAAAGAACTGCTTGAGCGAATTGGGGCACTGGCAGACGGTCAGCCTACGAAGCTGGGTAGGTTGCTGTTGAAACTGCCCGTCCATCCGCGACTTGCCAGGCTGCTGGTGGAGGGACATCGATTGGGAATTACTGTGCCGGCGGCGATGGCGGCAACGATGTTGTCCGAACGCGACATATTTGATCGCCGAGGCGCATCTACAGACTCTCGGCGAGGCATTCCTACTCGAGTCGTAACACGGTGTGATTGCGATATATCACAACGAGTATTGGCGCTGCAACAATTCTTTCAAGATGGTACCCAGGATTGGCCCATGGGGAGCATTCGGCCCGGTGCCGCAAACCAAGTCCAGCGAGTTGCCAATCAGTTGTTGGAACAGGTCTATCGGGAACTTGGTCCGACCGACGAAAACGAAATTGATGATTATTTGCAGCGCGCGTTGCTGGCCGCGTTTCCAGATCGACTCGCGAAGCGCCGCGAACCCCAAAAACCCAAGGGACTGATGGTGGGTGGTCGAGGCGTGCGATTGGACAATGGTTCCGGTGTCACAGCAAACGAGCTTTTTTTGTGCATTGATGTGGATGCTGCTGGTGCCGAAGCAACCGTGCGCCAAGCATCGGCGGTCGATCCGTTGTGGTTGGACCTGGTGAATTTGCGAGAGGCCGATGAACGTTTTGTACATCCAACTCAGGGAACGGTACTCACGCGACGACGAACCTATTGGCTGGATTTGGTGATCGAGGAGACTCCCATCGCCACGCCGCTGGATGAGCAAACAGCGCAGCTCTTGGCTAAACACTCGATGGCAAATTGGCATCGAGTATTCCCGACAGACCATCGGCCGCTGGTGAGCTTCCTGAGTCGCGTGCGCTGGCTGAGTATGGCTCTGCCCGATGCGGGACTGCCGGATCTAAGCGAACAGGGACTTCAGCAGAAGTTGGTCCAATGGTGTTGGGGACTCAAGTCAATTACCGAAATTCGCGATTTGCCCTGGCTGGACTTGGTGCGATCCCAATTGGACTCAAAGCAAATGCAGTTGTTGGACCACGAGGCCCCCGAGAATTACCAGTTGCCAGGCGGGCGCCGCGTCGCGTTGCAATATGAAATTGGCAAGCCACCGATATTGGCTGCAAGGATTCAAGATTTCTTTGGCTTAGCGACAACTCCCCGCATCGCGCAAGGAAGAGTCCCTTTGCTGCTTCATATACTTGCCCCAAACAATCGCTGCCAACAGATTACCGATGACTTGGTTAGTTTTTGGAAGAACACGTATCCGACAGTGCGCAAAGAACTGCGCGGTCGTTATCCCAAGCACGCGTGGCCAGAAAACCCTTCGGCTGGTACGATCAAGTAAGGGTTCGCGCCCCTAGCGCTTGACGATCCCAATCTTCCGATCTCCCATAAAAAGCTGTCGCATAGGCAGGCCAATTTTTTGTTGCTTCGTTGTTTCCACTCAATTCTGTTGCTGACCGCGATCGCGTTATGGTGCCTGTCGATCGCGATTTTGTTCTCGCGTTTGCAGCCAACCGTCGAGTTAGCTTGCCATCTGGCGTTTCATGCATTGATCGTGGGTACGGTAGCAACAATTCTGGCGCTGCTTGCTCGAACTAAAGCAATGCTCATGGCTCTTGCCTGCCCGTGGTTTTATCTGCTGTGCCTCGTCCAACCTTGGAACCTGCTAACAAGTTCGACGCACTCAACGAATGAACACGATTTGAAGATCATTTCATGGAATATTCTTGCCTCCAATCAGAATTTCGATGAAATCAATTCAGTGCTACTGGAAACGAACGCGGACGTCATCGTATTGATCGAGGCTCGCACTAACCTACTGGACCAGTTCGACGAATTGGTGGCTGCATATCCTCACCGGATGACAATCCCTGGCGGAACCGGCGGAATGGCGGTGCTCAGCCGCGTGCCAAATACAAAGATGCAAGTGCGTGATTTTGACGACGACAAGTTGCCGGTCATTTTGGTGTCGCTGCCCAATTCTCTCATCAACAGCGAGCTTCAATTGGTAGCTATCCACACTATTTCACCCATTCCCGCTTGGAGGAGAATTTACCGCGATCGGCAGCTCGATGGCTTGATTGCATGGGCTAAACAACAACCCGGACCGATTTGCGTCATCGGAGACTTGAATACGACTCCCTGGAGCGGCATCTTTTATCGAATGCTAGCGGCAGGGTTTGCCGATTCACGCATAGGCTTCGGCAACGGTAGTAGTTGGCCAGCCTCTTTGGGTTGGTGGGGAATTCCAATCGATCATCTGTTGGTGCGCGGAGACTGTCAAGTTTTGGCTCGGTCAATACTACCAAACGCGCCTGGATCGGACCACCGTCCGCTGGTCGCGACCCTGAGATTCTAAGCGAGCACAGAAAGGAATTTGCCAATACAAGCCCAAAGCGCAAGCGAGTGACAGCCTGGATTGACGACAGCCTGGCTTGACGCACTCGCTTGCGCTTCGGGCTCGTATTGCAGCCGTGCTAGCAAGCCCAAGAGTGGCCGAATTGCACATGACGGCCTTTACGAGAACCAGTCGAATAGAATAAGCGCAACAGTGTTACCCGAGCCGAAAAGAAAGTGAATTCAGACGACTCGGGTTCATCGTTGTGAACGCCCAGAGGTTCTATTTCTTGGCTTTCTTAGCCGATTTCTTGGCGGCTTTCGGCTTGGCAGTCGACTTCGCGGCTGATTTCTTTACCGGAGCCGAGTCTTGCTTGGGCTTCGCGGCTGCAGCCTTTGCAGTTTTAGTGCCGGGAGCGGAGGACTTTGCAGATGCAGAGGACGACTTTGCCTTTGCGACCTTGCCGAAGGCCTTTTCCCATCCGTTGGCATATTGACTGTTAGAGCCGACTCGAGTGATCGTCATGATAGACTTCCTAGTGAATTGCGAAACAAGAAACTCGTGCCTGAATTTTCATCACATTCAGTTTAGATTTTTGATATCGGCAATTGCCGATTTGGTCAAGAGTTTACTGAGCAAGATTGTTTGATAAGACACGAAAGGAACCAAATTAATTGCCCAATACCGAATTAGTCGAGTTGTTGATGCCCCATCGCAATTGGGAAAAGAATTCGAAACCAAACTCAGAGCCAGGACATAAGAAGCTTCATCTGGCGAAATACAACCTGAAGAATTGTTCGGCGAAATCTCCGATCTTGAGTCTGTTGGAATGTTGGAACCAATCCAGCGAGAAGTGATTATGAGCAGCGACATGCTATGCTGGTGGTTGTGAAGTAGCTGGTTGATCAATTATGAGCTACGGTCTAGACTTGTGACTTGAATTGATGGAGTGGATCTTTGCGTGCGATGGAGCGAGAAATACATGGAAAGGCTGTTCACGCGATCGGTCAGCGCGCAGGTTTTGCTGCTTTCAGCCATTTTCCAACTTGGTCGGCTGGCAATTGCTCAGACCATTCCTAGTCCAACCGTCGGCCAGCCATCGTCCGCAATTAGCAGCGATTCGAGGTTGTCGCCAACTGCGGCGACTTCAACTGCGACATCGGTCAATGCTGAGAACATCGTTTCCCGGTTAGATGCTGTGCAACGGGACGTCGAAATTGAATCGACTCTCAAAGAATCCTTGATCGCGCTCTACCAGAAGGCACTGGCCGATTTGAAACTTGCCGGCGAATCATCGCGAATACGTAGGGAATACGCTGGCCGAGTCGGGGCGGCCCCAAACGAATTGTCGAGCGCCCGGCGCAAGAAGACCGAAGTGCCCTTTCGGCTTGAAGCGGCGGAGACATTCGACTTTTTCAGTTTCGACGAGCTGCAGGGGGATCTGCAGGAGGCTCAATCGAAATTGGCTGCCATCATGGAGACTCGTAGCAAACTAAGTGAACAAGTCGACTTGCGCGAAAAGCGGCGCAAGGATCTACCGCAGTTAATTAGCGACGCGCGTGGCAAGTTGGAACAATTGGATAGGGATGTTTCCACGGCGGTTCCAACAGCGACGGAGAATCTAGTTCTGCGCGAGGCTACGCAGTGGGCTCAGTCTGCTGCGCGATTGGTTTTGATCGAACAAGTTCAAACGCTGGAAATAGAACAGCGAGTCCATGAAGCAGAAACGGAACTACTGCCGCTTCAGTTGGAGTTGGCCAAGACCGAAGAGAAACAGTTGCAGGACCATGTTCGCAAGCTGGGCGACGAACTCAATCGCATGAAGCAAGATCGTATTATTCAGCAGCGTCAGGAAGTGCAAGAGTTGGCCGAAGCCATTCCGGAGAGTCTCAAGGAATTAGGGACCGCACTGCTGGCTCGAACACAGCAATGGCTGGACCTAGCCAAGAAAAAATCTGCCATCAAGACAGACTTGGAATCCTCTCGTCTGGTCCTGGAGAAATGGAAAGATCGGTTCAGCAAGATGTCGACGCGTGTCGAGCCGCAGAACAACCAGGATGCAGTGGCTGGTTTTAATAGTTGGGTCGGTATGATTCTACGCAAACAGCGTGGAGAATTGCCCAACCTGCTGAGCCTGCGAGCTGAATTACGGCACTACCAATTGGAAATGCAGGCAGCCGATTCTCTGCTGTTCGAGTTAGAAGATTCGCTGACACAAATCAACATGTGGAGCGAAGGCGAACGCAACTTGCCTGTAGATTCTTCCAGCAAACTCTCGACGCTGTTGGCTACCAACGTTGCGGACCGACCTTTTTTGTCACGTTTGACTGAAAAAGAAAAAGAACTGATCAACGCCATCAGTGTCGATGTCGACGGTTATCTAACTGACCTGTACCAAGTCGCGGATATTAAAGAGCAGACTGGGGCGCTCGTCACGCAGTATCATGCTTTTATCGAGAAGCACGTATTGTGGATTCGCAGCGCCGAGCAATTTCAGCGAGCCGACTACAAACCCGCTATCGAGGCATTTCGTTGGCTAGCCGATTACAAAAACTGGAATTCGCTCAGCCATTCGGCTATGCAAGATGTGCGAAGTCAACCGTGGTGGTACGTACTTTTTATCGCCGCCTTAGGCACATGTGCCGTCAATCAGACACGCGCACGACGCAGCTTGGGAATCGCTGGCACTCGAGCGGCAAAGGGCGGTACGACCTCGTTTGTTCCCACTGCTAAAGCGATGGTACTGACCCTACTGATCGCGATCCCGATTGCGGTTGTGCTTATTTTCTTGTGGTGGCGAGCGGATCGGCTCGACCAATCTGGTGTAGAGTTCACGCGCGCGATTGCTCATGGATTATTAGTTGCGGTTTCTGTCTTCTTACCATTGGAGTTGCTGAGACAAGTTTGCCGACCCAACGGCCTTGGGATCTGGCATTTCGATTGGCCTGAAGAGACGTGCCAATTAGTGGCTACCAATCTGCGCTGGGTTATCGACTTGTGCGTTCCGATGGCAGCGATTGTCGGGATCTTTGATGGCTTAGCAAATTCGCGGTGGGAAGCTTCTCTGGGTCGCGCAGCGTTCTTGCTGCTGATGATCCTATTGTCTGCATTCTTGATGCGCGTGTTTGTGCCTCGACAAGGAGTTTTCGGATACTATCTGCGCGAGCGTCCTGGCGGCTGGTTGGATCGCTTGCGGTTCTTCTGGTACCCGACCATCGTTGCCGGTCCTCTGGTGCTTGCCGGAATCAGTTTTACGGGATTCCATTACACCGCCCAACGACTGGCTTTGCATTTGAATGCCACCAACTGGACCATTGTAAGTTTGCTGCTAATTTACAATTTATTGCGGCGCTGGCTGTTGTTAAGCCGCCGAAAAATCATGATTGCCCAAGCGAAGCAGCGACTTGAGGAAGCGGCCAAGCGCGATCAGACGCAGTTGCCGGTATCGACTAACTTGGATGATTCGGCAGTCAATGTAGCCATGATTAACGAGCAGACCATGCGTTTGCTCACCAGTTTCATGATCGTTGCTGGCCTCGTCGCCACGGCCATGATTTGGTCAGATGTCCTGCCTGCCATTACGATGTTGGAACGATTTAAGCTATGGGACGTCCAGGGAGCCACACCCGACCAGCGCGTGAGCATCACGCTATCCAATATGGTCTTCGTAGTGCCGATCGTTGTTTTGACTGTCATTGCAGGCCGGAATCTGCCAGGCTTGATGGAGATTGCGCTATTACAGCATTTGCCGCTGACCGGAGCGGCGCGATATGCCATTACGACAGTCAGTTGTTATGCGATTCTTGCGATGGGCACGATTGCAGTTTCCAGCACGATTGGTTTGCGCTGGTCCAGCATTCAATGGCTGGTTGCTGCGCTGGGCGTCGGTCTGGGC
>SYJV01000008.1 GCA_005798335.1 Planctomycetaceae bacterium | reverse complement strand
CGACAATTCACTCGCTTGCGCTTCGGGCTTGTATTTCGCAAGAAAGTGGCGCTGTCCAACTAAGCATTAGATCTGCCGGAAGCACTCGACGGTTGCCCAATCAGAAACGGATCCAATGAACTACGTTGAAGCGATATTACCCGAGTTCGACCGGGAGATGGCGAACACGCGCAAAGTGTTGGAACTGGTCCCTGAGCACCTGTTCAACTGGCAAGCCCACATCGCACACGATTGGCTGGAACGCCAACCACTTGGCCGAGATTACTTTCCTTGCTTTTCGATCGCGGATTCTGCCGTTTGATATAGTGCCGCAAGCTGTAGGAGCAACGCTTCCAATTGAGAATAGTAGTCGTCGGCATTCATCGTCGACTTGCGTCCGCGCAGAACATGAATCGACTCTTCGATTTGTTCCCTCTGAACGAGTTGTTCGCCGGTGAATTTGGGGCCTGTTGTGGAAGCACGCAGCATAATGCGCGCTGCAACCGCACCATCCATGCTCTTACCTGGCTCGGGCGATTTCGCCGGACGCAGTCCACGAAAAAAACTCGCTCCAGTTCCCAGTTTGTCACCATTGTCGTCCAGTAGCGCGTGCTCGGTGGCGAGTCGTGATGCCTCTTGGTAGAACTTGTCCGTTTGTGAAGCTGCTGCGAGATACGCTTCCAGCAGTGAAACTTCGTCGTCGTGGTCGAGATCCGTGGCCGTATCCGTAATCGCTTGAGCAAGATAACCGCCAAAACGCGCGTAATTCTGTTCATTACCGCTGCGCGTCGCCGTAACAATCACGCGCTCGGGACCACTTAACTCTGTCAAGAATGAACTGCTCGCCGACGAACAACACAACACGATCAAGCGATTGCGCCATGGCTTTAGCCAAGTTGCCATTTCCTGAACAGTGATATCAGCGCCTCGCAAATTGAATTTAGTGACGCCGCGATCAAAAGTACCGTGCCCAATCATCACGATCCACAGGCTTGGCGTGTCCGCCTGAATAGCACTATCGATCTGCTGGTGAATCGTATCGCGATCAGCCACGGCGCCCGTCGATCCAAGTCCTATTGTCGTCAGTTCCAAGTGCTGAGTTGGCGCAACCGCTTTCCAGCTCTGAGCCCAGCGAGCAAATTCCTCCTGGTACGATTCTTCACCGGGAGCGCCGACGATCAACAGCATCCGGCCCGATTTTGGTTTTTCGCCCGTTGCGGAACCGACATCGAACGCCAACGCGTAAATTGGCTCACACAGTACCAACGCTACAGCGAACAAGCTTGCACCGACCCAGCGCTGGGTCAGCCCGTTTCGAAGAATCTTCATGGCATCCCTCGCATTCGTCGCACGGCCCATTCCAAACATAGGCAAACAATGGCCATGAGCAACAACCATGACTTATGCCACAACGGTTCAAATCGCGTCTCGGTGATGGGCACTTTCCGCGACGGCAGGCTCGCGACAAACGACTCAATCTCGTCGATCGGAACAACTTCGCCACCCGACTTGGCCGCTAATTCTCGCAGCGTATCGTCGTCAGTAACCAAATTGGCAAACTCAGCCGATGACGGTTCTGCGGTCCAACCAGTGACAATAGGATCCATCGGCTCGCCGGCGGAGCTTTTCGCATTGATCGTTAGCGTATAGGCGCCATCGAGTTGCGACCAATAACTGGCGGTATAGAATCCCGATCTCTTTGGATCGGCGGTTACCGACGCGGGAATGACTTTTTCATCGGGCTGCTTGATCAGCAACTCGACGTTGGCGTTATCCATGGGTTTAAAGGTCGGATCGCGTAACTGTACAGTGATATTATGAGGAGCATTGGCGGAGGTCGGTGGTTCAATTTCGAATTCGATTCGCTTGGGGACATCGCCAGTTATCCAACGAGCAATTTGTCGCCAGGCTTGTGCCAAGTCATCGTTCTTTTCCGATTCGCGGCGCATACTCCAGCGCCAGAAATCGCCAATCGTTAATGCCGCCGTACGTCCCTTGCCGAATCGTTGTGTTACCAATGCAGGCTTGGCGGTACCCTGTTCGTCGGTATAAATCTCGGCCAGCACCGATGCGCCGGGTTTTACATCCGAAACCGAATTCCAGGTCATGAAACTGGGCATATCCGCAACACGCTTGGCTTCGTCTAATTCACTAGAACGCAACCGCGCCCAAGGCTCCAACCCACCCTCACGAGTCAGTCGATACCGAACCAACGGTCGTTCAGTGTCGCCGATTTCCTCATTGCGCAAATAGACTGGCAGTAAATCGCCCAGCGGTGTGTCTCGGTATTTACCTTTTGCAAAGCTCTCCATGCCACCGAGCATCATCAGGCCCCCGCCACGATCACTCACGAACTTGCGCAGCAGCAGCATTTGTTCCTGCGAAAAAAATTGAGCCTCCACGTCGTCCAACAGGACGGCCTCGTATTCATACAGGATTTCCTCAGTCTTGGGAAAACCAGCTTTTAGATCGTCTTCCCCTTCAACGCCGATGCGCAACATTACCGGTTCATCGTATTGTTCGGCCGTCTCGCCAGTCTTTTCGTCAAATCCGGCAAACAAAGGGTTAGCCGAATCAACGCCACGGTCTCGAAAACTGAATTTTGGTTCCTTCTTGGCGATACGAATTAATCCCGTCAAATCGACTTCGTCATCCTCTTCAAGCGCTCGGCGAAGAAACTTGAATTCCCAATTCGGTCGTCCAGCGACGTACAAGATGCGGTATGGCCCACCGCCACGATCAACGGAAACCAATCGCGAATTATTCGCTGTAGTTACCTCTACGTTACTGGTCAGTGATGCCGTCGTGGGCGGAGGGTTTGACTTGCTTTCCGACTTGGCGACAACGGGTTCGGTATCGCGATCCTCATTGGCGAGCATCGCTTGAATGCGGACGAACTGGAATCCAGTTCGCTCTGGTTTGAACTGAAAACGCACGCGTTGGCGAAACGAATCCTCTTCGACCACTACGGTTTGTTTGTCGAGCGTCTTTTCGGACTGATCGATCAGCCGCACGACGATCGATCGTCCAATCATGCCGTTGGCTCGCAACGTCGCCTCAACAGTCACGGGAGCAACCTCAAAGGCGGATTGCATTACCGTGGGGTCGGAAATCGATACATCTCGAAACTTGGCAACGTTCTGATCCACAATAGGATAGATGGGAACTTCAGCTCCGACTTGATTCACCAATTCCTTCAATCCGTCAGTCGCCATTCCGTCCGTCATCACCATGATGCCCGCGATTGGGCGCCTGGCGAACCGAGTCTGAATCGTCCGCACAGCCTCGGCAAGCTGCGAGCTAGTGCCGCTAAAATCCACTTCGGAAAAGTCATTGATCGAACGCAGGCGACTGTCAAAAGCAAACTTGCGAAGATCGAAGTCCTGTGACAATCGAATTTGCCATGGTGCACCTTCGCGCAGCGCTTGTTTGAATTTTTCGTTTCTCGCTTGAGTTTCGCCGGGCGAACGAATTTCCATACTGCGACTGTTATCGACCACCACGGTCATTACGTTAGCGCCTGGCAATGGACGCTCCAGTCGCTGCAGGGGCTCGAGCAAGCAAAAAACCAACAGCCCCGCTGCGAGCGCTTTCGAACATGCCGCCAGCCAGCCCAGGCTCCGGGCGGTATTCCCCGTCCAATAGCTCCACGCGACGAGTATGCACGTGATCGCGCCTGCGAGTGTGGCTGCGGGCAGCCAATTTGTCGAACCAAATGTCCAATCCTGCCACATTAGCGACCGCTCCCCAGGTTCTCGTAGTATTGCCGCACCTGGTTGCTAAACTCGCTTGGGACGGGATCGCGGTCGATCGGCACGATTACATTGCGATCTGCAGATCGTCGCAACAGTTCGTCGGATACTTTGTGCTGCAGTTCCCTCAACGGCCCTACAATCAGTTTGTCAACCAGTTCCCATTCCGGTGCACGCGAGTGGCGCTTGAACTCAGTCCGCATATCACGTGCTGCCTGTCGAATTTGCGTGGCTTGCCAACGCAAGTCCGGATCGCTGACCAGTTCCTCGACGTCGCGCAAGCGATCGGACCAATCGCGAAACCCTTCACCAGTCAACGGATTTTCTAGCGACAGATCGTTCGCGACGTCGCGCCAGCCTCCCAATCGTCCATCGTTGGGACCAGCATTGGGATTGCCACCGTTTTGGCCACCCTGTTGCCGTTGTTGGTTACCGTCACGAGTTTGCGGCGTGTCAGAATCGCGCAAACCCTGCGACTGCCCGCCTTGTTGACCTTGTTGACCTTGTTGACCTTGCTGACCTTGCTGTTGCTGAGCTTGTTTTTGTCCTTGCTGTTTTTGTCCTTGTTGCTGGCCGGGTTGTTGTTGACCAGTTTGCTGACCTTGTTGTTCCTGCTGTTGCTGTTGGCCTTGCTGCTGTTGAGCTTGTTTTTGTCCTTGCTGCTGACCGGGTTGTTCTTGGCCAGCCTGCTGACTCTGTTGTCCCTCCTGCTGTTGCTGACCCTGCTGGTTTTGCGGATCGCTAGATGGCTGACCGGGCTGCTGCGACTGGTTTTGCTGGGCTCGCTCGCCAGCGCGTCCAGTCGCGCGAGAGACCTCGTTTTCAACTTCATCTGACAGCCGGTTGATTTGGTCCAGCGCCAATCGCAGTGACTCGATTTCGCTGCCCAAGACGGATTCCGCCGCTTCATCGACATCTTCGCGAATTTGAGTTAGTTCCTTGCGAACTTCTTCGGCAAGTTGGCGCGCTTGAGGACGTAGATTGCGATCCAGCAACTGCTCGGTGGTTTGCAATTTTCGCGGAACCTGTTGCTGCTGAGTTCTACGAAAGGTGTCGTACAGCTTTTCGGCCATCAGTGGTTCGGCATCTTCCGCTTCTTGGACAGTTTTCTCAATATTGTCCATCAGCGACTTGAGGCGCTCCTGCTGCTGTTCGGACACGCCATCTAAATCCTGCCCTTGTTCGCTGCGACGCAATCCCGTTCCTTCTGCCTCCTGCGATTCGTCCAACTTTTGGACAAGCTCTTTCTGTTTCTGTTCCAGTTCGGACGCTTGCTGTCGCATTTGCTGCATCGTTTCCGAAAACTGGTTGGCGGCCTCCTGACGAATTTCGTCCTGCATTTGTTTCAGTTCCTGCTCGGCACGCGTTCCAGCGGACAGTGCCTGGCTGGGGTTGTTCTGCTGAAGTGCCTCGGCAGATTGGCGCAGATTTTCGCGGGTCTGTTCCATTTGCTGCTGTGCCTGTTGAACTGCCTCGGCAGCGTTCTGTTGACTCATTTGCTGCATCAGTTCGTCGCTATCTTGCAACATCTGTTGCTGTTGCTCGCGCAGCCGGCGCAATTGCTGCTCCAGTTCTTCGCGCTGCTGCTGCGTCTTGGCCTCTTGCAGCGCCGTTTGCAATTCGCGCAGTTGCTTGTTGAGATCTTCTTGCCGCGCGGCCAATTCGCGCAGGCGGCTGAGCACTTGACGCATTTGCGTCTGCTCCTGTTGCTGGGCATCGTCCTGCGCCAAACGCTGGTTCTCGTATCGGTTTTCCCGATTATCCAGTTCTAATTCGTTCAACTGTTGCTGCCGCTGGCGAGCGCGGTTCGATTGGTTTCGTTGTTGACTCTGTGAGCGCTGGCTACGTACAACCTCGTGTTCCTTGGCTTGCAGACGCAAGAGAGCCTGATAGGCTGCCTGTTCATCCACTAGAGCCGATTGTAAATCTGCTGCGGCAAGCGACGTGGCCGCTTGCCCGAGTTTCTCGCCAGCGGCCTGCATGTGTTTGTTGGCGTCATTGATGTACTGATCCGCATTGGGCACTTCAGTCGATTCGGCCAGCTCTGCCAGTTTCTCAATCGCAGATAGTTGCGATTCAGCCAGCAATTCGATGTCCTTGCGCGAACCCTCGGGAATTTGTTTGCGTTTGGCTTTGCGCGCAACATTCCACGTTGCTGCGATAATCTGCTTTTGAACTTCCAGCAACTCTTCCGTCTCCTCGCTACCCTGTTGTTGCTGGTGT
>SYJV01000063.1 GCA_005798335.1 Planctomycetaceae bacterium | reverse complement strand
GCAGGTGCCTGAACTGCAGGTGCCTGAACTGCAGGTGCCTGAACTGCAGGTGCCGGTGGCTGCGATGCGTTTGGCGTCGTATTCGTTACACTCGGCGATTCGCAACCGCAAGCCAATAACGATAACAATATGGTTGCAGTGACGGATCGAGCGCTGAGCATGTTTGGTGTCCTAACAACGGAATCTCGAAGGGTTTAGTATTAGAAGTTGACGCTCGCCATGCTTAATTATCGCGGCCTCGCAGGCGCTGTTGCAACGTCGCCAGTTCTGCGGCCAGCGTTTCTGGACGCTTGTTCAAGAGTTCTATGTCCGTCGACACTCGATCTCGTAGCAACTCTTGTAACATCTGAATCTTGCCAGCCAACTTGCCTTCCGCGCGACCTTCATCACGACCTTCTTTATGACCTTCTTTATGACCTTCTTTATGACCTTCATCACGACCTTCTGCTCGACCTTCTTCACGTGCACCAGAAATGGCCCAATTGTAATCGCGCTGTGCTTTTTCTCGTTGGTCGTACATCTGTCGATCTTCCGCCTTGGCTGAAATGATGGCAATCGTCTTGATAGCTTGTTCGAATTCGATTCCTGGTAAAATCGCTGTCAACTGATCCGCATCGTACTCGTGCGCGTGCAACAGCAGAAAGGTCCATTGCTCCAATTTCGGACGCGTCGCTATCGTTGCCGCACTCAAATTATACTTTGTCAACTCGACTGTGTGTACCTCGATGGCGTTGCGTAGCGTTCGACCACTGCACGCGTCGAGCATTTGAAAGCGATGATGTGCTTGATCAGAGTCTCGAAATATTCGGCGGCTAAGCAAGCAGATGGAGATGGCCGGCGCAGCGAGGGCATAGTTCTGTCCGGATTCGAGCTGATCTACGTACATACTGCAAGCATAATAAACCAAGCGTTCGAGCAAGCCGGCGTAGGCCGAAACTTGCATTTCTACATTCAACGACCGCCCAGCCGAATCGCGACAACGAACATCTAATACTATCAGTTTGTTTTCGGCAAACTCCTGGTAATTGAACGGGTTGAGGACCTCCACCGACTCGATCGGACGTTCCAGGTCAAGGATTGCATTGAGCAATCCAATCAGCGCTTGCGCGTTCTGTGGCGACCCAAATATCTTCTTGAATACAAAGTCGACAGTTGGTCTGATTCCCAGTGGCATATTTCTCACCGATCCCAACTATGGCATTGTGTCAACTTTGCCACCGGTGCAGGTCGCACCTTTGGCCAGCGAACGCCATCGGTCCCTGGTTCACCCCAACTCCTGGAGCACTCGGTCAGTCATCACAATGGTGCTGATGGAAGGACCGCCGCGGCAGATGTCTTGGGTACGTGCACCGGACGCGAGCACTCGCTTTACAGCAGATTCAATGGCCAATGCCTCTGATTCCTGCCGCAATGAATAACGCAGCATCATGGCGGCAGCCAAGATGGTAGCCAGCGGGTTAGCGATGCCTTTACCAGCAATATCGGGTGCCGAACCGTGAATAGGTTCGTATAAGCCTGGGCCATCTGCGCCAATTGAAGCGCTCGGTAACATACCAAGCGACCCGGGCAACATGGAAGCTTCATCGGTCAAGATATCACCAAACATATTGCTGGTTACCACGACATCGAAATCGCGAGGACGGCTGATTAGGTGCATCGCCATGGAATCGACCAAAACCACATCGTAGCCTACATCGGGAAACTCGTTTTTCATCACGCGCGCAGCGACCTGACGCCATAATCGGCTGGGCTCCAGCACGTTGGCTTTGTCTACACTGGTAACCCGGCCACGGCGATTTCTCGCTGCCGCTGCGGCCAACCTGACGATGCGTTCGACCTCCGGTACGCTGTAAACCTCTGTCGCATAAGCCTCCTCAATGCCATTCTTAGTTGTTCGCCCCGACGGACCAAAATAAATTCCGCCAGTCAGCTCTCGGAAAAAGAGAATATCAGTCCCTTCGACAATTTCTCGTTTAAGCGGCGAAGCGTCTACCAATTCTGGATAAGTTTGGATCGGGCGCAAATTCGCAAACAATCCCATTGCTTTGCGAATTCCTAACAAACCTGCCTCGGGACGAGTCTTAGCGGTCGGATCATCCCATTTTGGCCCACCCACGGCACCTAATAACACCGCATCGCTGGCCTTGCAAGCCGCAATCGTTGCAGCAGGTAACGGGTCGCCGTGAGTATCGATTGCGATTCCTCCAATCAGATGCTCCTCACACTGGAAATCATGCCCGAATTTTTGACCGATTGCCAATAAGACACGCGCTGCTTGCGCTACAATCTCTGGACCTATGCCATCACCGGGCAATAATACAATCTTGGCTTTCACCACAACAACCTTCGTCTAGAACTATTTAATACCGATGCAATACAGATGCTGCTGAGCGCGAATAAATACCTGCCCCTGGCTGATTGCTGGCGAAGTGTAACAGGCCTCGTCAAGTCTGCACTCGCTGACCAATTGAAACGTAGCACCAGGTTGAACAACTTTCGTAGTACCGTCGTCGGAAGTGAAATAGACCAAGCCATCGGCAGTAACTGGCGAACCACTGTAATGCGGTCCCAGTCGAACGAACCAAATGCGCTCACCAGTTGCGGCGTTGTAACAGCTCAAGATTCCATCGTCGCTGGTCACTAGAAAATAATCACCGACGATGATCGGCGAAGGAACGTAAGAACAGTTACGTTTGGATCGCCAAACGATTTTGGAATCATCAATCTTTCCGCGACCCTTCGGATCGATGGCCAGGATGTGTTTATCGGGAAAACCCGCGGTCAGAAATACGTGCTTGCCATTATCGACCATCGACGCCACAAACTGTTCTGTGGGGCCATCCATGTCCCAATGCAATTGACCAGTTCGAGGATCGTAACTGGTCACCGACTTGTTACCCGACATGATCAACTGCGTGCGACCGTCGAATTGGCGAACAATGGGCGTACAGTAGCTGCGAGTATTGTTTACGCGTGGAACTTTCCACTTAGTTTTACCGGTCAATTGATCAAGCGCTACCAGAAACGATTCACCATCGTGGTCGCCATTGATGATCACAAGATCTTCGTAGAGAACGGGGCAACTGCAATACCCGTGGACGCTCACAAACTGACCGGGCTTGACCAGCCATCGTTGATTTCCGTCAAAATCGTAAGCGGCCACAACCATATCGCCAAACGAAACATCGCGCGGCGCGGAGACATTGGTGGCCTGCACCATTTTGTTACTGGCTTCGAAAAAAGTAACGTATAACAACTTACCATCGGTGGCAGGTGTGCTGGAAGCAAAACTATTCAACGAGTGCTTGGTTTCAGGCGGCGACTGGATAGTCGTTCGCTGCCACAGCGTCTTGCCGGACAGTCGATCAAGGCACAACACCACACGTTGATGCGACTCAGGTAAATAAGTGGCAACAAATACTCGATCGTTCCAAACGATGGGCGAGGCATGTCCGCTGCCGGGAAGCTCGACTTTCCAAGCGATATTTTTTGTAGCCGACCATTCCGTCGGCAAGCCTTGTTCAGAACTGGTCCCGTCGCCACGCATCCCGCGCCATCCAGGCCAGTTTTCTCCGCGGGCACAATTCAGATTTGGCCCACAACAAAGCAGACAATACAAGCCGAACGCACTCAGAAATAGTTTTTTCAATCGCAACATGTTCTTCGCCTGAAATAACACCTGTGAATCATCGCTTTATGGGAAAGTGGGTTTGCCCGGTGATGCAACTCGCAATTTCATTCGCACAAGTCGGAGTCAAACACTCGCACTTGTTTCCAATTGGGTTTCTGCTGCGCGATAAACTGCAAGTGACGAGGGTCCGTCTGATATCTATCATGAGCCGCCTTGTCGGTAAACACCACGTGCAAGCTGACGTCGTAAGCTCGATCATTTACTGGCCGAGCGAGATCGGGATTCAATACTCCAATGTCGAATAACTCAACTCCGCTGTGATTGTCCAAGAATTTCTTACACGCAGCTAACTGCTCCTCTACCTTGCTTTTTGAGCTGTCGATCAACGTAAAATACACATGATGCGCTATACGCATAGCAAACCGCCCCAGAGAGAACATTTCAATAAAACTAGGAGTCAACAATGCGGTCAGCTTCACGGCGCCGCAGACGCGTCGAATTGTAGTCGAAGATCGGCTTTCCTGCTGTGACCATGGCTCGCATTCTGGAACCATTTTCCGGCGTAGCATCCTTGGCCGCTGGAAACTCGCCGACTTGCAAATATGGTCGCACCAAAAATACGACCGGTCATGCCGATTGTAGGGAAGTAACGGGAACGCGTTACTTGTTCCCTGGTCGTCCTGCCAAGTTCTCGTGGATTTGTTTGACTAAGCCTCAAAAATATCCCATGTTTTCTATTGCAGTTAACTTGTTTTTGTTCCTTGCAAAACTCGCCTGGAGGTAAAACATGGCCCTTTGTACTTCGTGTACGTCAGCATCGATTCCCTATCTACCATTGAAGACCGCAACGATCAGTCCTGCCCAATTGATTGAACAAGACGAGACCGCCGAAGGCGCGGACGGGCCAGCAGCAACCGCGACCGATGAGCTCGATCTAAGCGAAACCACCGAAGAAGCCTGGGGAGGTGGCGGTGGAGCTGGCAAAGCTGAAGGAGGCGGTGGAGGCGCTGGCAAGCTCGACCTATACGTCTAGCTGCCGAGATAGATTCACAGAACCTGCTGCCAGGCGTTATAGCTTGGCAGGCAATTTTGATGTGAAATGCCGATTTCCAGAATCACCCAAAGGGAATCGCGAGGATCATTCCTGCCAATCGTTACCCTAAGATCACTTCATTTGGTTTTGGGTTTGACGGCTTTGCCGGGCCAGAAACCGCGCCAGGAGCTGCCGGATGAAGAGGCTGCTTCGGATTCCGCATCGGCTTCGGCGCTGGTCTTGCCAAGCAGCATATCGGAGAGCTGTTGCATGGCGACTGTGATTGGTGCCTTGGGCGCTTGTTCAATGAGTGGAACTCCGTTGTTGCGAACTTCCACCATCGTCCGGTAATCGTTGGGAATCTGAAAGTAGATATCGCGACCGATTGTCTCTCGGGCTTTCTTGAGTTTGATTTGGCCGCTCTCAAGTCCAACGCGGTTGATGACGACTTTGACGCAGTCCTTCAGGCCCTCGATTTCGTCGAAAGACATCATCAGGCGAACCAAGTTCCTCAGGCAGGGCAAGTTGAGCTGCGCGACGATAATGACATCGTTGGCCAATTCGAGCGCCGTGAGGTCGCTTTCCGTGAAAGCTTTGGAGATGTCGATCACGATGTGCGTAAAAGTAGCCTTCAGCAACCCAAAGACTCGTCGCAGCGAATCGGGATTAATCAGCTTGACATCTTGCAACTGTACAGGTCGAGGCAGGAGATAGAGTCCCGAACTGTGTTTCGTCAGTGAACGTTTGAGTAATTGAAAATCCAAACGAGCGACGTTCTGCGTGACGTCCACCAAACTGTAATCGGGTATCGCATCCAGAAATACGTCTGCATCGCCAATGGCCAGATCCAAGTCGACCAAGGCAACGGTATTGCTTGGGTTCTTGGCCAGGATACAACCCAGGTTCACCGCGATGCTGGTGCAGCCGACACCGCCGGATGCGCCCGCAACCGCGATGATGCGCGAGCTGCGGTTCTTGCCTTCCGAGCCACCGAATTTGATGTCTGCGATGCGCTGCAACGCACTCAGCAAGTCCTCGAGACTGGCCGGCAGCGTGATAAATTCCTTGGCACCGGCGCGCATGGCTCGCAGAATTAACTGACCATCGTTCGAACTGCTGACCACCAGCATGGCGACATCGGGCGATTCGCCGCGCATCCGTTCGAGCAGTTGCAACGATTTATCGGAGTCCGAATCCAAGCAAACCACTCCGACATCAGGATTCGCTTGGGCGATGACGTCCGGGAAGAATTCGTACCGAGAACACTCTGCTTCCAGCCACACGATATCCAAGCTCAGGAGCATGGCTTTGAGTTTTTCACGTGTGTCGTCGCGAGGATCGACAATAGCAATTCGTAAAACGTTACTCATACTTGGCTAACTGTCTATTCCATGGCTTGATATTGCAGCTTGGCGGTCAAGGTACAACACCGTTGGGTATTACCGTTTACAAATCGTTATCGGGGATTACCGAATGGCTGCACTACCTCCAGGCAATTGCGCGGTGCCACCGACGGGACCAGTACCATTGGGATAATTGTATTGTTCAGCAAATCGCGGTGCGTTGGGACCGACGCTGGTAGTGACCGGCGCGGGACTCATCGACGACGAACCAAAATTTCCGGCTGGCATGGGGATATCCGACTGAGTCATCATCACACGACCATCTGTGGCTCCCTGCGCAAAGCCTGGACCACAAGTCTGGCAATTGTTGTCAACTCGTGGCGACTCCATGTAGCCGCGCCAGTAGAATTCGCGATCGGTGGGGCTTTGCGTATTTAAGCCTGGACCACCTCCCGGTAATTCGTGCGGATCCAGTGGACCAGCGAAGTTGGGAGTAACCGTGATCAGCAATTCGACTTCGTTCTGGACTTCGGAGTTACGTCGAAACAATGCTCCGATGTATGGTTGGTCCTTGAACCACGGAAGCCCAGTGCTGACCACTTCGGTTCGCGACTGGAGCAACCCGCCTAACACAAGAGTTTGTCCGGCTTGCATTTCAACTCCAGTTTCCAAGAACCGGCTGCGCAACCCTGGCACGCTAATTCCGCTGATCGTCACCGACCTAGTCGGGTCGATTTCGCTGACGTAAGGGCGGACTTCCAACCAGATTTTACCTTCGCCGCGAACCTTCGCGACGAAGTCCACACGCGTTCCGAATTCGCGGAATTGTACTGCTACTTGTCCAAGACCAGACGGCACAATCACAGGAAACTCACCGCCGGAATTAAAGCTGGCGGGGCGTCCATCCACGGCAGTCAATGTGGGATTGGCGAGAACTTTGATTAGGTTATTTTGGTTCAAGGCACGAAGCACTTTAAAGAATTGAGTGCTGCCCTGCACGACTCCGATCTTGAACGTCTCGTTACCGGCGGTGGTCAAGCCAGAGGCCGTGGTTGTATTGGCGATCAACCCAGATACCGTTTGCGAAACGAAGTCGTTGCCGTTACTGAGTGCCCAGTCGATTCCCAATTCGCGCAATTTTGTGCGCGAGACTTCCATGATTTGAGTCTCAAGTTGAACTGTGTGCACACCAGCCACTTGGACTTTGTTCACTACCGTCGGAAAAAAGAGTTCTGCAATCGTGATCACTTGTTCAACGTCGGCGTCACGTGTCACCACACCGGAGATAATGCAACCTTGTTGGACGGGCATTACTTGCAGATGTGCTGAAGGAAACTGCGTTCGCAGGATCGCCTCGAGTTCGCGTACATCGCCCAGCACCATCACTTCGACCGTGTGTACCGAATCGTCCGCTTCCACCAAATCGACTTGGGTCACGCCGGTTGCGATCGCGGAAATCTGCAAACGATTGCCCCCTTCCAAAGGAATCGCCGAAACCATATTTGGATTCTGAATGCGCACTCGCTTGAACGGCTTTTCCGCTGTCACTTCACGACTGGAATTGACAATCATTTGGATTGACTGTCGCCGATCGGTAGAGACCAATTTGACCGGAGTATCAGGCAGTGACCACTGGGAGACTGCGCCGCTCTGCGCAAGTGTGGTACCACTCAACAGCGCGCTGGCGCCCGCGAGCGCCAGGGCTAGTAACCGATTCTTGGATCTGCGTGTGACAGACATCCGCTGACATCCTTGTTCTTGTTCAGTGAGACGAACGGAAAATCATCCATGATTCGTTTTCGTCTCACCTGCGGTCCAATCGTATCGTGTCGTACAATCTCGAAGCTCGCAATGAGGTTCGAGCAAAGTTCAATTCAAAGTTCATTGGCTTGGGGTCGGTCGTTTCTTGTCGGTGTCGGCCCCTTCCTCGGTGGCGGCCTCATCGTCGATCAAGGTCGTTTTCGAGGGACTCTTACTCTTACCGGTCGTAGGCGTGGTTTTCTGGCCACTCGTAGGTGCTGCTCCACCAGGGTAATTGGGGGCATATCCACCGGTGCCTGAAAACTGTCCGCTGCCATTGAGTGCTTTATTGCCACCGGTTGAGGATGTTTCCTCTTCCTTACGCGGCATCTCATTGTCCTTAGACCATTTATAAGTTGTCACGCCACTAGGAGTGATAATCAGCAGTTGATTCTTGTCATCTTCAACTTTCGACACGGCGGTGTTAAACTTAAACAAATCTGGGATAGCTTCTGCGATCGCTGGAGCGGGCTTGGCTGCCTGTTCGGCTTTATTCAGCCAATTCATAAAGTCCGTGCCGTTATCGGTTGACTCGTCTTGCGAATCTCCTGGCGGCCTAAGGCTCAATCGCAGCTCGCCCATGGTATTCGCCAAAGTCAAGGCTTCGAGCTGGCTTTGTTTTACTAGCAACTGCACCGTCGAGGCTTTGGCGTTTTTGCCGCCGTCCGACTCGCGAACCGTGTTGCCATTGATGCCAAAGACCTTGACATTGCGCATTACAGTGCGACCTTCGGAGGTGCCGCGTACATTGAATGTTCCGACGACATCGACGTGGTCACCGGGTTTGATGTACCCCACGCCACCATTGCGATCGGTCACCGATAGGTCAAATACGCGATAGCCTTTAGGGATCTTGGTAGATACGTCGTCCGCCGAATCCATCAGCTTGCGAGCTAGAATGGGCTCGCCAGCATACAACCGCTGATTGGTGTATTTGTTTTCAAGATCGTCGAATTTCAAAATCGCGCCATCTGGCAGCCGATCTTTGGGCCATTTTTCCAGCTTGACGGTCTCGGCAGACAGCTTCTGTAGCGTGTCGAGATCTTTAACCGCGACGAAGATGTCGATCGTTTGCTCGACACCTTTATCCTTCTTGTCCAAGACTACTTGGCTAATCCCTACGGATGCGACCATGCCACATCCTAGGGCAATTACCAACAGAATTACTGATTTTGCTCGCATCGCCAGTTTGCCTTGCCGCTAGCCTGCTAATGCGGAGAGTCGCATCCTATCGACCCAACATCTCGCAACATTTGGAATGCCTGTGACTCCAGTTTCTCAGGCTGACGAAATCCACATTCTCGCTGTGGTTGACTATCGAGTAGTTCATTGGCGTTTCAGCAAATTGGAATTCAGGAATTCCAGATTCGCTGACAAGCCCGATGTATTTGAACTACTCCACAGAATCCACATTCACGACTTCGCTTCGCCATTCTTCCTATCTTGCGTACAGGTCGTTCCGTTATGTAAGTTTTCGACGGGTAGCCGCTGGTTCGATCACTAAAATGGATTTCATCGGCACAACCGTTACAGCATACCCATACACGCAAAGTAACCAATCGCGGATATCGTCATGGGAATTCCGTAAGGCAGTAGTAGCATTCGTGGTTTCCGTTCTGCGGCGAGATCGTAAAGCTTGTCAGCATTACGCACGGTGACAATTTCGTTCATGATGAACTTGGCTTGAACCAAGTGCTTGATCCAGTTTCCAGACCAAGCGATTTGGCCCATTGCCATGATCGCGCCCACTACGGCCGTTGTGACAAAGATCCACCAAGTATGTTCAATGCCTACCCAGGCTGCGATTCCCGCCAGCAACTTAACATCGCCGGCTCCCATGCCACCGATCAGATGCAGGAAGAACAGCATTGCCATCCCTACGAATGTCGCAAGCACACTCATTCCAAAGCCGCTCAGTCCGCCGACCCAGCCGCAATAGATCCAACCCGCGACTATCAGTGGATAAGTGATCTTATTCGGAACCTTGAGATACAATCCGTCTATTACTGCAGCCACAATCAACGTAATCGACAAGAACCAGACGGCCCAGTTCTCACAAAAGTGAGTGGCAATTTGCTCGACTGACATTTTCGTTTCCCCCGTTCGATCCTTTACCTGGCCTGTGATCGCAGCGGACTAGCGCATGCTGCACAGCCAAACAGCAACGGCGCCAAACAGTGTGCCGATGCAACAAACCATCTCCCACAATCCGGAAATGGATTCAGTTGGTAATAAATTTAGTATCATTTCTATCCTTCGCTTGAATGAGTGTTCGCAGCTCTGGTGTGCGACCGGCGCGATCAGAATTCCGCTAGCACCGTGGAGACGAAGCGATGGTTTCAATGCCGTGTGATCAATGCAAGTTAGCGGTCGAAATTCCGTAGTGGATTTTCGACCGCTTGACTTGGTTTTTTCAAAAAGTGAGCCCGCTCGCGAGGCGAAGTTTCCAAAACAGAAACGCCGACCTTGCTCGCAGAGCTGCTAGCAGCTATTTCCCGGTATCCAATGCATCAGCGCGACTGGCTTCCCAGGAGCGAAAGGTTCGCTTAGAGCTGGCCGGCAACCGACGTGAACGTCGAGCTTGCCTTGGTACCGATCGAGGTGATCGCACCCAAGCAAACAACGACGATCAGAGCCAGCATCACCGCATATTCAACTGCGGTTGGGCCGTCTTCCGACTTCAAGAAACGATTGATCTTCGACGCGAAATTCTTCATTGCAAACTCTCCGATTGCGAGGCCGCCGCGACGATTGCCGCAAGCTAAGGATAGGAATAACCAACCGTGAACCTCACTGCCGCTCGGCTTCGCCACCGCCGCTTGCCTTGAGCTTTCACGCAACGTACCAAAATGTTCGGCAGATCCAACAAACTACGCCACGTCGCTTGCCGCTGGCGAACACTTTGATTTGACACTTGAAACCTAGGATATCTACAGCAAATGTCAAATGAATCCGATATCGAAAAGGCGGCGGATTGAGAAAATCTGTTCGTTCAGAGAAGCTGCACCGCGCTCCAGGAAGGCGCAACCCATATATCCCCTACAGACGCATGGGCCAACACCTCGGTGCGCTAGGCCAGGTGGCTACCAGCCCACTCGCAGCTTGGTCCAGCGAATGCCTGTTACATTGCGTTCGACACTCCAATTCGTTACCAACACAGCCCCATCGCGCAGCGGAATTGCAGTTGGAAATCCGAATTGAAAACTAGCTAGCTCGTCGACGCCCGTATTACCAGTGTTCGGTCCATCACGATTTGCTTTGGCGTCGTACACCAGAGTTTCGTAATGAACTTTCCAGGCGGTTGCCGTAAACGTTGCCAAACAACCCACGATTCCTTGAGCACCATATCGGCGATTGTACAAGACTAACAATCGGTCGTCTCCCAACCACATCGTAGACATCGTTTGGCCGCGAATCCCCGTCGATCGTCTGGGTGACCACGTCCAACCACCATCATCAGAAATCACAAAACTGTTCTCCTGGTCGTGATAGTCGCCCAGTGATACCGTCCAAGCAGTGGCCAGCAGACGATTGTTGGGTAACTCTGTAAATTTCTGTTCCCAAAACCCAAGCTTGCCGTCTGGGTCTCGAAAGACTGTCCGATGATGGGGCCACGACTGGCCGCCGTCGTCCGAGACTTTGACAAAAATTTCTTCACCCAAACGATCTTCCGCAGCCAGCAAGGCTCCCGGCGCCAGTAACCTTCCCGAACGCAGTGGCCGTAACGAATGCGACACCTCCAGTGGACAATCCGGCATCGGTACGATCGAAGGCGGCGACCAAGTACGACCTTCATCCCTGGATACACTCAAAACCGTTTCGCCCCGGCGTTTACCAAATCGCTCGTGCGGGTCACCCCAGTATCTCGTTCCGTAAGCGTAGATTGTTGTGCCGTCGGGCGAGAGACTCAGCTTTAGGAAATTTGCCGATGGCGGGTCTTCGGAATGAGGCAGCAAAGTGCCTTCGATCTGCCAGGTCAAACCACCATCGGTTGACCGTGCCCAATCCGTCCCGCCATGCACAAATTGGCCCCCGCCGACGCCAAACGAACACAGCACGTCGCCACTGGGCAGCTCCACACACTGGGGAAATGCCGATTCACGTTCGTCAATCCGGCCACTGGCAAGTATCTCAATCGAAGCCAATTCCTTATCCCTCTCAGCAAAACCGTATCGCGTTATATCGCCTTGGTAAGGCCGGAACAAATACGTCGCAGGATTGTAGCCCACTCAGCTATGGCCGTCCACAACAAGCGTGCAATGGTGCTAATCATGAATCCTACCGCGTTGCCCGCCGTGAGACTTTGGCGACTTTCCTTAGGCGCCGATGGTACGGGCAAGCAGATTCTTGGCCAGCGACGGATCAGAGGTTTCACCGACGATCGTGCGTCCATCGCGAAAAATCGTAAGCGGATGTCCGTCAACTTCGCAGCGAATGAAAAACGGATTGGCGGAAACCGTGGTGAATTCAGCGAGTTTATCGCGTAATTGACTCAAGTCGATCGTGGTCCCCTTGGGGGCAGCGATTTGTACGGCATTCTTGCCGCACAATACCGTCGTTTCACTTTCGTGCTCTCCGGACAAAAACGAATACCGTTTGTGCTCGCAAGCCAGACACGTTCCGGTCTGCTTAAGCGTTTCCAGCGATACTAATCGTACCGCGGTATTCCATGTATCGATGACCATCAGGTCGCGACAAACGTCATCCAGATTGCCGGTGAGGATTTTCATCGCTTCAGCCACCTGCCAGCAAGCGATAATGCCCACTGCTGACCCGAGAACTCCCGCTGTGTCACACGTCGGCAGCGACTCGCGCGGAGGCAGATCGGGCACTAAACATCGAAAACAAGCAGTTACACCGGGTAGAATCGACATGACTTGACCGCCCGCGCCTAATACTCCTCCGTGTACCCAAGGAATTTCCTGAGACAAGGCCAAGTCGTTGATTAACAGTCGAGTTTCAAAATTGTCCGTACCATCCATGATCAACTGACATCCATCCGCCAGCCGCGCGATGTTGCGATGCGTTACGTCCTCGACCACAGCCTCGATCGATACTCGGCTGTTGATCCTCAATAACTCGTTGCTTGCGGCCAGCGCTTTGGGGCGTCCTTCATTGGCGTCAACTTCGGTGAACAGAGTTTGGCGAGGCAAATTTGATTCTTCGACCCAATCGCGGTCCACGATGCGCAGCTTGCCTACTCCGGCGCGCACCAGACGCTCCGCGATCATCGAGCCCAACGCACCACATCCACAAATAAGGACTTGGGATTTCTCAAGCTGGCGTTGCCCCGATTCGCCTAGTGTCGCAAATCTCTTTTGCCGAGAATAACGGTCGACGATTTTTTCAGAATCAATGGTTGAGGTTCCTTGCACTGGAGACTGGGCCGACGACCAACATTACTTTAGCGGGCTCCGTTTACATAGTGGCATCCGTGATATCCACGAATCCAGTTAGCGGCAGAACCATGATTTTTCCGTCTCCCATGCGCCCGCTGCGCGCGACCTCAACCACTCTGCGTACAACCTCTTGCACTCGCGCATCTTCAACCCACATCGTAATTTCAACTTTGGGCAAAAACGCTAACGCAAATTCACTTTCTCGATATTCCTCCAGGTAACTCTTTTGTCGCCCAAATCCTTTGACTTCCCGCACCATCAAGGCTTCCAAAGGTGCCATCTTTAGATTCTCAATCACGCGCTGCGCCAAATAGGGGCGAACAATGGCAATTACCTGTTTCATCAATCACTTGGCAACTTTCCGCGATCCAACATGCAATTCTTACAGCAATTCAAAAACAATTGTCCAGCATAGCTCCACCACCGGCAAGTCGACTGCGATTTTGATTTTTGATTGTCCAATTTCTTGGCTCCAATCTGCAAGCGGTTACGCATTGGTGAGTGAGCGGAGTTTTCCCAGCGCGGTTTCGACGGACTGGCGTTGCTGTTCCAATTCAACGAGGCTTTCGCGCTCCTTGGCGACCACATCTGCCGGAGCTCGCTGAACAAAAGTATCGTTGGAGAGCTTGGTTTGTTTTCCGGCAATTTGCTTGATCAAATTTTCTAACAACTTTTCGTTGCGGGCGATTTCAGCGGGGACGTCGATAAAGTCACCCAAATCGACGACGACTTCCATCCGCTCAGCGTTCAAAGCCGCCGCCATGGCAGGCATTGAAATCTGTTGACCCCAGCCGACAGGAATCGCACCCGCGAGCGACTTGAAAAATGGTTGCATAGGCTCCAGCAATGCCACCTCTGACGCATCGCAACGTACAGAGAATTTGAGCTCGGCCTTGGGAGGAATATTCTGACGTGACCGAATCTCGCGCAGCGCCCCCAGCACCGATACAAACTTGGCGAATTGATCTTCAATCTGGGTGCTACAAAATTCCAGTCGAGCCTCGGGCCAGGCCGCTTGTATCAACCAGCGTGACGCGGGAGAACCTTGCCCGAATTCACGTTGTGGACCGAACTTGGCAAGCTGCTGCCAAATCGCTTCGGTAATATAAGGCATCATGGGATGAAGCAGACGCAGCAAGACATCCAATGTATGTGCCAGCACGCGCTGAGTATCGGCTTTGGTTTGAGGATTTTGCAATCTCGGCTTGGCCATCTCCACATAGTAGCTACAGAATTCGTCCCACGCAAAGTCGTAAACGCTTCTCGCCGCGTCGGCAAATTGGTAGTTAGCCGTCGCTTGCGAAACTGCCTGCGTCGTGGTTGCTAGACGGCTGAGAATCCAGCGATCCTCTAATGCCAGTTTTCGCGGATCGAGTGGCTCGGGCGTAAAGCCATCGAGATTCAACATGACAAAGCGAGCTGCGTTCCAGAGCTTATTGCAAAAGTTCCGCGCGACCTCGAATCGTTCGCTGACCACCGCTGCGCGTGGCAGCGCTACATCTTCAGTGCTCTCAGCCCATTGAGTCGAAGATTTCTCGCGGCATTTCGGGCAATCAATCGTGGGCGATGTGCGATTCTGTTTGGTTTGGTTCACCAGAGTTTGGCAATGCGGGCACTCGAATTGTACGGGCATGCGGACATCCTGAGTTTCCGTCGCCAGCCAAGCCAAACCAAATCGCAGCGCATCGGGACCGAATTTATCGATGACGTCGATGGGATCAACGCCGTTACCTTTGCTCTTGGACATCGTTTCACCAAAGCCGTCCAAGATCTTGGGGTGAATGTATACTTGGTGGAACGGGATCTTGCCGAGATTATTGAGTCCCATCAAGACCATACGTGCGACCCACAACGTAATGATGTCGCGGCTGGTGATCAGCACGCTCGTAGGATAGAAGTAATCCAGCGCGGCAGTCGGTTCGGGCCAGCCCAAAGTCGAGTGTGGCCAGAGTGCTGAACTGAACCAAGTGTCCAAAACGTCCTCTTGCCGCGTGTAGCCTGCTGCGGCAAATTCCTGTTCCAAGTCGTCGCCGTCGTCGCGTATGCAAACGTGGATCAAATCCGGCGCTTCAACTTCGGCCTCAATGCGCCCAGCAACGGCTTCGGGCCGCGCGCGGATTTCGGCGGCAATCCGTTTAGCTGCCTCGGCGGAATCACACGTTCGAGTCCAAATGGGAATCTGATGTCCCCACCAAAGTTGACGGCCGACCGGCCAATCTCGCTTTTCGCTCAACCAATCGACATACCCTTTCGCATAGCGCTCGGGGATGATCTGAACTTGCCCGCTCGTTACCGCATCGATGGCGTTTTGGGCAAGCGTATCCATCTTGACGAACCACTGATCGGCCAGCAGCGGTTCGATCGGCGTCTTGCTGCGGTCGCTGTGCGCCAAATCGATCTCACGATCCTCGACGTGCGCCAGCAGATCCAGTTTTTCTAGTTCGGCGACGACCTGCTGCCGCGCCTTGGATATCGTCAGTCCCGCGTACTTGCCCGCTTCTGCATTCAATGTTCCGTTGGGATTGAGAATGTTGATCATCGGCAGCGAGCAGCGCAAACCGACCTCGTAGTCATTCGCATCGTGTGCCGGAGTGATCTTGACGCAACCAGTTCCCATCTCAGGTTTGGCCCACGGATCGGCGATCAACGGAATTAGTCGATCGAGCAACGGCAGACGCAGCATGGTTCCGCGGAGCGCCATATCTCGCAACAGAATTTGCTCGCGCAACGATTCCGGGCGACGTTGCAGCAAATCGTCGAGTTGCTGCTGAATTGGTTCGCGCTCTTTCGTTGACGCCGCCGCCAACCGTTCGCGCAACACTCTTTCAGCCGCATCAAATGCCGCTGCTGGATCGGGATGAACCGCAACCGCAGCATCGCCCAGCATCGTTTCGGGGCGCGTCGTGGCAATCGTCACGTGGGTTGGTTCGTCGGGCCGGGGATCGATGACAGGATACCGAATATGCCAAAAATTCCCTTTGACAGTCTCATGGAAAACTTCATCATCGCTGACTGCGGTTTGTAAATAAGTATCCCAATTGACTAGACGTTTGCCGCGATAGATGTAGCGTTTACGAAATAAATCAAAGAAAGTCGCTCGGACGGCCCGCGCGCAAACGTCATCGAGCGTAAAGCGAGTGCGCCGCCAATCGCAACTGCAACCCATGCGTTTCAATTGGTTCAGAATGCGCGCTTCGTATTGATCCTTCCACTGCCAGATCCGCGCTACCAGCGCGTCGCGGCCAAGATCGTGCCGCGTCTTGTTTTCCAGTTCCTTGAGCCGCCGCTCGACTACCGCCTGGGTCGCGATGCCAGCGTGATCGGTGCCTGGCATCCACAGCGCTTCGTAGCCCATCATGCGATGCCACCGAATCTGAATGTCTTGCAGAGTATTGTTGAGCGCATGGCCCAGGTGGAGCGCTCCGGTGACGTTCGGTGGTGGGATGACGATCGCGAAAGGCTTGCGACCCGTATTCGGCTCCGCGTGAAAACACCCCGCCGCTTCCCAAGCGGAGTAAATCTCCTGACAGACGGTTTGATAATCAAAGCGATTAGGTATATCCGTTGCTGGCGTGTTCATTTCAATCCTCATGACCGTTTTCGATGTTTTCCAATTAACAAGTCCGCCAAAATGTATGCGATGGGTTGAAGAGATTGGTAATCGATTCTGTTCGCGTCACGGTGTGGCGTACTGCTAACCATCTTTCAGCAATTTGTATTCGACGGCATCGACCAAAGCTAACCAACTGGCTTCGATGATATTTTCGCTGACACCAATTGTTCCCCAAACATCGTGCCCATCCGAGCTTTCAATGTTGACGCGAATCCGCGCGGCGGTACCGGCATCGCAGTTGACCACGCGAACTTTGAAATCGACCAAGTGCATTTGCTGCAGATTGGGATAAAACTCAATTAGGCACTTGCGCAGCGCGGCGTCGAGTGCATTCACGGGCCCGTGTCCTTCCGCGGCTTCGAATCGTTCCTGGTCAGCGACTCGCAGTTTGACGATGGCTTCGGCAAATGCCAGATGAGTTCCCGCGTCTCGGTCGCCAGCCAGAATGCGATACTTGATTGCCTGAAAATGCTCCTGATAAGAACCAGCACACTTCTTCACCAGTAAATCGAACGACGCCTCGGCAGCTTCGTATTGGTAGCCCTGGTTTTCGCGTCGCACAACTTCGGCCAAAATCTCATCCATCAATGCACGATCGGATTGAAGATTGTGTTTGGTGGTCAATGCGATAATATTCGATCGGCCCGACAGTTCGCTAACCAATATGCGTCGTTCGTTCCCTACCAAAGCTGGATCGAGATGCTCGTAGGTATGCGCGGCTTTGGCGACTGCATGAACATGCATGCCACCTTTGTGTGCGAAAGCACTTTGGCCGACAAAGGGCTGGTTGCTGCGCAGTTGCAGGTTCGCAGTTTCGTAGACATAGCGAGACAACTCCGTCAAATGATCCAGATTTCTGCCTCCGAGCACTTCGAATCCCTTCTGCTTGAGCGCCAAGTTGGCCATGACAGAGATTAGGTCAGCGTTGCCGCATCGCTCGCCCAATCCGTTGATAGTTCCTTGCACTTGAGCGCAGCCCGCAGCCACAGCCGCGAGCGAATTCGCACAGGCCAGTTCGCCGTCATTGTGGCAATGGATGCCCACGTCGACCGAGTACTTAGCCAATGCCAGCTTCGCTGCCGTGACAATTTCTTGCACTTCATTTGGCAACGTACCTCCGTTGGTATCGCACAATGCGATGCATCGGGCGCCTGCGGCTGCGGCAGTGCAAATGGCCTTCAACGCATAATCAGCGTTCGCTTTGAAGCCGTCAAAGAAATGCTCAGCGTCGTAAATGATCGCGCACGATTGGCCAAGAAACTCGACGCTCTCTCCGATCATGGCGAGGTTTTCTTCCAGGGACACGCCCAGCACTTCGGTCGCATGAAAATCCCAGCTCTTGCCGACGACGGTGCAAACCGGCGCGCCAGCATTTACCATGGCCTTCATACCAGGATCGTCCTGCGCTTTCATCCCGCGGCGGCGCGTCATCCCAAATGCGCAAACCTTGCTCTGTCCAAGATTTAAATGTCGCACTCGCTCGAAGAATGCGACGTCCTTTTCATTCGATAGAGGATAACCACCTTCAATATAGTCAATGCCGAATTCTGCCAACCGCTGAGTAATATTCAGCTTGTCCTGCAAGGAAAAACTAACTCCTTCACCCTGAGCACCGTCGCGCAGCGTCGTATCATAAATTTGAATCTTGCGAGTCATTCGGCTGGAGTTTCCTTGGACTTTTTTCTACTTGGTTGCCAATACGCTGCACCATTGTACGGTATCGCGACAAGATACATAGAACGGTCGAATTGCATCCTGGTTCGGTATGATCGCATTGGACCGGTTCTCGTGGAGGCAATTTCGAGTGCGGACTCGCGTTCTGACTTCACGTGGTTTTTCATGCTTTTACTGGGAAACGGCTACCGCTGGGCTGAACCAACCCGCGAGGAAAGTAATGATTTGAACGATTGCATGGAGAGATTATTTGATTCTATCGCCAGAAACTTGCTTGTCATTGCGGGGTTTGGTAAGTGCTACGAACTGCCGTCGAACGATATACATGCAAGCCTGCCTACCACGACGAAATTTGGAATTATGCATGACAATTCAGCTTGATGAAGATCAATTACCTGAGCCTGCCAGGAGTTGGCTGTTATCCGCTCTAGCTAGCGACGCGTCCGACCTTCATTTGGCTCCTGGATACCCACCTTACCTGCGAGTCCACGGTGAATTGCGGTCACTCGCAGGACAGTCGAACCAAACGGGGCCGGAGTTGGATGCAGCTTTGATGGCGCTGTTGCCGGAGAACATGATCGAGCAATTAAGGGTTGATCGCAACTTAGATTTTTCCCTGCAAATCAACTCGTCATGCTTTTCCAATCGAGCTCGCGTCAATCTGTTTCTCAGTGGCGGCCATATCGGAGCTTGTTTTCGGTTCATTCCCGGAACGATCCCGGATCTTGACTGGGCGGGATTCCCAGGTGAATTAGCCCGCAAGCTGACCCAATTTCGAAATGGCTTGGTGTTGCTGACCGGAATTACGGGCTCTGGAAAGTCGACTACGCTGGCCATGTTGATCAACATGCTCAACCAGGAAGGTGGTTTTCGCATCATCACGGTCGAAGAGCCTGTCGAGTATATTTTTCCTCGCGCGGCCAATTCGGTAATCACGCAGCGCGAAGTTGGGACCGATGTCAGTTCGTTTGCTGAGGGGCTCAAGTACGGCTTACGTCAGGACCCAGATGTAATGCTCGTTGGCGAAATTCGCGACGTCGAGACAGCGCAGATCGCGCTCAGTGCTGCGGAGACCGGCCATTTGGTCTTTGCGACCTTGCATACACGCGACGCCAAGGGGGCAATTTCGCGATTCGCCGACATATTTCCTCAAAGTGTGCAGGCGGAAATTCGAGCACAACTGGCAGCCAGCCTGCGCGCGGTCGTTTGTCAACATCTGCTGCCCAGTTCGCTAGCAAACTACAAACGCGAACTGGCACTGGAGGTCTTGTTCAATTCATCGCCGATTGCAGCGTCGATTCGCGTTGGCAAATTGGAGAGCATCGACAATTACATTATGACGTCGCGCGCAGAAGGAATGATCCCATTGGACGAATCCATCAAGCGGTTGCTGGCCGACGGGCGAATTACTGCTGGCACCGCCGAGCACTTCGTCAGCGACCGCAGTTTGTTACGAGGACTGCTGGCACACGCTGGGAGCACTGGGCGATGATCATCTCGACTGCCGGTACTAAGAGACAGGGTCGATGATGGAAATGTTTCCGACGATTTTTCTAAGCTGACCTCCGGCTGCTTCGAGCAGTTGCTTGGCTGTTGAACAGTCGGTTTGACGATGGTACATCACCACCGCAGTCTTTACTCGCTGGTCCGCTCGAACCAGCAGCTCTATTGCCGCGGCGTCATCCAAGCCCGTCAACATACGCACCAGTCGAATGCTGCGCGCTTGCAATTTGGAATTGGTCGCTCGCACGTCGACCATTAGATTTCCAAAGGTCTTGCCAATACGTACCATCGCGGCAGTAGTGATCGTATTGAGTATCAGCTTGGTCGCAGTTCCCGCTTTCATGCGTGTCGAGCCACTGATGATCTCTGGCCCCACAATCGCTTCAATCATAACGTCACAATGTGGGACCATATCCGAATCACGGTTGCATGCCAGTCCAATAGTCGTTGCACCAATGCCCCGCGCGAACTCCATCGCACCGATGACGTAGGGCGTGCGACCGCTGGTCGCGATACCAAGTACGCAATCGCGCGAGGATAAAGCCAGTTGTCGCAAGTCGTCTTCAGCCGCGGTGGGATTATCTTCGGCGCCTTCGATCGCCCTGCGCAAGGCTCCGTCACCACCGGCGATCAGTCCAACAACTAGGTCGGGCGGAGAATTGAAAGTCGGCGGACATTCGCTCGCATCGAGTACACCCAAACGTCCTGAGGTACCGGCGCCCAAGTAAATCAGTCGCCCACCGGCTTGAAAAGAATGAATCACAGCGTCGACCGCTTGCGCTATACTATTCTCCGCGCGGCCTACTGCATCAGCGACCAAACAATCTTCTTGATTGATCACCCGGACAATTTCCAACGTACCGAGCGAATCGATTGCCGAAGAGTTGGCGTTCCTTCCTTCGGTTGTCAATCGTGACAGGCTTGCAGAATCGTTCACCGCAACTGCTCTTTGGAAAACGGCCCGGTAGCAAACAAATACTCGATAACTTGATCGGCCAAATCATCGGGCGCGCGATGCGCCGCTGGTACGGTAATTTCGGGGTTTGTCGGTGGTTCGTACGGATCGCTAATACCGGTGAAGTTGGTGATCTTGCCTTCGCGTGCCAGTTTGTAGAGCCCCTTGGGGTCGCGTTGTTCGCAGATCTCCAAGGGAGCATCGACATAAACTTCGACGAAATCGCCCGATTGTCCTTGGCTTTCAACCCAGCGGCGCACGCGTTGGCGGTCGCGTCGATAGGGGCTGACGAACGCAGTCAACGTAACCAAACCTGCCGCCGCGAAGAGCTGCGCTACGGCTCCGATGCGTCGAATATTTTCTTCGCGGTCCAAGGGACCAAAGCCCAATCCAAACCGTTGCGCAAAATCCTCGCCATGCTCCTGGGTCAGCAAATTCGGTCCAGCGCACAGGCCATGGCGAATATTATCGCCGTCGAGCAGAAACGTATGAATTCCTCGTGCGACCAGTTTTGCATCAACTGCATTGGCGAGAGTACTTTTTCCGGAGCCGCTCAAGCCCGTGAACCAAATCACACAGCCACGATGGCCCATCAATCGCCGACGCTCCGCGCCGGTGACAGCATGCGCGTGCCACACGACTCGTGGGTCTTGTTGGCTCATAGTGTAGTGGCTCGGCTCCTTATTACGAGTCAATCAAAGCTGCCCATCAACGCCGAGTTTATGGAAAAAGTGCTCGATGCTATTTTGGTGTTCGAGCAACCAATCGATCGTCGGCTCGCCAGCCATCGCTTTCTTGATGACTTTCACCGTCGCGTCGCGATTGACTTGAAACAGTGCTTGATGGTCCACTTTTTCGACCTTCAATACGCTGGGGTCAAGCCAGATCGAGTAAATGATTCCCAGTTCATTGGCTTTCTCTTTGGGAATATAGCCTGCTCGAACCGCATCCAGAACCCCATTGGCGATTCCAGCTTGAACACTTCCCATGAGGATATTGGTATATCGCGCATCGCTCACGGTGACTTTGCTGACCATCAATGTCGCCGGTTTGACTTGATAGTCACTGTTCAGGATCGCGAATACGCGCGAATGCCCTTTGACCTGATCGCCGACCAGGATCGCCATCGCTTGGCCGACTGGTCCATCGAGTTCACCGATGATAATTTCAGGTTCCGCACAAATGTATTCTGGACTCCCTTCGACCAGGGCTTCGCCAGTCCGCATCACAATACGTTGGCCCATAAGAATCGTACCCTTAATCATTTCTTCATAGATTGGCCGATGAAAACTGGGCTCATCGTATCGCTACCATCCTGCTTGTGCAATAACGAGAGTTGGCTTGGTTTCAGCGGTGCGGGGCAGACGGCTACTCAGGTGGATGCGAACTCCAATAGAGAATCGCTTTCCCAGTCTGTCCGGTGCTCATCGCCGAAAACGCAGCCTGAAAGTCGGTGTAATGATACCGGTGAGTAATCACTGGCGCAATGTCGAGGCCGCCTTGGATCATAACCGTCATCTTGTACCACGTCTCGTACATCTCGCGGCCGTAGATGCCTTTGATGGTCAGCATATTAAAAACGACAGTGTTCCAATCGATCGCAATGGGTTCGGTAGGGATACCCAGCATCGCAATCTTGCCGCCATGGGCCATATTTTCCAGCATTCCCCGAAAGGCATCGAGGTTTCCAGACATTTCCAACCCGATGTCGAATCCCTCCAGCATCCCCAGCTCACGTTGTACATCAGCCAAGCTCTCGTGACGGACGTCGACACACCTCGTCGCCCCCATCTTGTTGGCCAGCTCCAAACGCCACGGATTAATGTCGGTAACCACGATAAAGCGGGCACCTGCATGGCGCACCACGGCGGCTGCCATGCAACCAATTGGCCCAGCTCCGGTAATCAATACATCTTCGCCAAGTACCGGAAACGACAGGGCCGTATGAACCGCGTTGCCAAACGGATCGAAGATCGACGCCACATCGCGATCGATATCGGGATGATGATGCCACACATTAGTCATGGGCAAGGACAGGTACTCTGCAAAGGCTCCCGGACGATTGACACCAATTCCTTTCGTATGGGCGCATAGATGACGACGACCGGCCAAACAGTTTCGACAGCGACCGCAGACGACATGCCCTTCGCCGCTAACGACATCGCCGGGGTGAAAATCGGTAACGTTAGCTCCGACGGCCACAATTTCGCCGACAAATTCGTGCCCAACCGCCATGGGAATGGGAATCGTCTTACGAGCCCACGCGTCCCACTTATAAATGTGCATATCCGTCCCACAAATCCCCGTGCGATCAACTCGAATCATACAATCGTTGATGCCGATGGTCGGCTCGCAAACGTCCTCCAGCCACAATCCAGGTTCCGATTTGCTCTTAACCAGTGCCTTCATGTTTCCTTACTTTGCAAAAAACTTTGCGTAAATTGATTCGCCTATTCGCAATTATCCCAAATGGCTATACTACCAGGACAGCGCAGCGCTATTGTCAGGCGGAAGGCGGTAGCCTCCGGTCTTAGCTGAATCAGCATTTGCTGTTATCAGCCTACCTTTGTTTTTTGGACAGTTTTGGCAGTAAACAGAATATGTCAGATCATTGGAAATCGATAGCCGATTTATTGGGTGCGCCGGGAATGGATGCGCGGCGACGCCTTCCGGTCGAACCGCCAGCTCTCGGGCCAGCCAGTTCCGAGTACATCGAGACAACTCGTAAGGACAAAGAGCCCCTGGCGACACCCATCGCCGAGAAGGCTGTCGAAAGGGATCTTCCAGCGCGCGGACGAATTGCTGTTGATGCCAGCCCACCTGCAGTTAAGGAACAGAAAGAAGAAAAAATTGCCAGCCAGCCTGAGGCGAAACACGAACCCAAATCGGAGCCTGTGAAACGTCGCTCGTCATGGGACTCGCTAACAAAGATGTTTGGGCTCTCATCGGCTTCGGAGGAAGTCGCCAAGAAGCCTGAGCCGACGACCGTGGAAGAGGCACCCGCGCGAGTTGTCCGCGAGCCTGCACCGCGAGCCTCGTCGCGTTCGGAGCGAGTTGAATCGGAGCGTCCGCGACCTAGGTTGGACTCGCCACCAGCAATAGACGACGCATCGGATTCTCAAGCGAATTCGGCGCTCGACGCTCTATTCCAAGATGCTCCTCGCCAACCGGGAAAAGACTGGCGCGAAGAAAGTTCACTCAGAATTGTGGACGACGTTAGCTGGGATATTGATGACTCCGATGACGATGTTTCAAAAGAAACGTCTTCGTCCGCGCCAACTAGCGATGAAGATTCCTCTGGGCGGGGACGACGACGACGACGACGACGACGCGGGGGCCGAGGAAGAGACAGAGACTCGACTGAGTCCACATCTCGCGAACCCGACGAGCAAGCCGTAATTGGCAAAGTAGGCTGGGACGATGAACCCGCGGCGGACGACTCAGTCGAAATACTCGATCCTTGGGGTGAGCCCAAAATAACTTCTCGCGATTCAGAGGCGCTCGATTCCGAAAACTCTGAATTTGAAGCAGAACGCAGATCCAATCGACGACGGCGTCGCGGTAGAGGCAGCCGACGCAACGACGAAGCTGAAGGAACTGTGCCCAACGGCGAGACTGAAGCTGGTGCACGCAAAGAGAAAATTGCGGATCGCAGCACCGACAGTGATCGCGACACGACGCGACGCGACGCGACGCGAGAGGTTGCTCGTGGTGGCGACTCAGACCATCGACGTCATTCCTCAGACCGTGATCGCACTCTAGCCCGAGGTCGCGATCGCACAGAAATGGACCGTACCGATAGAGATCGCCCTGAGCGAGAAACCCGAGAGCGAACAGCAGCAGAACGCAGTTCGTCTTCTGACCGAGTTCGAGCGAGTGTCGACCGCGAAATCCCCAAATACGATCGATCGCGGGCCGATGATGCGAGCGACGAAATTGACGAAGTCTTTGACGTGGAAAATGAAAATGAGCTCGACGAGGGCGGGAATAAACATCGTCGAATTCCAACTTGGGCCGATTCGTTAGAGTCGATTATCGCAAACAACATGGAAAATCATCGTCGATATGACGGCGGACGTGACCACGGCCCCCGTGGACGGCCAAGAGGACGACGCTAAAATCGTGAGAAGAGCAAGCTTAGTTTGGTTTTCGAGTGAACTGCTCAGCAGGGGCCCTCGCGAGGGGGAACTGTGAACCTGGTCAGGACTTAATTGTAGCAGCCATAAGCGGGGTACTCTTGTGCGAGGGCCTCTCCTGTGCAGTCACTCAAAACATCATCCATCGTTTAACCCGCAGCCGCAGGCGAGGATCGACGTCAGCCCTCAGTTGATCTGCGGCTGCGGTTATACGATTCTAACTGGTCGATGAGGCGGTTATCGAGGCGCATCCCTATGGCTGACGCGCAACGTCCTAGCGAACAATTGAGCGGAAATTACACGGTCGTTGCGCGACGTTATCGTCCAAAGTCTTTCGGCGAGTTGGTCGGGCAGGACAACATCTCTCACGCGCTGGGCAATGCAATTGTCTCGGGGAGAGTTGGCCATGCCTATCTGTTCACCGGAGCTCGCGGAGTTGGTAAGACATCGACCGCGAGAATTTTCGCCAAGGCGCTCAATGCTCCCGAGGGTTCGACTCCATCTCCCGACAATTCGTCAGATATTTGTCAAGCAATCGATGCCGGCGAAGATATGGATGTCATCGAAATCGATGGCGCCAGCAATCGAGGCATCGAAGAAATTCGCCAACTGCGCGCGAATATTAATGTTCGGCCAAGTCGATCTCGATACAAAATATACATCATCGATGAAGTCCACATGCTGACCACGCAAGCTTTCAATGCGCTCTTGAAGACATTGGAGGAGCCACCCGAGCATGTAAAGTTTATTTTTTGTACGACCGATGCCGAAAAAATTCCGATCACAGTGCTGTCCCGATGCCAGCGATTTGATTTCGCACCGGTTGGCATGGAGGCGATCCAAAATCGTTTGCAAGAAATCTGTGAACGCGAAGGTTATCGAGCGCAGACCGATGCTCTCGCTTTGCTTGCTCGCCGCGCGGCTGGCTCGATGCGTGATAGCCAGTCGTTACTTGAGCAAATATTTAGCTTTTCGACCGGCGAGATCTCTGTCGACCAGGTCCATGCCCTGCTTGGCACAGCCGACGAAGGCCGATTGCTCGAACTGGTAGACGCTTTGAAATCCTATTCGGCTCTCGGCGCGATGCAGCAGATTGAATCGGCCATGCAACAGGGAGCAGATGCGGGACAACTGGCTGAACAATTGCTCAGTTATCTCCGCGATTTGATGACGGTGTCGGTCGGTGGTGGTCCAGAATTGCTGAAACTGGCAAATCCTGCAGGTTACGTCAACTTACAGTCGCTGACTGCAGATTGGGGACTGCAAACGATACTTGCATCGATTCAGATTCTCGATGAAGCACTCGTGCGAATGCGCTATAGCATTCAACCTCGAACGCTGCTGGAATTGGCTTTGGTGCAGATTTGCCAGTTGAAACATCTAGCAAATGTGGGCGCATTGATCGAGGCAGTCGGTCGCGGAAGTGCGGAGCCAAGCAAGGCATCGCCAACAGCGATGGTCGAAAAAAAAAACACTGAGCAGGTGACACAAACTGCTAAGACTTCGGTGGCAGCGACGCCACTAATCACGTCCACGAGTGTTCCATCTGTTCTCGAAAAGAGAACTACAACCAATCAACTACCGCTTTCCTCCAGTGAGCCTCTTTCCAAGACCGCTGTACCCAACACCGGTTCGACCGAAGCACGCTCGCGAGCCACGCAACAAATACCAGCGGACTCAATGGCGTATGGATCGGCAGACGAACCTGCCACGCGCCAGCGCGCCGAGCCGAAGGTGGCACGACCAACCGAAGCTGTTCGCATGGACCAAGTGTCTGTACCACAGCCGGTTGAGTCGAGCGGCAGTGCAGCAGCCCTCGAGCAATGGAGAAAAGCAACTACACAGATCGAAGGCATGCTTGCTAATTTCGCTTCGCTTGCCCAGTCGGTAGAACCGCAAGGAAGCGACAAATGGTGTATCGTATTTCCTCCCGGCAGCCAAAAATCCGTGGAGTATTGCGAGGTTCCTCAGCGCAAGCAGGCGTTGCTCGAGGCCGTTGGTTCGCTTTTGGAACGGCCTGTGCAAATTAGTTTTCGTGTGCAAGCTGGCGAAGCCCCAAAGCCCACCGAACCGGCCTCGACCAGCTCGGCGGCTCGATCCAAGAAATTGCGGCAGGTTGCAGAACATCCATTGATCGAGAGAATATGTCAGTTGCTGGACGGAGAAATATTGCGAGTGGATTCAGGCCAACAGCCTGGGCCGGTCACCGCGCGACCAGCGATCATTCGCGACGAGCCGGCGGAAGCTAATTTCGATGATTAACAATTGTTTGCTCAACAGGTTGGCCACATGTTTAAGAATTTAACCGGTTTCGCTCAAATGCTTCGTTCGGCCAGTTCGCTGAGCCAAAAAATCCAAGAGATCAAGGAACGACTTGCGCGTGAAACTGCCACTGGGTCTGCTGGGGGCAATTTAGTGCACGTAGAAATGTCCGGTGATGGGAGGGTTAAGCTCGTCAAGCTGGCGCCAGAGTTAGTGGCTGGTAACAATGTCGCCTCTATCGAAGAGTTGATCTCTGTGGCGATGAACGAAGCGCTGGCCAAAGTACGCAAAATGCACATCGATATGATGAAGGAAGCCACCGGAGGAATCGATATTCCTGGACTCGACTCGGCACTTTCAAGCCTTTAATCTCTTCGCTATTTTTTCAGCGCGAAATCCAGGCCATGGCCGAGCTGTCTCAATCTGTTTCCGATTTGATCGACCATCTGGAGAGATTACCAGGCATCGGTCGCAAGTCTGCGGAACGGCTGGCGTACCATCTGTTGCGAGTTAACAAGACCGAAGCACTAGCGTTGGCGGACTCGATTCGCAATGTGCGCGAAAATGTGCACTATTGTTCGGTGTGCTACAACTTGGCCGAATCTAACTTGTGTCCGATCTGTACCGATTCGCGTCGCGATCATTCAATGCTGTGCATCGTCGAACAACCGCGCGACCTGCTGGCGCTGGAGCAGGCTGGTTATTTCAAAGGGCTCTATCACGTATTGCTCGGCCGCATTGCACCGCTGGACGGAATTGGCCCGGATCAGTTGTCGATCGATGCGTTGGTTGAACGAGTGCGACGGGGAAACTTTGCAGAAGTTATCATGGCCACCAATCCGACAGTGGAAGGGGATGGAACAGCGCTGTATATCTCCAATATGCTGGCAGAATTTCCCGTCGTTATCACACGCCTGGCGCGCGGCATTACTTCAGGCAGCGTGCTAGAACACACAAACAAAGAAATTCTGGCAGATGCTCTTTCCGGCCGGCAAAAATTCTGAGCCACCGTATTTCCCATCTAGGGGATGGATTGCCCCCGTAATTTTCGAGCCGCCTGCAACTTTTGTCACAAGTCTGAAAAAAGGCTCAACAGTCTAGGCTACGAATGGTACATTCTAGGTAGTAGCGCTCGGCCAGGGTGGCCGCTGCGATGCTACGTCGGTTGATTTGAAACAACATGGACTCACTCAAAGGCGCTTGCCATGCGATTGTCTTTTGGAATGGAAACCCGCCAGATTCAGACACAAAAACTGGCTCCGAAGATGATTCAGTCGATGGAGATTCTTCAGTTGCCTATTTTGGCGCTGCAAGAGCGCATCGAGCAGGAGATGAACGAGAATCCAATGTTGGAAACTTTGGAGATGGACCCGACCCTGCCGGACGAGCCTGAAGAGGAGGCCGATCCCAACCAGCCGACCGAGGACGAGCGAGAATTGGTCGTCGAAGACAGTCAATCAAACAAGGAGGATTTCGAAAGGCTGGCAAATATGGATAGCGAAATGCCTGATTCGTTTGACGATTTCCGGCGATCGAGCAATCGGATTCAGGAAGCTCAGGATCGCCAACATGACATGATGTCCAACGCCATGGAGCGCCCTGAGTCGTTGAACGATTACCTAATTCATCAATTGGCGGAAATGGAAATCGATTCCGATGTAGAGCAAATTGCCGAGCGAATTATCTCGACGCTTGATGCCCGCAACGGTGGCTACTTTCGGTCGAGTTTGCGCGACTTGCTGACCACCCAGGGCAAAGACGACATCCACAAAGCCGAGGAAGCGCTCCGCATCGTACAATCGCTGGAACCCCGCGGAATCGCGGCCAGAGACTTGCGAGAATGCCTGTTGAATCAACTCGACACGGACATGGATTACTATGAAGAGCTGAAAACTCTGATCGCGGATCATTTGGAAGATCTCGCCGAGAATCGTTTGCCGTTGATTCAGAAGAAGACTGGCTATTCGTTCGAAACGATTCAGCTCGTCAAACAAGAATTCCATCATCTCAACCCCAAGCCTGGTGCTGCGTTCCTCGAAGCCTACGTACCAGTGGTAACTCCCGACGTAATTGTCGAAGCCGACGCGACTGGCAAATACATCGTGCGCTTGGAGGACGATCGATTGCCTGCGCTGCGGGTCAGCGAGTATTATCGCAAACGTTTGGCTGACCCAGCGGCGACTACGGAAGAGAAAGAGTTCATTCGGCGAAAGATCGAGTCGGCCAACTGGATCATCGAAGCCATTCAACAGCGACGCAGTACTGTCCTGAAAGTATCGCAAGCGATTGTGGATTACCAAAAGCGATTTCTGGATGATGGGCCGGAGTTCGTCGAACCGCTCAAAATGCAACAAATTGCCGATGTCGTCGGAGTGCACGTTACCACCATCAGCCGCGCTGTTGATGACAAGTGGATTCAAACGCCGCGCGGGATTTTCGCGCTCAAACGGTTCTTCGTCGGCGGCACGCGCAGCGAAGATGGTGAGGATGTCGCTTGGGATACGATTCGATTGCGACTGAACGAATTGATTGAAAAAGAAGATAAACTTCATCCATACAGCGACGACGACCTCGTGGGGGAACTATCCAAGATCGGATTGACTGTCGCTCGACGAACCATCACCAAGTATCGCAAAAAGATGGGCATTCCCAGCAGTCGCCAGCGCAAGGATTGGTCCAAGTCCAAATGACTCGTCGTGCGCTGCCTGTTTCGCAATTGCGCGCAAGCCTGGGGTATTAGGAATTCGCTGACTCGTCTTCGTTCGTTAGTCCCTGCTATACTATGGCTCTGGGGCGCAAACTCTAGTAATTCCAACCGCAAATACATGGACTGACAATATGCTGATCGATACTCTTTCCCGCATCATCCACGTGGCGACCGCAATTGTGCTGGCGGGTGGTAGCGTTTTTATGTTGTTGGTGCTGATGCCCGCCGCTGCTCAGATCAATGCCGACGAACATGACAAGTTGCGAGGATTCATCAACGCCCGATGGAAGCGATTCGTACATCTTGGAATCCTGCTATTTTTGGTTACCGGTTTTTACAACTACGTTCAAGCCATCCCCAAACACAAAGGCGACGGACTTTATCACGCTCTAGTTGGCAGCAAGATATTGATCGCATTTGCGATATTTTTCATTGCATCGGTGCTCGTTGGCCGATCGGAGAAATTCGCGGCCATGCGCGCTTCGCGCGGAAAATGGCTGGCCATTATCGTTCTGTTGTCGGCGATCATCGTTGCCATTTCTGGCTACGTGAAAGTCAACCACCCTGCCAAGGCGACGTCGATGATCGTACCGTCAAATGTTTCCAGCGTTGTTCAGTAGATTGACGTACTGGAGCCCTAGCTTGATCACCATAAACCCGATGATCAGCATCACGCTCAACCAAACCGCTCCGCTGGCAAGCATGGCGAGCAACCCCAACGCAGCTTTGGCTCGTTCGCGATATTGAACTGCCAAGTGATCGAGCGACTCCGTTTCTGTCCCGCTCAATTCGCCCAGACGAATGGCTTCAAGAAATTCGCTGGGAAAAACCCCAGCGGCGTCAAAGGCATCTCCAAAGGAATTGCCTTGCTCGATCGCGGCCAGTGCACCGTCCATGCCGCTGATAAAATAATGGTTGCCGGTCGACAGAAACGCTTGTTTTAGACTGCGACGAGCCTCGACTCCAGCGTTCAGCAGCATCGAGAGAGTCATGCTCAGTCGTGATAGGCCCAGAGTGGTGAGCGCCGTTCCGATATTGGGAATCTTTTGTACGATTGGCATCAGCCAGCGATGGCAATTCAACCAATTCTTCCAAACGCCGAACATGGTTGTGCCCACGATCAAAGCGATGCTCGATATGGTGACGCAATAAACGATAAAGCCGCCCACGCCGCTCAATCCCAAGCCAGACGCATCGTAGGCTGGTCCGCTGGACGAACTGGACAACAGTCCTTGAATTAGAATTACAGCGCCGATCACCACAACAGCCAGTACCAATTGAATCATCGGCCACGCTATTTGACTGAGGAAGTGATTGCGGGTTTTCAACAAGTCATCGTAGTACTCAGCCATGTGCAAAAACAGGCGGTCCATGCGCCCGGCAACTTCACTAGCATGGACCAACTGAATCAGCAGTGGCGGAAAGTGCTTCTTGTGATCTACCATGGCGCCGGCCAAGCTCTTGCCTTCGCGCACGCCGAGCTGGATCATTTTCATCACATCGCGATGGCGTGCATCGCCGGTGCGAGTCTCGGATTCAATGATGCGCAAGATATCGACACCGGACTTCAGTCCCACGCCCATGCGACGACAAAATCCGGAGAGTGACTTGAGATTCATACCGCTCGATCCCCAATCGATTTCCGCGACCCCTGCTGCACCGTGCTTGTTCTTATTCAGTATATGCAGTTCAGGGCAATCAAACGAGCCAAATTATTAATTTGATGGTGCCGAGGATTCACTTGGATGGCTGGTAGATTTTCGAACCAACATGCGCTTTGCAAGCTCAACGACGCACAGCGCCATGGCGCCGGCAAGTAGGCCGACTGCGATGTCAAAAACACCGCTGAAGGTGAAATGCAGAACTCCACCGATGATTGGTACATGCTCCAGTATTTCAGCTAAGTGATGCGATATGTGGTGCAACCAAGTTGAATTGTGGGAAATGATCCCGCCACCAACTAAGAACATGGCTACCGTCCCGGCAACGGAAAGAAATTTCATCAGAAATGGAGCAGCCACCAATAGGACGGCTCCGACCTTGCGTTCGACTCTGCGCCTTGCCGACAATCCCTCGCGTTTGCTAAGAAACAGCCCCGCATCATCTAGCTTTACAATGATGGCCACCAGGCCATAGACCCCGACGGTCATGATGATCGATATCGCCAGCAGAACTCCCAGACGCGTCAGGAACGTCTCTTCGCGCACGGTTCCCAAAGTGATGACAATAATCTCCGCCGAAAGTACAAAGTCGGTGCGCACAGCGCCGCGAATTCGCTCCTGCTCGAACGCGACCATGTCCACCTTGGGGTCTGCGATCGCGGCCAAACGATCCTCGTGCTCCTCCTCTTCCTCGTGTCGATGCAAGAAGCGATGCGCGAGTTTCTCGACTCCTTCAAAACACAGGTAGATTCCACCAATCATCAACAGCGGAATCACTGCCTGGGGAAGAACTGCACTGATCAGCAGCGCCATCGGAACCAAGATCGCTTTGTTGACCAGCGAACCGAGCCCGACTTGCCAGACGACCGGCAGTTCACGATCCGTATCGATCCCGGAAACTTGCTGGGCATTCAGTGCCAGATCGTCTCCGAGCACTCCTGCGGTATTCTTGACCGCAACCTTGCTCATGGTGGCGACGTCATCTAGTAGCGTCGCGATATCATCAATGAGCGCCAGAAGACTCGATGCAGGCATTGGCTTTCTCGTCAATTCGATGTGGATGCTTCAACGTAAAACTCCACAATCGTAGCTTGCATTGACCAATGCCGAAAGGACTTGGCAAATACCGAAGTGCCTCTGCGTGCTTCACCAGTCCGAAACAACCGTCTGGAATTACTTGGCGATATTGGTTATTCGCTCTTTCATGCGCGATACATATTCCTGATAACGCTGCGGAAAGTTCTTGTCGCGGACAGGTAGTTTGGATAGCTTGTCACCGATTTCAATCTTGCTGGGCTGGCTCCAGTCCAAGCTGTTAAGTGCATTCAACGCAACAAATAAGTTGTGTTCATCCAGATCGCATAGCTCCAACAGCGAGTTGATTGCCATACTGCGCTCGGGCGAGCCACCGAATCGAGCCAGCGTCTCGTTGGCGATCGCTCGCACGTACGCAGAAGGATCGCCTGCCATCGCTCGCGTGGCACGAACAGCGGTCTTGCGATCCTTTTCCTGGTGAGCTCGAATCAGCAGGCCAGTTGCAACCCAATATCGTACTGCGCTGTCGGCACTGGTTCGATCAGCCATCAATGCTTCGACAGAGACATTAGGCATCGAAGCTCTGTCGGCCGCAGCCAGCAAGCTCGGGATGTACGAGCTGTTTTCGGATTGACGTGCGAATGCGTAGGGAGCTGCCTCACCGGATCGCTCCAATACTTCCCCCTCGGGCACAAGTCCCACATCGCGAATTTCGATCATCCATTTCTGCAAAGCATCGCGCATTCTAGACAAAGTCATGGCGTGTTCGGCCGAACCAGCCAAGTTATGAATCTCGTAGGGATCACTCTCGATGTCATACAGTTCCTCGGCAGGTTTGGTTCGAAAAAACGCACTCTGCGCTTCGGTCAATTTGTCCTCTTCGAACAGTTTGTGCCAAGCTCGCGTGGTAGGTGTTTGGAACATGTAGTTCAAAAATGTTCCCTGAGGCCGATGGGGCATAAAGTTTCGAATGTAGTGAAATCGCTGGTCTCGCACCGCGCGCGACATGTCGTATCGTTCGTCCATGCGGTCGCGGAATCCGTAGATGTATTCGGGATTCCCTTCGGCGAATTTGCCCAAGAACGCTTTCCCTTGAAGGTGCGCCGGTGGGCGACTGCCCATGATGCTCAGCATTGTCGGCACCAAATCCACAAAGCTGACCAATCGCTTATTCTGGCTGGCAGGCTGGTAAAGATCACCCACTACGGTACGGTACCGCTGCGGTACATAGACGACCAAAGGCACATGCAGCCCGCTCTGGTACAGCCAACGCTTGCTGCGTGGCATGCCGCTGCCATGATCGCCGTAGTACAGAATGATCGTACTTTCCTCTAGATCATCAGCTCGCAACTGAGCGAGAACCTGGCCCACTTGCTGGTCCATTTCCGTGATCTTGTCATAGTACTGAGCCCAATCCTGGCGACTCTCCGGTGTATCTGGATGATATGGCGGAATCGAGACTTTTTCCGGATCGTGAATCGCGCGGTGAGGTCGGGTGCGGATCTGGCTTTCATGGCTAGTTGTAAAATTAAATACCGAAAAAAATGGCTGGCCAGGTTTCCGCTTACGCCAATGGGCTCGATTGCTTGATTCGTCCCAAACTTTGACGGGTTGTTCCAGGTTGTAGTCCTCTTTGGAATTGTTCGAGCAATAATAGCCGTGTTCACGAAACAGCGCCGGGTACATCCGTATCGAATCAGGCAGCCGCACTTGGCTGCGCATGTGCTGAGCCCCAAGGCTGTTCGGGTAACAGCCACTGATAATTGTCGTTCTCGCAGGAGCGCAAACGGGAGCATTTGACCAACAATTCAAGTAGATCATTCCGCGAGTTGCTAGCGAATCGATATGTGGCGTGTCCGCATATTTATCTCCGTAGCAACCGATTTGTGGTCCAGTGTCCTCGGAGGTAATCCAGAGAATATTTGGGCGTTCTGGGGACGCGTTGATCTGAGCGTGAATAGCTCCGCTAAACAAACTGAAAAAAACTATCGTTTCCGACAGTAAGATGTACCATCTGGACATTGCACGATTCCTGGTAAAGCCCAACAACAAAGCACTCGCCTCGGCAAATCGAAAGTGAATCGTAACCGCTTCCAGCCAACCGAACCAGAAGGCCCATGTTGCTGCTGCAAAGGAGCATTAAAATGGGCAATCCTTGCGGGCAATTGGGCGCATTTGAACTAGCTAGCGTTACCAGCAACTTCGTTTAACCCCAATACCGTTCAACGAACGTGGGATAAGCTTCCAGCTTGTCAATATCTTGTGCAAGCAATGGCGAAACTCGGCTACAGGTTGACAAGCTGGAAGCCTTGTTATACCCCACATCTTTCTTGACATAAGAATGATCGAATTCCTAACCTTCAATTCCCTCGAATCAAGATCGATTTGGATACTTTTCTTGAGATCCTTACATCGATTTTCTTTGCT
>SYJV01000007.1 GCA_005798335.1 Planctomycetaceae bacterium | reverse complement strand
TTTTTCCGTGCTCGTTCTGTGTAGTTCTGTGGCTCCAGTGGCATTGAGACCACTGCGATATGCCATGCGGCTGACCAGGGCAACGATTTGCTTGGAGCGAATTTGGTGTAGTGCCAGGGATTTCAATCAGGCCACGGAACAACACGGACATCACACGGAAATAGGAGCATCGAAATAATGCATATGCTTAATTTTAGCGGTCGCTGTATTTTTCCGTGCTCGTTCTGTGTAGTTCTGTGGCTCCAGGGGCAGTGAGGCCACTGAGAAGTTCCGCGTCGGGTTTAGGAGCACAATCGAATGACCTATCTCGCCAATTCAAACATGCGGCTGACCAGACCAACTGTTTGTTTGGCGCGAGTTTGGTAGATCAAGATGCCTGGACCGGTAAAGCGATTTACCAGCCCTTCACCAGACAGGAATGCATCTTTCATACTCGATGTGGCTTTTACCAACTGATAGCGAATTGTATCGCTGAAGGCAACGACGTAGCGATTATCGACCACGAAGTGTTCATTTTCGCTCAACGTCTTGTTGATCACTGCACCGTAGGATTGACAGAACACCGTTCCTTCACCGGCGACATGCAGGAGGAAAAGGCCGGTATTGGACATCATTCCTTTGATGCCTCCATATTTGATTTGCATCGAGCAAGTGCCAATGTTTGCTAGGTAGGAACCGCGAGTTAAGTAGAATCCTCCTGCGTCTTTCAGCTTGATTTCAAAAATGTCGCCATTCGCGGCGGGTGCAAGTGATAGAAATTGGCTATCTCGCTTAGCGCGAAACTCTGCGGTAAAGAGGCTTTCGCCACCTAACATTCCCTTGATTCCACTCCACCAAGCCGAACCAGCACCGCGCCGGCCCATTTTGGCAGTCAGTTGGATGCCTGGGGTCATGGCCAACATACTGTCAGGTTGCGCTTCAACTAGTTCCGCTTCGTTGAAATTGAATTCCAGCACTGAGAACACGGGACCATGCTTGACGCAATACTCCATGTGCTAGCATTTCCCCATTCGAATTCCGCAGCTCCGGCCGATTTTGCTAATCATCAGCGCCTGTGGCCCAGCGCTGTCGCATCATGTAACCACCAAAAATAATTACTAAGAGGATCGCCAAGAAAATGAACATGGCGACGAAGCGCGATACACCAAAAATCTGCATGATGAACTCTAAGCAGATCTGGTAAATGATGATCTGGATGAAAAAGCGGATCATGTCGCCGATAAACCCGCCACCCCTGCGCTGTGCGAACAGCATTCCCGGCACCATTGTAAACTTCCTTTGCTTGCCTAATGTCATCGACTCTGCCAGAACAACTCGAATGCAGTGTGCATTCCGAACCCGGCAGCCTAACGGAACTATTGTTACGCGAACAGGTGGGTTTTGTCAAATAATGCAGTAGCAACTCGCCAATTTGTTCGTTAGGATGCACACAGAGTTTTAGGCTTGGAGAAAGTATGATTACTGGGGCGATTGCGACTTCAATTCCTTGAGGATACTCAAGACAAAGCGCAGTCATAACGAAACGTGGTTTGGTTCGATATTGATATTCAGGCGGGAAAACTGGCTGAGTCATGCCCGGACGACTGCCCGTGTTTCAGTCCAAAAGTTAGCGTTGCTTGACAAATGCGCGTTCAACTAGATGCAATACCCGGTGCTGCGATGCATCGAATTGACAGCGACGTCCCCAACGTATCGGATGCCAATGGAGGCGTCCACAGGTATGGAATCCGCACATTCGAACTCTCAGGGAGGGACGTGTCTATGAAATGCGTTAGTCGTCGAAGCTTTCTGGCTCAAACATTTGTGGTAAGCGGTTCGATGGTTGCCGCCGCGACAGCGGTTGCTCAGCAGCCTGCGGGTGAACCTGCCGTTCGCATCGCGAGAAATGAAACTCTAGCGACGAATCCCTCCTCGCATCCGCTTGACCCCGCCCTGCAAATTGCTCGTCAGAGCTTGACGCACATTCGCGATTCGGTAACCGATTACACCGCGATCATGATCAAGCGCGAGCGAATTGGATCGACTCTTGGCGAGCATGAATTCATGTTTACCAAAATACGCAATCGAAAAATTCAGGACGGTCAGTTGAAGGCCCCCTTCAGCGTCTATTTGAGTTTCCTGAAACCGGCGTCCGTTAAAGGTCGTGAAGTTATCTTCGTTGAAAATCGCAACAGCGGAAATATGGTTGCGCACGAAGGAGGATTCAAGGGAAGGTTTCTTCCCACGGTCGACCTCGACCCCAAAGGCATGTTGGCGATGAGTGGCCAGCGCTATCCAATCACAGAAATGGGAATTGAGAACTTGGTGGTCAAGCTGATCGAGAAAGGCGAGCGCGACCGGCAGCATGGTGAATGCAATGTCCAATTCAGCAAAGGCGCCAAAGTCGGCGGGCGAGCATGTACGGTTTTGACCGTCTCCCATCCGGTGGCACGAGCCTATTTTGACTTTCACATCGCCCAGATCTTTATCGACGATGAATTGAATATTCCGGTGCGCTATGCCGCGTACACGTGGCCAACGACCGAAGGCGGCGAGGCCGAACTGATCGAAGAATACACGTATCAAGATGTAAAGCTGAATGTCGGTCTAGTGGATGCCGATTTCGATCGCAAGAATTCAGCTTATAATTTCTAAGAATCAAAAAATGGTTCGCCGATAAGCCGGGTTTTGTGATGGCCGGGAGTTCTTGCGAACTCTCGGCCACGACGGTCATTTATCTAGGGCCGCGATTGCTCGTGGCCTCGAGCGATCTACCCGGATACCGAACGACCCGGACCGAGTCGCATCCCTGAACTGCGTTGTTACACGCGGTGCAAAGAATGGTAGCCTGTTTGATCTTGCTTCGAGTGGGGTTTGCCTAGCCGACCGAGTCACCTCGGCCGCTGGTGAGCTCTTACCTCACCGTTTCACCCTTGCCGTGCGCAGCCGGTGGTTGCCCACGGAAGCGCGTTGGCGGTTTGATTTCTGTGGCACTTTCCCTAGCCTTTCAGCCGGTCGGAGTTACCGACCACTCTGTCCTGTGAAGCCCGGACTTTCCTCTCCCCAAACCCGCCGTAACACACTTCTATAGTGCTGCGACAGCCTGGGCAGCGACCATCTGGCGAACCATATTTCGAAAAACTGTGGACCGATCATGACCGGTCAACTTGACACTACTAAACGCAATACCGTTCAACGAACGTGGGATAAGCTTCCAGCTTGTCAATATCTTGTGCAAGCAATGGCGAAACTCCGCTACAGGTTGACAAGCTGGAAGCTTATCCCACGTTCGTTGAACGGTATTGCTACTAAACGCCTGTCCGGAAAAGAATTGGAGAGGAATCAAGGCTCGGCAGGAGCCTCTCCCTCCCATTTCGCGGATAAACAATAACTGCAACAGCGATCTTATAGCACACCGGAGCACTCGGCAACTCGAAACTGCGGGATGGTTCAACTCTTGCATGATTTGAATGAGTTTTCATCCTCGGCAGGACGTTTTGCACAACACTTCTCTGCGAAACTTCTCTGCGAAACACTCTATGGCCGGACTCGCACCGTATAGTACGCTTCAGCCGGGAAAAACTGGTGAGAACGGCTTGCAAGTCCATCGAGCTGAAACTCGTAGACAAATCCTGGTTTAAGCGGATTCAATCTCAGCGTGACCGAACGATTGTCGTCAGCAAGCTGCAAATCGAGGACTTTCTCTTCGCTACGCTGCAGATCGTCGCCGCCGTATTCTGGCGTCGATGTCCGCGTGAAAGATGAGATCGAATAGTTGTTCACAGCGCGAGCCAGTTCTGTAGGCATCGGCTGAGTAAAGTTTATGCGAAAGCCATCGCCGGTAGCTTGGACCTGAGATATTCCAGGTGGTAACCGAGACGGGTCAAATTTCAGCTTGACGATGTTGCCGATATTTTGCCCAGCTCCCCAGCCGCTATCGCGAATATTGCCGACAAACAGTTCGCCTTGCGGAGAAACCCCGCAACTGATCGGGCCGAGCAACGAAGCACCGCTGTCCAGTGGATCGAGACTGAACGGATACACCGCACCCTGATACGTTTCGCCAACTTTCTCGAGGCTCATGCGCACCAAGCGGCGCGTGTCATATTCGCAGCCGATAAGGTGGCCTTCGAAGGGACCAAAAGCGGAAGGCGAATTAGGTGGCTGAGTCTCTAAGAAGCAAATCCCATTGACGCTGCGCGTCCAAGGATGAGGAATGTCGATCGCTGGTGGAGTAAGCGGCGGTGAGAATCCAGGGCTCTTTTCATTGGCGTTGATAAAGCCATAGCGAGCGCCGCGCCGCAAGTGATTCAGCTCGTTGAACGGATTGTAGTTCCCTTGATTGTCGGTCACGAAAGCATCGCCCGCGTGATTCATCGCGATACCAATGGGAAAACGGTGTCCGCCTGAGAATAATTCGACACTGAACGGTTGCGGGTTTTCTCGATCTGGTTGACGCGGATTGAGTTCGAGAATCTTTCCGCGCAAGTATGCAGCCGCGTCTGAGCGATCATCCTGCTGGCACGATAACGTGACCAAGTAACTTCCCGTCTTGGTCCTGGGCAGTCCCAGAGCCCAGTCGTGGTAATCGGCAGTATGTCCCCAGCCGCTCGCGACCGTCTCCGCTCGTTCCGAAAAGCCATCGCGATCCAAGTCATATAAACGAACCAGGCCATACTTGTTGATGACATCGACGTAGTCACCGGTCGCATAAGCGCCAAATGGAGCGGCCAGTTCGTCGGCAATCACCTCCGCGGTATCTGCCAAGCCATCATGATCGACGTCGCGCGCGCGCCATACATTTCCTCTCAGACTGGTTACGATCATTGAACCGTCCGGCTCCCAGGCGAATCCTGTGGGCATGATCTCGAGTGGCAAATCCAACTGTGTCGCGATGAACCCAGGAACCGAATCGAGAACCACAGGTGGTGTCTTGGGCAGCACTGAATTCGGTAGTACCGGAAAAGTATCCACGGGCAGAGTCGTCGAATATTCGATATCCACTTGGAAGTCGTGATTCGCGCTCGGGCGTCCGACATAGGTTCCACCTAAAGTCAATTGCCCAGCCGTTGAACTAGGCAAGATTTGCACGCGCATCGCGGATCGACCAGCGAAAAGCAGAGACATTCTGTCCGAACCAATGGTCACCTTGGCTTGGGGCTGGTTGGGCGGGAACAGTCGAATGCTGATCTGCGAACCGTCGGGCAAATGTGAAACGCGAAGTGTTCTGCGCAAGCCAGTACGTCCATCGGCAGCATTGGATATCGAGCGGAATTGTTGCTCGACGTTGACAACTGCTGATTGCGCATCGAGCGCTCGCCCAAGTACGAACCTGAGCCGATGTCGTGTTTTTAGGCCGCCGTTCTCAAAGTGCTCCCAAGCATCCAGTTCTGTGCGAAATTGCCCGGTGTATTCGGGCGACCTGGAATCCTCGTTCGTCGATGCCTGAGTGATCAGCACTATGTCACACTCGTCGTCGGATTCGGGAAGCAAGTTTTCGCCGCCGACTTCCCAATACCACGACTTACCCAAAGTTCGCTGTCGGGCGGTATCACCGATCCACCAACCGGCCAATCGAAAGTGTTCCAAGTCAAACAGAATGTTATGGCGATTGGGTAATCCAACCACCATTGGCTTGATCCACTGACGCGAGTCGGATTTGATGACGTCCGTTAATAAAACCGCGCGCTGATTCTGTTCAGGAGTACCGGATCGACGAACCGTGCGAACCGGATTTGGCAGCGGTGGTCGAAACCCTTCCATGTTCAGCACGTCCCACACCGCGTGGACCTGTCGACCCAGATCATGGTCGAGCACGCCGGGCACCGCAGTCGTGATCGCTGGCATTTCGACTCGTGGGACGACTCGCAAGGGATTGGCAACCCATCGATAAAACCACTCCGGGCGAACACGCTGCCCCAACATGCCAAGATTTGGGCCACGAGCATTGACTGGCGACGAACCGTGAGAAATATCGTTCACGGCATGGCAACTGGTACAGCCGAAACCGTCGCTGGTAACTAACCGCGCGCCGACGGTTCGCAATTGTTGTTCGTCCAAGCGTGGGTGATCTGGTTGTGTTTGTTCGGGCATCCGATCGCTGTCGACAAAATGACTCGTTAGCGCACGAGCTTGTTCGTCGCTGAGTGGAAACTTGGGCATGCGCACGTTCAGCCACGTTCGCAAAGCTGTCGAGCGACGAGTGATTGCGCTCTGCAGCGCGGTCTGGTGCAACTTATCACCAATGCTGTTCAGTGACGGTGGAACCAGTGTTGCTACGTGTTCAAAAACGTCGGCATATCGCACAGCGATGGGACCAGCCACGTCATTGATACCTCGGCCAAGTCCGCGCGGATGGCACGCGAGGCAGTTGTTGCTTTCGAGCAGTTGTTCGCCCTGGGCAACGTTGCGCGCAGGTTGTTTTACGGCCAGCATCTGCTGCAAGTAACCAGTGATATCATTCACGTCGGATTGCGGCAGGCGATACCAAGGTCGGTGTATCCTCATCGCCGCGTGGCTGGGGGCGGCCAGGCAACCGTCATTCCAGTCGGTTGCCGACGTGAAGCTGGTGAGCGTTTGCGGCTGGCTGGCATTCGCAGGAGTATTTTCCAATTCGTGACAAGCGTCACAGCGGAATGCCGCAACCAAACGTTTGCCTTCGGCCATCAGTTGGTCGCGATCGGTACCAAACTGAATGGGGCGCTGACGGGTCTCTGGTGATACTCGCGACTCAAGAAACATCTCTAGGTCACTTATTTCGTCAGCCGACAAGTCGAATTGCGGCATTCGATGATGAGCGTTCACTTGACTGGGATCCTTCAGCCAGCGCGCGAAGAAGCCGGGCAGCCACTTGTCGCCAACTCGAGATAGGTCGCCGCCGCCAAACAAATTGCTGCTGCCTTCATTATTGGCGCTATGACATGCCAAGCAGCCTAGAGATACAAACAGCCGATGACCACCTTGCACGCTAGGTCGATGTTTGGCTTTCTCCTTCGTAGCCTTTTTCTTTGCTGCAGAACTGACCGCAGATTTACCGGTTGCCTGTTTCTTTTTTTGGTCGATGAGTTCATTGGTCGAACGAGGTACGATCACGTTCAGTGATTTAAATGCGGGTTCGATTGCAGTACCTTGTCGAGTCAAATACGCGGCAATGGCGCGCGCTTCATCCGTCGTCATCGCCAAGTGAGGCATCTGACGTAGTTCCGGCGCTTCCTCGGAATCGCTCGTTAATCTCGCTACAATCCAGCTTGCCCGGAGACTGTCGCCCATCGTCGCTAGCGCCGGAGCCGACATTGGTGACGATGCTGTTGGGATACGATGGCAATTCGTGCAGCGCAACGTTCGCACCAATTGCCTACCTCGCTGGAACGATGCATCAGAATCGGACGGCGCTTCGTGGAACAGGTGCGAGCTATTAAGCGGCTCCAGTCCAAAACCCGGTCCCGACCAATATACAGCTACTTGCGCGTGCTCATTGGTTTTTTCATACGTGACATCCAATGTCCGGAATCCGGCACTAAGCTTGATCGCTTTGCTTTTAATCCACTGAGGACGATCTGCCGTACCATTGAGGACCGCTGCACCATCGAGCGCGAGAGTTACTCGTCCTGCAACGAAAGCGCTAAATTGGTACTCGCCAGAACCTCGCACAAGGACTTTTCCTGACCATTTGGCAATGAAATTGCCGAGCCCGATACGCGGATCTGGAACGCCAGCTCCCCACACAGCAGAAATGTCGGCATCGATGCGTTCGCATCGGTTGCCATGCGAGTCAGAAAATGTCGCAGACAGTCCGGAGCGTGGCAAGTCTTCGTCGGGCTCTTGGCCACACACGAAAGGTGTCATCACCGACATAACAAGCAACACAAAAACTCTCATGGACCGATCTCTTCGCACATTCATGATCGAGTTAAATTCAAAGTGACGCCTATTGTAATCCAACCACAACACCTGACATGCTCGACTTGGTTAACTAAATTTGGCGACCGGTCCCTGCATTTGGATTTGTACGAGTTGTTTCTGTGCCTGCAGGAAAGCATAAATGTCCGGCAAATCGAAATACTCCAGTATGCCAGGCGCGAATGACGATAACGGCCACGAATATTCTTCGCTCTGGGCGATCGAAGCGTACGACGCGAGTCCTTGCTTGAGCGTCACGCGTGCGACGTGTTCCGACAAGAGCGCGGCCAGCGCGGCGGGGATCGCTCCCCAGCCCTTGCCCACCAAGTGAATTCGCGAGTGTCCGTTGGCGGCCATCCACTGCAACACTTGCAAAGCATCAAAGGTCTTTCGGCCGACATAAGGTTTGTCGAGCATCAATGAATGAGCGGCATAGAAATAGTCGCTGCCGTACGGCGCCAAGAACTGATCGCTGCCGCAAGTATCGGGACGTGACTCACCCACACCGCGCACGTCGCATGCATAGAGAGTGGCTTCGCTATCCGACTTGAGCAACTCTGCGATGAGCGGTTCCTGACGCAACTCGTCGTCGGCAGAATGATGCGCCAAGTAGAGGATTGCAGGACGCGGAATTTGAGATGGACGCGACATATGCGATTGGTCGCTCAGCCTAGTCACCAGCGCAAATATGCCTGACTCAGTTTGCACGGCATACGTCGTCGAAAACGCTTTGGGATAGCGCCGCGATCTACCGGGCCTAAGAATGCGGTAGTCGGGCACTTCGGACGGTATATCACCTAGTTTCAGAACCGCGCGCACCGCAGACTTCAGCTCACTCAAGTTCAACGGCCGCCGCGCGGACTTGAGCGCATCGGCCTTTTGTTGGGTAAATTCGAAAACGGTAGTCGACTTGCGCTCTGCCACTTGGCCGGTCGGCAGGCACTCGATAGTTTTGTCTTGTTCGATCGTCAGCATCGGCTCGGCTTGCGCATCGGAGATTTTCGTCGCACGATTGAACCAGCGGTACATGGCTTCGCGGTTTTCCTGCGAGTATCCGTGCTCGGTTGGACCAACGTGCAGCGCAATGTTGTCCGGTACGCCAAGCAACGTATACAAGTGCTTTAGTCGCAAGTAAGCTTCCGTGGCACCGCGAACGTCGAAGTAGTCGCGCTCTTTGGCCAAGATGATCACGGGCTTGGGCGCCATCGCCGCCAGAAAATCAGCGTGATCTAGCCCCAAACCGATCGCTCGCGGTGGACATTGTTCGGTGTCTGCAGGCAGTTCGTTTTCGAGATTGCGACGAAACGTAGTGACAAAACAAGCGGGCGCAGCCATCGTCCAGCGGCGTTCCAGTCCGCACAACCAAGTGGACATCGTTCCGCCTCCGGAGTTGCCGGTGATACCGACATGCTGGGGATCGACCTCCGAGCGCGTCAGCAAATAGTCGAGCGCTCGAATGCCGTCCCATGCGCGCCAACTGCCGAAGAACTCGCCGACCAAAAACTGCTGATTACCAGCATACAGATGTTCGGATGTGCCCACGCCGCGACGTGGCTTGAATTGAGCGTCCGTATATTGCAGCCGCTCGCCTTGTCCGATCGGATCGAAAATCAGTACGACGTATCCTTGTCGCGCCAAACCCTGCGCAAAGCTCTGATAAGCTTCTGCGGCTTTGCCGTTGGTTGAATGACCGCAACTGCCCACGACACCTGGCAGTGGAAACTGGCGGTTCTTGGGAATGTATAGATTGGCAGTCACATAGAAATTCGGCCTGCTCTGGAAAACGACTTTTTCAATTTTGTAATTCTCGCGTTCGACCACTCCAGTGATCTCTGGATTGAGAGGAGTTCGTTCTGGCTCGGGACCAAAAGCTTGCCGAATTCGATCCTGGACCGAGCTGACGTAGGCTTGGGCATCAGCTTTCGTTTTGAGCGACGACCGCTTGGCATTCTCCTTCGCTTCGATCTGGCGCACTTGATCCACAAACCACTCTTGAACCATGCGTGAAAAGCGGTTCAGTGGCAAGAGGCCCGCTTTGTCGGCACTCTGACCAAACAGTCGACCGCCATGTGTCCCAATCAAGGAACTGCTCGCCAACATCGAAGCCCCCGCGCAGGCAACTGAGTAGTTGAGAAACGATCTCCTTGAGCGAAGGTTGTTTGAAAGCAACTCGGGTCGGAGATCTGCGGGAATTGCTGGCTGGTTTGGTCGATAATTCGCAGTCATGTTGTGACCCCACTGTAGAACTCAAGAAGTGTTACGTATCCTGCGTCGCGCGCGATCGCTCAGGGAGTCCTGGCCGAAAGTAATCAAGCGATTTCGCCCCGGACTCTCTTCATCGAGTGTAGACTATCTATCAAAATTCAACGGATATCAATGGTACTGGGTAGTGAACTGCCAAGTCGTTCGAGAAAACAACTTTCGCGCCGCAAGTGAAGAGGCCTCCCATGATCCTAAGACTCTGGGCGATACGGATCTCGATTGTATTGATCTTGAGCATTGTTAATCGGATAACGATGGCCCAGCACCTTGATCGTCCGCGACAGCTCATCGGATACACCGAAGGGAGAAACGATCTTCCTGGTGGCCAGTTTGTAAATTGGGTTACCAACCGAGCTTGCGTGGTGCGCGCCGATGGAACTGAGCGACGCGAATTGGCGGGCGAGCTTACTCGCAAGCAGCACGCGTGGACGCAGTTTGCTGGTTGGTCGCCTGATGGGGCAACCGCCATCATTGGTTCGTTTTGGGAGAGCCCGGAAAATGCGGCTTGGGAGCGCCAGCACAAAACCTTTCGCATGACCCAAGGTTGGCTTGCGGACGCTTGTGTTTTGAATCTGGATTCTGGTGCGATTGTCAATCTAACGGAGACAGGGCGTGTAAGTATCTACAACACGGGACTATTTTATTTACCCGATGGCAGTGGCTTTGGTTTTACGCCGTTGATCGATGGGATCTCCAAGCCTTTCGTGATGGACCTAGACGGTCGAAATAAACGAGACGTATCCGGGCAAGGAAATGGATTCGCGTACGGATATTCAGCGTCACCAAACGGTCGTCACATAAGCTACCACGAGAACTATCAAGTCTACGTGTCTGACGCGGATGGCGCCAACAAACTTTGCATCGAATCGGGCAAAGCATTTAATTTCGCTCCGCAGTGGTCTCCGGATGGTCAATGGTTGCTATTTTTGTCGGGAGAGCACTACAACTGCCATCCTCATATTGCGCGCTTTGACGGAACTGAATTGCGCAAGTTGGCCGACCGCGGCGGATACCGAGGTGTGGTTGAACGTCTGAAATTCCCCGACTTTCACAGCGAGAGCAGCGACACGCCAACTTGGTCCCGCGACGGCAAGTGGATCTACTACACAGCTAGGGTTGGAGAGAGCGTCGAATTGATGCGAGTTTCACGATCAGGCGAAATTGAACAACTTTCGCGTTCAGCGCCTCGGACGCGCCACTACCATCCTGCAGTTTCACCTGATGGAAATTGGCTGTTGTTTGGGTCTGATCGCAGTGGCAGCATGCAGTTGTATGTCTCTGGAGCTGAAGGCCAGGATGCTCGACCGGTCACATCCGTGCCCCAAGGGCACTGTGCCATGCACGGCCATTGGCAACCGACCAGTGCGCGGAAGAACAATTAACGACTTTAGCGAGCGGCAGTACAAGCCCGAAGCGCAAGCGAGTGTGAGCCAGGATTGACTCGTGCGTGGTTTCGGCACTCGCTTGCGCTTCGGGCTTGTAGGCACTCGCTTGCGCTTCGGGCTTGTAGGCACTCGCTTGCGCTTCGGGCTTGTATTGGTAAATTCCTATCTGCCGCTCGCCTTTTCAGAATATTTTCCATGTTTCGCATAGCTTAAAGTAAGCTACAATCTAGCGTTAGGCTCAAATTTCCCAGGTAAAGCACGTTGGATGGAGAATCGTATGGCTCGCCGGTTTTCAGGTATCGCGTTGTTGACCTTGGTCGTCTTGTTTGCTCAGCCGGTGTTTGCCCAGCGTCAGGCGGCTGAATCGGGTCAGGAGCCTGCCAAGTCTGCTGGGGCGGATTCGAACTCAAATACTGCCAAAGAACCTGCTCCCACCTCCGAGAAAAAAGGCGACGAAGCTAAGAAAGAATCGCAAGACTCAACTAAGTCGGATGCTTCGTCTAAGCCCGACATTTCTTCGAACACCAAGGCGAAAAAGTCCAATCCCGACAAGAGCAAGAGTACCGCGAAAGCGTCCACAAAACCCGCTCCCAAAAAGCAAATCAGGCTGATTGCTCTGTCGGGAATATATCAAGACTTTTTGGAGCCATTGCAGTTGGACGCCGGTACGCTGCTGCTCGGTGGCGACTTTGTCAAACCCAAGTCATTCTTTCGACTGTGCGAGTATTTAGACGAATTGAGCAAGGAAGAATTAGTCACGCATGTGGTTTTCGATTTGTCGGACCTTGTGCTGGCCATGAACTCGGCGCAGTTAGACGAATTGGCACGGCGCATGGAGAAACTCAAAGGAGCCGGAAAAAAGACGATTGCTTGGGTGGAGAATGCCTCGAATGTGCAACTGGCCATAGCGACAACTTGCGACAAAATTGTGATGGCAGACTTTGGCGGTATCGATATGCCCTCGACCGCGATGGAATCGATGTTCTATCGCGACGCGATGGATTTGGTGGGTGTCAAAGCTTCAGTAGTTCGCGCCGGCGATTTCAAGGGAGCTGTGGAACCGTTCATGAATCCCATGATGAGTGAGCATCTGCGCGAGCACTATCGAGATATGCTGAAATCAATTAACGACGCGCAAGTCTCTCGAATCGCCAAGGGGCGTGGAATGACCTCGGCGGCCGTGCGAGAACTGCAGCAACAGCGCATGTTGCTTCCTAAAGAAGCGTTGGCGAAAGGGCTCGTCGATCACTTGGCTCCCTACGGCTCCATGAAAGCGACCATCTCGAAGCTGACTGACGCTGAACTGGAATGGACCACACCCAAAGCCAAACCAAAGCGAGAAATGAATTTCTTTGATTTGATGGGGAACATTATGGCCGGTCCCCGGCGCTCGTCCTCGCGCATTCGCGAGGATTCGATCGTCGTTCTGCACCTCAGCGGTGCGATTGTCGATGGAAAACGAGCGTCGCCTGGTTCGATCGTCTCCGGTCCCACGGTGAAGGCAATCGACGAATTAACCAAGGACGAAAAGGTCAAGGCCGTGGTCGTGAGAGTGAATTCGCCCGGCGGCAGCGCCACGGCCAGCGAAGCGGTGCGCATGGCGCTCGAATCGCTCGCGAAGGCCAAGCCGGTAGTATTTTCAATGGGCGAAATGGCCGCGTCGGGTGGCTACTGGGTGACCTGCATCGGTCAGCCAATCTACGCAGAGAAAGGCACAATCACCGGTTCGATCGGTGTGTTCGCAATGAAACTCAGCCTCGGATCGTTGCTCCGGCGCGTCGGAATTCATGTCGAGTCGGTTGCGCTGGACGAATCTGCGGCTGCCGATGCGATCGATCGAGAATGGAATGAAAGCGATAGCAAGAATCTGCAGCGGTTCATCGATGAAGTTTACGATCGCTTTTTGGAATTGGCTGGTACGTCGCGCAAGATCCCCGTGGAAAAGCTGAAATCGCTAGCCGGTGGCCGAGTTTGGACGGGCGAACAAGCCAAGCAGAATGGACTGATCGACGAACTCGGCGGTCTGGACGATTCGTTGGTCGCTGCCGCCAAGCGCGCTAAGTTAGAAAATTACAAAGTGGTCCATCGGCCCGAACCGTCATCGGGGCTCAGTTTGTTTGAACTGCTGGGCGAGGACGACGAAAGCGATATCAGCCTGGCTGGCATGAGCGGCAACTTGTTGGGCATGGGATCGGGATTGGCGGCCGGGCTGGCGAATTCAGGCAACTTTCGTTTCGCTCAACAACTGAACCAGGAAGGTATCCAATTGCTGCGCGAGCGCGGATTCAAACTGACATCGATCGACCTGATGATTCGCGATTCATTGTTGCCTCGGCGGGGTCGTACTACGGTTTGGGCTTTGGTACCATTGGAAATGAGTTTTCGGTAGTTTGGATGGTACTTCGAGGAGACCTCTGTGATGAAACGTCGCGATTTCGTGGCTACTTGCTCGGGTTTGTTGACAGTCGGAATTGGGCAACGGGTACTGGCAATCGATCCGATCGAGCGTCCCAAGCCAGGCCAATTGAGACTGAGCCTGGCAGCCTATTCGATGCGCAAGTACTTGGGAAAATCGCGCGCTGGCACGCCTCCGTCGATGGACCTGTTTCAGTTCGTCGATTTCTGTTTTGACAATTGCATTCCCGGTGCCGAACTAACGTCGTACTATTTCCCAGAAAAAGTTGACGACAGTTATTTGATGAAGTTAAAGCGGCATTGCCATATGCGCGGGATTACGATTTCCGGCGGAGCAATAAGCAATGATTATTGCCAACTGGATACGGTCAAACTGGCTGACGATTTGGAACACACTCGTACTTGGATCGATCACTATGCCAAGCTGGGTGCCCCAGCCATTCGCATTTTCGCGGGTCGGCAGCCCAAAGGTGAAGACTTGGCCGTGACTTTGAAGAGATGTGCCCAACATTGTCAAATCGCTTGCCAACATGCTGTTCGGCAAGGCGTGATGCTAGCGCTGGAAAACCATGGTGGCGTTACCGAGCATGCCAAGGACTTGCTGCAAATCGTTCAGCAGGTTGACTCACCTGCAATTGGCATCAACTTTGATTCCGGCAACTTTCGCTCATCAGCCGACCCATATGCCGAACTCGCGAAGATTGCTCCCTACGCGGTCAATGCGCAAATCAAAGTAGAGATTCATCGCGGCAACACAGACGAACCTGCCGACCTAGCCAAGATCCTTCAAATTCTGCGCGACGTAGGCTACAGCGGCTGGGTTGCCCTGGAATACGAATCTGAGGAAGAACCTAAGATCGCCATTCCGAGATATATCGCACAACTGAAAAAGTTGATCGGATAAGTCTGCTAATTGTTTATTGCGATTGATGGCTTCCATCTGGGCTTGTCCCAGTGGAGCCACAATTGGCAGCTACGAACCGCATTCCGAATTACCTTTAGGCGAGCGGCAGACCAAAGTTGTGACTTGGAAGTTGCCAATCGCTCACATTAGTCCCAACGGGACGGTCCTACAATAGCCTAGGGTGGAGCGTAGCGGCAACGCCGCGTAGCGTAACCCTAGGAAACGGATCACGAGAGTTCCACATTAGTCCCAACGGGACGGCCCTAATCCCACGCGTAACGTTCATCCAATGGCAATTCATGGCGGGCACACAATACACGAAACTCATCCTGAAATGATTGACGGTGGTGATGTTCGGCCTGACGCGCTATGTAACCTTTTACGGTTTCGACCTGCGATGCGCTCACCGAGAATGCTCCGTAGCCCGCTTGCCACGCGAAATTGTCACCAGATCCCTTGCTTCTTTTAATCCATTTGGAAGTTTCCGCCTTGGCCTGTTGAACGATATCCATCAACGCGAATTTGCGGCTCATCGACATCAACACATGCACATGGTCTTCGACACCACCGATTAGCACCGCAGGCGAATCGACATTGTCGCGCAGGATTGCTGCCATGTAGGCGTACAATTCCGTTCGCAATTCGTCGGTGTCGAGCCAACGTCTGCGCTCCTTGGTACTAAATACGAGGTGTACATAGATCTGTGCGAGCGATTGGGGCATCATCGTTTTCCAAGGTTGGTCTGTGTTTGCGGGATGAATGTTGAATCGATTATCGATGCGAACGATAGGACCGTCCCGTTGGGACTAATGTGGATTTTGGCGTCCCGCTCCTAGGGTTGCGCTACGCGGCGTTGCCGCTACGCTCCACCCTAGGCTATTGTAGGACCGTCCCGTTGGGACTGACGCGCGCCCGCTTCGCGGGCAAAGTCGCCTTATCGGCTATCTAGCAATTCCATCCAGAAGGCCATTGAAATCCGCTTGCTACGCGCTCAATCTCTTCATTGACCCAAGTAGATCACTTTTGAATTTGCTTTTACTGGTCTTGACGACGCACTGAGATTCCATCAGGACGATACAAATCGCCCGCCACCGTTCCCCAAGGCAATCGCAAGAATTCCTCAGCGCTGATACTGCTGCGTAGAAGGTTTCACGCCTGCCACTTCCCTCATCTGCAATGGCTGGAGGCAAACGAAAAAAACCGGTGCGACTGCGGGATGTCGCACCGGTTTCACTGGGGTCGTTCAGTTGCAATCGTGGCGCTTCGAAAAATCGCCACTATACAAATCGAATTCGAGATCGATACTAGTTCACTTCGATAGCGTTTTCAAAACCGGCGGCAGCCAATGCAGCGATAGCGGCATTCAAGTCGAAACTGTTGTTCAGTTTGACGGTAACCTGCGGATTACTGATCTCGGTTTCGTTGGCTTGTTTGGCGAGTTCGACAGATGCGACTCCGGGTTGCTTTTCCAAGGTTTCCTTGACGGCTGGCCAGCAGCCGTGCGGGCAGCTCATCGTGGGCACTTTCAACGTCTTGCTTACGAGCTTGATCGAACCGCTGGGAACGATCGCAGCACCAGCGGCTTTTGGAGGCGCATCGGCGGGTTTAGCGGCTTCTTCAGCTTTGGGAGCGTCGGCCGCAGGTGCGTCAGCTTTGGGGGCATCGGCTGCTGCGGGAGTTGCATCGGCAGCCGGTGGTGCGGCCGCTTCAGGAGCTGCGTCGCTGGTTCCGCTGCTGCCACCCGGAGCGGCTGGCGTCGGGAAGCTATCTGCTGGTTTTTCGCAACCAACACACATTGCCACAGCAAGAATCAAACTGGGTATTAGCATTCGCATGGTTATCTCTCTCCGAATTTGTTAGTTTTCACTTCTGGGAATCGCCAAGTACGTATAGTGTGTCATTCTAGGTTCACTCAGATTCCTTTTCAATGACCTATGCCGCTACCTCACGACAACGTAAGCCCAAAGAAATCGCGTCGGGTCGCGGTTTTAGGTTACTCCGTCCGATCGCTGGCCGAAGCTGTTTCTGATTTGGGCTACGAAGTTCTCGCTATCGACCACTTTAATGACCAAGATACCAGCCTAGTCGCACAATGTGTATCGATTCCAAATTGGCCACAGGGTATCGATGAGGTTATTCAGCGAAACGCGATCGACACCGTGTTGCTAGCAGGTGGAATGGAAAATCTGCCTGAGCTGGTCAGCAGCCTCTGTGATCGTGGCCTGCTGCAAGGGATGGATCGCACATCGCTGTTGGCGTGCCGATCCATTGAATCTCTACGACAATTAGTCCACGGAACTGGTATCAATTTTCCAGAATCACGCGACTGCAAACCCCGGGTCGATCCTGCAAAATGGATTTGGAAGCCGTACGCATCCAGCGGCGGATTGGGAATTCGCAGCGCCGTTGATACCTCAGATAATCCGTTCGGCTATTGGCAGAAATTTATTCAGGGCAGCAGCATCGGCGTCTATTTTGTTATTTTTCCCGACGGCCCACAGTACTGTGGAGCAACTGAGTCGCTCTCAGGTGAGGACTGGCCAGGCCCGAAACCGATGATCTACCGAGGTTCGCTGGGGCCGATCGATTTGCCGGAATCCTACGTCTCGGACCTGACGGAATTGGCCATGCGAATCTATAGTTCCACTAACTATCGCGGTTGGTTGCAGATGGACTTGGTTGAAACTACTGATGCGCAGTTGTATCTGCTGGAAATCAATCCTCGCTGGACAGCGGGTATGGAAATTTTGCGAATCGCCGAGCTGACCAATATGGCGAGGTTGCATTTGCAAGCGATTCGGTTCGATAGCACTACCTCATTGGAATCCTTGAAAAACCATAGCCACTGGGCAGCAAAAGCGATCTTCTATGCTCCGCACGAACTGCGTTTTTGGTTTGATTCCAAAGCTGAATTTATCCGGCATGCTATGACGCGGCTGAAGCAAGACCCGACTTGCCATCGATACGAAGTTGAAGCTGACATCGCGGACATTCCACACGTTGATCAAGTCTTCTTGCCTGAGCAACCGGTATTTACCGTTCGCACACGCTTTGCTCACCGAGTGAATCTTGATTGGCAATCCGCGAGACAAATCTTGCTCGCAGCGCTCAAAGAAATTCAACCGGCATGTTCTCAAGCTGTTTGTGCGATCTTAGGAAAGACTCAGTAGTTCACAGTCCTCCGCCGAAACGATTTGACGCTGGTGAGCTGCGGGATTGGCCATGCACAAGTCGCGTTAACTCCGTATAATCGCCGATCTTGAGGCGCGACAAGCTACTGAATTTGCTAGCAAATGTCGCTTGTACAGTATTAATTGCTACTTTGTTCGGTCGCTTTATGACGAGCAATCTGCACAGCAAAGGAAGTCTCCTGTGGCAACCGCTACGATAACATCCACCGATTCGGCAACCGAAAAAGATACTTGCAATATTCGCATTTACAACACCCTTACGCGGCAGAAAGAACCATTTCGAACTGTCCAACCGGGAAAGGTTGGCATGTATCTGTGTGGACCCACTGTGTACGCAGAAGCTCACATCGGACACATGGTCGGTCCCGTTATCTTCGACACGATCAAACGATTTCTAGTTTACTGCGGCTTTGAAGTTACCTGGGTCGTCAACATCACCGATGTCGATGACAAATTGATCGCGTCCAGCACCAAGCGTGGAATCACGATGTCCCAGGTGGCGACCGAGATGACTATGGATTATCTGGCGAATCTGCAGTCGCTGGGCGTTAACCAGATCGATCACCTGCCTCGCGCGACGGATAACATTGACGAGATCATTCGCTTCATCGAAGAACTGATCCAGCGCAATTACGCGTACGCCAGCGGCGGCGATGTCTTTTTCGATGTGACTCGCGATACCGACTATGGTCAGTTGAGCAATCGGACCGCGGAAAGCCAACAAGGCGAAGGCGGCGAAGCGGCCTCGCGCAAGCGATCGTCCAGCGACTTCGCACTCTGGAAGTCGGCCAAACCAGGTGAACCGGCCTGGGATAGCCCATGGGGCCAAGGTCGACCAGGCTGGCATATCGAATGTTCTGCAATGAGCCGCCGGATTCTTGGAAAAACGTTTGATATCCACGGTGGTGGGCTCGACTTGATTTTTCCGCATCACGAGAACGAATTGGCACAGAGCCGATGTTGCCACGGAGTGCCGATGGTTCGCTACTGGATGCATAATGGTTTGATGCGAGCGGCGACCAGCGCTGGGAAGGTGGGTGGCCGCAGCGAGCGCGACTCAGAGAGTGATGCGACGGAAGCACCCCAAGCAGATGTTTCGGCCAAGATCAGTCGCAGCAAGGGAGCAGGTGGCTTGGCCAAGCAAATCGAGCAATACACCGGCGAGCGAATGCGTTTCTTCTTGCTGCGCTCGCACTATCGTTCGACCATCGTATTTGGCGATGAGGGCTTGGAAGAGGCTGGCCAAGCATTGACCGCTTTCTATCGATTGATTCAGCGGTTTGAACGCATTTCCGGTGAACCCTTTTATGATTCGTCTAGCAAGGCCGGGGAGTCGTCTCGGGAACTGCATTACGCGACCACGCGAACTGCAGGAAATCATTTTATCCGCGAACATGGCCAGGGTGAATTGATGGCCGAAGTTGGGCGACTGCGCACTTCGTACCTCGAGAAAATGTACGACGACTTCAATACTGGCGGCGCGGTCTCGGATTTGTTCGATATGGCTCGGGCAATCAATCGGTTTGTCGATCAATCCGGTTTAGAGGACGCGAAGAAAAGGACTAACGAGAATCTGACCCAATTTGCTAGTGCGATGTCCGTCCTGCGCGAATTGGGAGCGGTACTGGGGTTGTTTATCAAGCAGCCGCGCAAAGGAGCGAACGACGACTCTGTTAAACTGGTCGATCAACTGATGCAGTTGTTGATTCAGTTGCGAGCCGACGCGCGAACGACTAAGAATTTTGCGACCGCTGATGCTATTCGCAATGGACTGACCAAACTGGGGATCTCCTTGCAAGACTTGAAAGAAGGCACGATTTGGGAAAAGGCTTGATGGATCGTGCAATGCGATCGACTTAGAATGCGACCGACCCGAATTGGATAGAGAAGGGCAATAACATGGATGGGCAATTGATATTGGGGATCGATCCCGCGCTGGGCACTACCGGCTACGGTATTTTGCGAATTACTAAGACTGGCGTGCAGTTGGTGGATGCGGGAGCAATTCGCTGCCGACCGGGCAGGCCAATTGAGGACCGATTAAAAGAACTGCACGAAGGGACCACGGAAGTCATCGCGTTACACAAGCCAGCGCATTTCGCTGTGGAGCAGCTTTATTCGCATTACGATCGGCCGACGACGGCAATTTTGATGGGGCACGCGCGGGGAGTTATCTGCCTTGCTGCGGCACAAGCCAACTTGTGCGTGATCTCTTACCCTGCAACCAAAGTCAAGAAGATGCTGACGGGCAACGGTCGTGCACCTAAGAGCCAAATGCAATTGGCGGTTCAGCAGCAATTGAGATTGCCAAAGCCCATCGAACCAGCCGACATTGCGGATGCATTGGCGATCGCCCTGTGCCATTACCATTACTTGAAATTGCCCGCCATCATCACTCAGCGATTCGTGGGTTAGCGCATCCACCAGAAGTAGCGTTTCAACAACGTCAGGAAACTTTCGATCGATGATCACCAAGATCTCAGGCAAACTTGTTTCGTTGGAAGAAGAAATTGCGACCCTCAGTATTCCTCCCATGGAATACGAAGTGTTAATTGCCGAGTACACTCGCCGGCATATGCAGTCGCAGGTAAATCGCGAAGTTGTGCTGCATACGATTCACTACTTGGAAGGCAATGCTGCCACGGGTGGCAAACTAATGCCGCGCTTGGTCGGATTCTTGACGACGGTCGAACGTGAGTTCTTTGAACTATTTTGTTCCGTCGACGGAGTCGGAGTAAAGAAGGCTCTGCGAGCGATGACTCAACCGGTTCAAGATATCGCTGTAGTGATTGAGCAACAGGACGCCAAGGCGCTGTCGGCTCTACCGGGCGTTGGGCCAGCAACTGCGGAGCGCATCATTGCCAAGCTTCGACGCAAGATGCCTAAGTTCGCATTGCTCGTTCGGCGCGAAACACCTAGCGGCCAAGAAATATCCGACGGTGTCGTCGAGGAAACTTATCGTGCACTGCTAGCGCTCGGCCACACGGAATCCGATGCGCGTCAATTGATTGACCAAGCGCTCGCATCGGGTACTAAGTTCAAGGACACCGAGAGTCTGATCCAAGCGATTTATCGAAAACAGTTCGGTACTTGAAAGTACGCGCGCGACTCACTACAACGTATCGCTGCGCAGGCGCGACCAGAACTGAGTACGCGACTTAGTCACCGCGCGCAACGAGAACATTGTGGAGAGACACCATGGGTGTGATGCGTCAGATGTGCTTGAGTTTGGTTAGCTGTGTTTTGTGTTGGCAACTGGCGATCACTTGCTGTAAAGCTCAAGTCCCTTCGACGCTGTCGACTGCACTGGTGTTTCATGCTGCTTTCGATGGCAGTGAAGATGCGACGGTTCCGGGCGGGCGATTACAGGTTCATACTGCGGATTCGCCAGCGCGAAAATCGGTGCGAGTCGGCAACCATGGCGGCTTTGCGCAGATCGCGCCAGCCGCTGGTCGATATGGCGACGCGATACGATTTTTAAAGAAACACGATAGCGTGTTGTATTATCCCGGAACCGCGGTACATTATCGCAACGCAGATTGGTCGGGGACGGTTTCGGTGTGGATGAGATTGGACCCCAACCGTGATTTAGCGCCGGGTTATTGCGATCCAATTCAGATCACCGACAAGACCTGGAACGATGCGGCATTTTTTGTAGACTTCGACAAAGATTTGCCCCGCGACTTTCGCTTGGGAGTGTTTGCGGATTTCAAGTTTTGGAACCCGACCAACATTGCTTGGGAAAAATTACCGCTCGATCAACGGCCGATGGTAACCGTCAAGAATCCTCCTTTCTCGTCGAACAAATGGACGCACGTCCTATTTACTTTTGAAGACATCAATTCCGCCGCTGGCAAGGATGCTGCGGCGACCTTATACATCGATGGTGCACCGCGCGGTTCAGTGCGGCGCCCGATGCAGTTTCATTGGGACCTCGAAAAAGTGGCTCTCATGATTGGCATCTACTACACAGGCGATCTCGATGACTTGGCAGTGTTCAATCGCGCACTAACCGCAGCAGAAGCCAAGGCAATTTATGAACTGCCTAGTGGAGTCGGCAGTTTGCAGTCGAAGTAATGGAATGATTGGCGCCGAGGGCGGACGTCACTCTCCCAATCGGGAACTCCCATGTTGTTTTCCTTGCGAATCATGTTGGTGGCAACGGTTGCAGCCATCGCTATTGTCGGCCAAAGTCAGGCCGAGCAGCCCCAGTCCACAAGGCCAAGCGGCCAGTTGTCGCAAAAGCTGAATGTCGTCTTGATCATTGCTGACGATCTAGGGTGGGGCGAAACGGGCTGTTACGGTCAACAGAAAATTCTCACGCCCAACATCGATCGACTGGCGGCCGAGGGCATGCGATTCACTCGCCATTACTCCGGTGCACCTGTATGTGCGCCCTCGCGGTGTGTCTTGATGACCGGCAAGCATTTGGGACATGCCGAAATTCGTGGAAATCGCCAAGCCAAGACGCTGTTGCCCGAATACGACGAAGGCCAATATCCGCTCAGCGAAGGAGCGGTTACTGTGGCCATGTTATTTCAGCGAGCCGGCTATACCACCGGTGCGATGGGCAAGTGGGGCCTCGGACCGGTAGGCAGCACTGGTGAACCGAATCGCAAAGGATTTGAGCTGTTCTATGGATACAACTGCCAAGGTGTGGCGCATAGTTACTACCCGCCTCACCTATGGAGAAACACAGACAAAGTTGCCATCAATCCCAAACCGATTCCCGGGCACAGCCAGCAGCCCGACGGGGAAGTGCGGCAAGAGGACTGGCTCGGACAGGCGTACGCTCCCAAGCTGATGATATCCGAAGCGGTCAAGTTTGTGGAACACAACCGTGATCGTCCATTCTTCTTGTACTTGCCGTTTATCGAATCGCATGTGGCAATGCATCCGCCCAAAGAATCAGTCGATCGATATCCGCGCGAGTGGGATACAGAGGCCTATCGTGGTCAATGTGGCTATCTTCCCAACGCTCGTCCGCGCGCGTCCTACGCAGCGATGATCTCCGATTTGGATGGATACGTAGGGCAGGTCATGGCCGTTGTGGAGCGACTTGGGCTGACTCGTCAAACTCTGTTTGTATTCACTAGCGACAATGGCACCACACATCCCGGGCAACCTAATACGCATTTCCATATCGGCGGCGCTGATCCGCAATTCTTCAACAGCACCGCGGGCCTTCGCGGTTATAAAGGGAGTTTGTACGAAGGGGGCATTCGCGTGCCGATGATTGTGCGTTGGCCAGGAAATATAGCGCCAGGGAGCGTTAATAATACGCCCGGTTACTTCGCCGATTGGCTACCGACGCTGTGCGATGCCGCTGGACTTTCTCAGCCACCAGACTGTGATGGCGAGACACTATGGCCCACTATGACCGGACTACTCGGCGCCGACAAATCACACTCAGGCAAGCCAATGGTCTGGGTGTTCCCAGAATACGGCGGACAAGTTGCAGTGCGCATCGGTGATTTCAAAGTGATTCGGCAGCAGCTAAATTCAAAATCGCCCGGCCCTTGGGAAGTATACGATTTGAGCAACGATCATGGCGAACAGCATGACCTGGCTGCAAGTCGACAGTACCTCGTCCAACAGGCCATCGAAATTTTACGTCGAGAGACTTCTGGAAACAAGATTTTTCCAGTTTCAATCCCAGAAGTGAATTAATCTTAGAGCCCAGCGCGCTGCGTTATGCGCATGTTCTCACGATTATGTCCCCTGGACCGACTCGCGGGACAAAGTGCATGATTGCTGGACGTTCATTCCGTAAGAGAACCTGCCGATTCCCCACGAGTTCTGATTGACTGGTATTCTCACAGAGGCCGTTACATTGCTAGCTGTTTCTGTGATCGTCACAGTCACGCCAGCTCCGCATTTGACGGCGTTGAGTAAGTTTGTTGCCGCCGCAGTTGCATCCGCGGACGTACCTCCCGGGACAATTGCTTTGCGCGCTGCTTCATAAGCGGCATTGCTGGCCGTTTGCCGAATGAAATTCAAACGAGTGATCTCGATCGAGCCCAGAAACAGCATAAATAGCAGCGGAGCAACAAGCGCAAACTCGACGGTAACCGTTCCTTTTCTTGCGCGCCGATTCAATGCCTTTCTGCGCAATTTCATGAATCTACTTTCGACAGTTGGAGTGTTGAGAATCTGATCTTGAAGGGTGATTGCATTTGCGCGACTGTTTTTCCTGGGGAACGCACTGAATCCACGGACGATCGTCCAGGTGGCTTGCGAGGCGAGGCGATGGGGGTCGCGCGTTCAAAATTGGCGGGGGTTACACAATATCTTTCGCAAAATGTTTCCCCGCCAATTTTGATTTTGGAACGCGCGACCCCTAAGGCAAACGCTTTGCTCCATTGGGTTAATCGGTAAGCACAACTGGCAATTGCCTTGCTAAGTCTCGAAACGCAGCGCGCAGTTGATCTTGGTTTGTAGTCCAGTAGTATTTTCCGCCAGTAATGTTGGCGACTTGTTGTAGATCCGGTTGTGAGGCGGTTAACATCGAAACCGTGTGAACCGTGATCCCGGCTGCGCGAGCATCCATGGCTGCCAGCGACGGATGGCGCCCATCGTTCCACTGACCGTCGGTCATCAGGATGATGACTTTACTGGACAATGATTTGCTGTTTGTTCCTTTTAATACTGCGACCGCACGGTCCAAACCTGCCGACAGATTCGTACCTCCCATCATCGGTATTGTGTTTCTCGCGTGGACCGAGTTACGTACTTCAGAAAAGTTTGTGGAACTGGACGTCGAGGCTGTCGGCAAGCCGTAATCGGTCGAAGAGGATGGATAAAACGTATAGGGAGAGATCGGCATGCTGTAATTCGTGCCCCAAGTCACCAAGGCCGCGCGCGGAGGAGTCGAAAAGTTGGCAGCTTCGGTCAGGAACAAGTCCACAGAATCGCGCAAAACGGCCCAGCGACTGTGGGTAGGGTGAGGTGGTGACAAATGATTTTGCCACAAAGTACCCCACGCAGTAAAGGTCGATAGCCTTGGATTGCCAGATGGATAGACCCAGTCCGTGCCAGACATATCGAATAGCATGGACCCCGATCGATCCAGACACAAACAAACTTCGACCTCTTGTTGTCCCGCGGTGGATTGGGCTTTAGTTGAGAACTTGGAATGTCCTAGGGCTGGTGCGAAAAACAAAGGGATCGCCTTGTGCGCAGCCGTGTCGGCCACTTTACCGTCAATACGCACGGCATTGGCAGGCATTCCATTCTCCGAAAATTGCCACTTGCCATTCGAACCCGAAGTGACGCGCCCGATAATTACATCTGCTGGCTGGATCGTAAATGGTTTTCCGGCCACTTTGTTCTTCGCAGCGTAGTAGACTGCGGCATTTCGAGCTGCGGTAGCATCCTCAGTTCGGGAAAGGGCTTCTGCACCCGCTTTGGCGGCAGCGTCCGTGGAGGACTGAAGCTGAGTTCGAATCAATTGCATATACGAGTAATCAACCGTCAGCGCCGCAGTTACAACAAACGTAAACAACATGGCGGCAATCAGAATGTGTGCCGCTCCGCGCCGCGGGCTGGTCTTGGTGCTAGAACAGATAGTACGTTGATGAAAAAACATGGTGTAGGTCCTGGATGCTAGTCGAGTAGATTCGTGCCAGATGAGAATTTTGAAATGACCTGGGCGTTCTCCTTGATTGAACTGTATTCTGATGAGTACTCCGCAGTGTGACTGTGAGGCGATTACAATCGCACCATAAAGGTCTGCGCTTCGAGTGTCTTGTCTTTAAAGAATCGTAACGGACCGATTCCAATGCCAGTTGCATTGGTCCTCACCAGTACGCTAACTTCGGTGCCTCTGGCGGTAGCTGCAGTAATTGTCGGCGTAATTTGCAGTTCGTAGTTGTTGATTCCTCTAGCCGACAGAACCTCTTGAGCGCGCGTGGCAGCCAGCGTTGGCGTAGCGCCTGGCCTCGTAACTTCGCGAGCCACTTCGTAGCCGGCAACCTCTAGGGACTGCCGAGTAAAAATTGCGTTCGCTGATTCGATAGAACCAAACACTAATACCGCGAGCAGCGGCAATGTCACGGCTGTCTCCACAGCCGCAGTTCCACTCCGATTTCGGGTCTGGCACCTGCGCTTCGCAGCAGATCGCGAAAATGAATTGGTCATTGAGCAAGTCATTTCGAGTTGGGCCTTCTCTTGAAGGAGCTGATCTTGGAAAACTACTCGTGGCCGATCGGCGCCAAAGTTCATTTGGCGATTGCGCCGAGACTTCGGTCCTTAATTCAAACCTAGGTTATGAAATGACTGGGAGTCGGACAAACCTGGCAAAATGCGGGCAAATTCGAATGCTCCCCAAACGTACCCAATGCGGAAAAGGGCGCTACACAGATTTTGTTCGCTTTGCACAACTTCCATGATGCAGAATATCAACGCAAAGCGATCTGAAGTGTTTTTTTCAGCACGATTGTTGCCGGTGGGCAACAGATTTTTGAGTTAGCCGCTCACGCAGCGCTTTGATTTTTTCATCAACTTTGGTCGTAGAATTACGCGGAGTCGCTGGAGAAATTCGGTCAACTTTGATTGCGTAGAACTGAATAGCACACTTGGTGCGTCGCTTGGATATTAGCTCGCGCCAATGTTCAGCATTTTGAACGGCTATAGAGTTTTCGATACCACATCCCCGGGCGATCGCAGCAAAGTCCACTTTGGCCAGTGAGCCGGCGGTTTGCTGGCCACCGGTGACTTCGTACAGTCCGTTGTCGAGTAGGACCACCGTCAAGTTCTCAATGTTGGATGCAACCACCGTTGCCAAACACCCCAGATTCATCAGTAGCGAACCGTCGCCCGACAGCACGATTACCTGCAGCTCAGGTTTGGCCAGAGCTAGTCCTAACGCTAATGGAATCGCGCCTCCCATGGTTGAAGACAAATAATTGAAATCGAGTTCGTGCTCAGAAAAAGCGGGCCATACTCGCGCCGACATTTGGTTGGTAACCACGATCTCATCATCGCGTCGATATTCCGCCAGAATTCGTAGTACGTCTTCGCACGGCAACCGCGCTTGTGAACTTTCGTCCAGTTCGTCAATTCTTCGCGACATGTCAGCCCGCTCCTTCTGCAATCAGAGCAATTCCAAGTCGCGCGGCAGTTCGACAATCGGCGTAGTGTTCCTTTACTCGACCAAAATCGCCATCGTTTTCGACCCATACATGGTCAAGTTGCCAGGCGTCGACTTGTGGCACGGCGAATCGACGTGCCGAATCAGGCGAATTAGGATTGAGCCAATTCCTGACACCAATCCAAGCATATAGTGGACACTTGAGATCGAACCCAACATTGCGCAACGCGTCCCCGGACTCGAACAGACCCGTCGTTTGCATGATGACCAGCGGTTGAGCGCCACCGGCCCACAATCCCGCTGCCAATGGCCATGCCTCGCCCTCCCTGCAGACACGAATCAATCGCAATGAGCTATTCTGCAAATGGCCTTCCCACTGGCCAAACAGCGAATCGGGAATCCACACCACGTGGGAGATCCCCATCGCTTCTAGAGTCGCTATCGCGTTTACCGGAGAAATCATGCGATGGTTCCATTAAGGAATAGCCGAGAAATAAGTGTCAGGTACCTTTTGTGCGCAGCACCCGAAGGACGAGTTTCTCGCAAAAGGTACCTGACACTTATTTCTCGAGCGATACTAACTCACTTGGAAAAAAACTTATCAGTGGTTTGACAAGCCTACAGTGATTGTTGCGGCTATGAAAGGGTGCCAATGGCTTCGGCTACTAAGGCGAGGGGCAGAGGAGAGTCTACCGTAACCCGAAGTGTGAGCGAAGTGATTCACGTTGATTCCTCGCTCACGCTTCGGGTAACAATTGGTACGCTTTCATCTGCCGCTCGGCTAACGACTTGCTTCGGTCACGACAACGATCCAGCCTGAGTCCGCGATGTTGGCGGGGCGTCCCATGATGACGATGGGAGCAAAGGCAACCAATTTAGTAACTTGATCGACAGGATCCAAGACCGGCGAAACGCTAGACACCGTCTGACCATTGGCGATGGAGCTGGATTGCGTCGCTGACTCGCGTAGCTGCTTGGCTGAGTCGAGAAACGCGCGCGAGACGCTAGGTAGCGCATGCGACTTGTCGAGTTGTTTGATGCGTGGATGATGCAAGACCAAGCCCGTCTGCTGGTCAAACGATGTCTCGCGGGTGTCGACTAACCACGAATTCTGCCCTAATGCAAAATCTCCTAACTCAACAGTCATGCACAAGATGCCGATGCGCTGGCGCTGGTAATTCTCAGGTCCGTCGTTCCAAATAGGTACTGAAAAAGCGACCATCAACGTTCGCGTGTTGGTGCTTTCAAATGCGGCTGACATATACACAATGCGATTCTCAAGCGGAATTGGGGCTGCGGCTGCTTCTCGCAATGGTTCGAAGTCCTTGCCCAACCCGCTAAAATAGTCGCGGTGTGCGAAGTTCTTACCGATACTTTCGCCAGCCGGCGAGCGCGCCAGTTGTGTTCCATCCAAGCTGTTGACGAACCATGAGGCCGTTTTGACGGCAGAACTGTGCGCGATGAAACGCTTATCGAGCCACTGTTGCGCTTGGTTCAGCGATTCGGCGGTCGGCTTTGAACCGGGTTGATGTTCCCGATTGTACTCAGCGACCAGATTGCGCAGCACCGACGAGCTCGCTTCGGTTTCGAGAACTCGCCAGCGAAGATCAATTTCTTGGGCAATTGATTTGGCAAGAAATCTTGCGGACATGCCCAAGTTGTCGCGTCGCGTACTCTCGGCAACTTGCTGAAGTTCCTGTGCATCATGCCGTGCAGTTCGCTCGCGCGAGGCGTAGGCGCTCAGCCAGACCGTGGCTACGCCTGCAATAATCAAGCAACTCAGCAGCCCCAGCAGCGCCGCTTGGGCGGCCAATCGATGATGCCGCGCCAATCTCGCAAGTTTGGCAGTGACCGGTTCATGAAACGCGGATACTGGTTCGTCGGCGAGAAAACGTTCGACGTCGTCAGCTAAATCGAGCGCTGTTTCATAGCGCTGGGACGGTTGAAGCGCCATGGCTTTGCGACAGATTGCCACTAACGATCGATCGGCCGAAGGCTGAATTTTAATCGCATCCACTAGTCGGCCCTGGATTATCTTCTGTTTCACGTCCTCGAGCGATACACCTTCGACCGGTGGCTTACCGCATATGACTTTGAACAGCGTGGCTCCGAGACTGTAAATGTCGCTGGCCGGCGTCGGTGCCAACTCCGAGGCTTGCTCGGGGCTCATGTACGCCGGTGTTCCGCCACCGTGCCCCGACGAGCCGCTGGTGTCATTACTGGATGGCAACAATGTCTTCTCGCCACTCTGTTTGAATCGTGCGTCGCGTTGTACGGTGGACGCCAGCCCCCAATCGACGACGATGGTTTCGCCGTAGCGGCCGAGCATGATATTGGCGGGCTTGATATCGCGGTGGACGATGCCGCGATTATGAGCGTAAGCGATCGTCTTGCATACAGAAACGAAGCTCGTCAATATTCTGCGAAATTCCAGAGCTCGCTGCTGTTCGATTTGTGCCGGATCGACGTCTGCATTCAGACTGGGATGAAAATATCCATGGATCGCTTTGTCCATCGAAACGCCGTCGATAAACCGCATAGCATAGAATGGAGCTCCTGAATTGGTCTGGCCAATTCCATATAGTGGGATAACGCCGGGATGCTCGAGGCGTCCAGTTACTTCGGATTCCAGCGCGAATCGCTGGCGATACAGAACATTGGCTGCCAAGTGATCGTGCATGAATTTGATGGCCACGCGTCGATGTACCCGGCTGTCCTGGCCAACGTAGACTGATCCCAAGCCGCCTTTGGCGACGAATTGCAAGCTCTCAATTTCGGTCGTCAAGCGCAGCGTTTCACATGCGGGCGGCGCGGGCGCTTCGTCACCCAATCGACGATCCATGGCTTGCAGCGCGTCGACGCGTTGTCGTACTGCCGGTTCCAAGTGAGGATGGTCGGCGCATAGATTTGCCAGCGTTACCGTGTGACCGGCCTCGCAGGCCGATTCCCACTGGTCAAGCAAATCTTCCATGACTTCACGATCAGCGGGGCTGAGCACATTGGGCCGCGGATGGTCATCCTGCATGACACTACGACATTCTAAAAACTAGTTCGCGTCTGTTCACTGAGGCGTCCGTGCAAGATCAACCGCGCCGAACGCCAAATCCGCTTGATGGTACGCGTGGAGATCTTCAACAGTTCTGCAGCCTCCTCTTGATTCATCTCATGATACCAAAGCAGCTCGAACACTTCCCGTTCTTTATCGGGTAACTCGCTAACGCAACGATGAAAGTCACCCCACTGTTGCATCTGAAATTCATCCAGCGATTCGGCGGCGGGCTCGAATCTGGCGACCTCCTGCCCCTGGCTATCCGATGCGCAGCCGCCAGCCGGATGCGACGCGTGGTTCGCACCGATGCCTTGCGGTCCATGATAGTGCCGGCTGAGGTCGATCAACTCGCGACGGATTTGCATTGCCGCCAGCCGAAAAAAATGGCGTACATCCGCGATATGTACGTCCTTCATCGATTGATACAGTCGCAATGAAGCGTTCTGTAGCACATCCTCGGTTTGTTCCCAGCGACCAACTCGTTCGAAACTGCGTTTCATTTTCGCTGTCAGTCGATGCAGTCGATGACAAGCAACTTGCAATAATTCACCGCGCACCGATGAATCGCCGGCGTTCAATTGATCAAGACAACGTTGAATCAGTAAAGTTTCTTCAGACATGGGTCGGTTATCGACCTTTGTTTGCATGGTTCTCTCACTGCCACTAGCGCTTTGTAGTGAAACGACTCAGGGAAGCAGAATCTGTCATGGCCAAGTTTGTATCATCGTAACCCGATGCGTCAGCGATGGGAAAGGTGGCGCGATCGATTTTCGAACCAGGAAATGTTGCGATGACTAATCTTGCAATAGCGACTTAGTCCAATTGGTCAAACGTTGTTGGCTGGGAATTAATAGCGCCAGACACACCGCCGAAACGACGGCAGTGATCAGCGAAAGTTGATTTTGAACGCGCGAATCCTACAGCACCACCGATTGCGCTAGGACAATTCAGTGAATCGCCGATCAGTCGTGGACAAGGAACCAATTTTACGGTCGTTCCCAAACCGCTGGCAGTTGTTTGGATGCTTCGCCATAAGTCTGCGAAACCACAAAACCACTCGCTTGAGAAATGTAGAAAATCCGTCCATTGGAGACGACTGCCCCCAGGCATTCGCGAGAATCGATGGCGGGTCCCGTCGAAACCAGCTTGCTGTCCTGCGATAGGTCGATCATGTCCATATTCGCGCCCAGAATAAATGGCTCGGACATCGTGAACCGACAGCAAGCATAGTTGTGATCCACTCCTCCGACAACATTACCGCTGGTTCTGTCAAATACGTTGCCACGTCCGCGCAATGCGTTGGAGAAGATAAACTGTTTGCCGACAGTAACGACATTCAGCGCGGATGTTATAGCATCGGATTGCCAAATCAGCGAACCATCTTTCGCATCCAAGCACCACACGAATCGATCTTTGGTCGACTCGACGGCTTGGTTATTGCCACCGATATACAATCGGCCATCGCGAGCCGACAACGTGCACTTGGCGGTGACATAATACTTGTTGGTGTGCCAGACAACGTTTCCTGTGTTGGGTTCGAGGCAGGCAGTGAGGCCATTATTCTCGGGTGGCAGTCCCCGGCGCGCACGTTGACTGGCAGAATAGCCAAAAAACGTCGAATAGAATAATTTGCCGTCCAGCAGACATAGCCCACAATCGTTGCCGCCGCGACCAAATTCTGAAAAATCTTTTTGCCACAACAACTTGCCAGTGTTTATGTCCCACGCCCACAGCAGGGGCCGATTGTCTTTGGGATAGTAGGGGTTATCGTTCGAATAAATCCAGCTCATCACTTCGCGACCACCGTCCGCAGGTTGAGGAGTACCTTTAAACGTAAACGGCTTTTCGGTTCCTTGGTACGTGTACTCGCCCGATCCTGAGGCGTAGATTGCGATGTTTCCATGAACGACTGGCGGGAATTGTCGACTCCAACTCGGTGATCCCGTGAACGGAGTTTCCCACAGCATTGCACCGTTGGCCGCATCCAAACAGCGAACCACCGACCGTTTCAGGCCAGCTTGCGGAATCAACAGTTTGCCATCGATATAGAGTGGCGACGTAAATGACAGGTAAACGTCTGGCCAATGCCTACGCCAAAGTAAGCGACCAGTATCCTGCTCAACCGCGATTACTTGGCCTTCAGCGGTGTGAGTATACATGCGTCCGCCACCACAAACCGGCAAGTGCTTTACCGTGCCCTCCAGTCGTCGCGCCCAGCGCATGCGCAGCGGTGGATTGAGTTGCTGGATATTCGCGTTAGTGCAACCGAAGTCTCCGTAGTTGGTGTACCAATCGTATTTGGCGTCCGCCAGCGGCCCGGTCAGTGGACTGCGAATCGAACGTACACTCAATTCTCGCTTAGGATTCGGGGCGTTCCCTTTCTCACCATAGACGTACAGATATCCGTCCTCGCACGGAACAAAAACTCGTTTGTTAGCCAGTGCAATCGGAGCCGATATCGGCGCGCCAAAACCAGTCGCGAAAGACCGCGATTCTTTACCATCGAGGCTCACCACGTACAGCTTGCCATCCAAGCCTCCGTACAGCACATGTTTCGCCGCAATGATCGGCGGAGAAATTGCAGGTGCTGCGGAAAGTACTTCGGGAGATTCTTGGCCTGGCAGAAAGCGGCACAGTCCCAGCCCAGCTTCTGGTTTAACTCGATAGACGGCCGCGTCTCGCACGCTGACGCTGGAAAAGCTCAGTAGTCCTGGCAATTCGATGGCAGTTTGCGTACCCTTCACAAAGTCCGCTCTTAGTTGCCCGTTTTCTTCGCGCAGAATTTCCACTCGGCCAGCGTTATCGCGTCGATGCCACTGGACATAGACGTTTCCCTGTTCATCAGCGCTTTGTCCAAACGTAGCCGGAAATTCCTGACCAGCAAAGGCTGGGATTTCACCGACCAGCTTCAGTTTCGGTTGGTTCCCGGCGTCCTCGATAAAAACGGTGCGGCCGCCGGCAGGCATGACCACCGTCTTGCCAACTAAACAGATGTCGCGCGAACAGACGAAATGATCGCGCCATGTTACACGTTCTTTACGAATGCGCAGCCAATCTTCGCCGCTCCAACGATTGCCGTCGAACTTGACAACTTCTTTGACGAAGTCCCATGTCCAATGAATGTTTCCTTCAGCAGAAACCGCATACACTTGAGCGCCAAGCGTGGCGAAATAAGCGCGATCGTTGCCCACCGCAGGACTCGAAAAGATGGCTTCTTTGCAATCGATCTCTTTGACCACAGTTCCGCTAGCTCGATCCAGCACATAGTAATAACCGGCCATCGTTCCGACATGCAAGTATTTGCCCACGATTGCCGGAGAAGAGACGTTATTGCAGTTTCCAGGTCCTCCGCGAGTCGCATACTTCCATTTCACTTGTAGAGTGTTCGCATCGATCGCGAACACGACTCCCGATCCATCGATCATGTAGACCACGCCGTCCGCAATGGCTGGCGATGTGTAAGCGCCATCACTGAGCGCGACCGCCCCAAGCAATCCCAAATCAGAGGGCACTTCTGCTGTCGGCATGTTGCCTGATCGAAGGGCGTTACCCTGAGTTTGATTCCAAATCTCGTTGGCTGGTAAAACGCCAGCCAAGATCGTGACTAGCGCAGGTAAAACGAACAGCAACTTGAATCTACCGACTATCATCTTGTGCACTCCCGTCACGATCACGAAGCATCTGTCGCGAAAACTCGCCAAATAATATAACTGAAATTTGTGCGTCGATGGCTGGTAACCCAAATCAACTTGCAGCAATAATTACGAGCCATTGGCGATTTTGAGCTTCATCGCAACACCAGTACTGTGAGCAAGAGTTAACTCATGAAAAGCATTTCGCGTTTTGGCCTGATCCTGTTCCTGGCCGTCGCCGCGCATACGACGCTTTTGGCTCAGTCGCCGATAGAACAAGCCAAACGCATCGTTTTCTTGGGCGACTCGATTACCTACGATGGAAAATACATAGCGATTGTTGAAACGGAGCTTCGTCTACGAGATCCAAAGCGACAATTCGAAATAATCGATATCGGTTTGCCCAGCGAAACAGTCTCTGGACTTTCGGAAGATGGACACGCCGGCGGCCAATTTCCGCGCCCCTCTTTGCACGAACGCTTGGATCGAGTGCTCGCACAGCTCAAGCCCGATCTAGTCGTGGCGTGTTACGGAATGAACGATGGCATTTACTTACCCCTGGCCGAAACTCGCTTTACCGCTTATCGCGACGGTATTCAATTGCTCCGCGATAAAGTCGCCAAAGTTCCTGCGCAGATTATCCATGTCACTCCCGCCGTTTTCGATCCCGTCCCCATACGCGCGCGAGTTGCCCCGGCAGACAAAGTAACCGCTGGCAATCCGTACCAGAATTATGACGAAGTCTTGACGGAATACTCCCGATGGCTTGTCTCAAAACGAGCTGATGGTTGGCAAGTCATCGACCTCCACACGCGCGTACAGGAATCGCTGATTGATCATCGCAAATCTCAGCCCGAGTTTACCTTTTCACCTGATGGCGTCCATCCAAACCTCGACGGTCACTTCGTCATGGCTATCGCGCTGCTGAATGGCTTGGAAATTTCTTCTGCAACTCTCTCGGCAATTCAACCAGGATATAACGACGAGAAATCCAAGCGTGGTCGGTTATTCAAATTAATTCACCAGCGCCAGCGAATCCTAACCGACGCCTGGCTGACCAAAACTGGACACTTGCGCCCGATGAAAGCTGGCTTGCCTTTAGACGAAGCAGTCGCAAAGTCTGAAACGCTGAATCTCTCCATGCACAGCATTTTGCAAGAACCATGAATCGTTGGAATTATTCCCTAATGATGAACCACTCGACGTATTGCGAAATAATTTCGTTGCGTTTTGCAATTAAGTTGATTCTGCTCGCTACCGTTGCGATGCACACTGTGTCCGGCATTGCACAATCGGGTGAGGCGTCTGCCGAGCGAGTCAACGTAGTGCTGCTGGTCGCAGACGACTTGCGAGCGGACGTGATGTCGGTTTACGGCGGGCCCGTCGCCACGCCAAACTTGGAGAAACTTGCCGCGCGCGGTTGTCTGTTTACGCGTGCCTCGTGCGGATACCCTATCTGCCATGTCAGTCGCACCGAGATAGTTACCGGGCGATCTCTTGTAGCAGAGGCGAGTTCCGGAAAAACGATAGCCTTCGATCCGACTTGGACAACTTGGCCTGCGTGCATGCGACAAGCTGGTTGGCACACAGTTTACTCCGGCAAGTGGCACGTCCAAGGTACACCCAATTCGCGCGGTTACTCAGCCACCTCGGCACTGTACAGCGGTGGCGGCTCGGCAGGCAAACCGTTGAGCTTTCCGCGGACACCCACTGGACTTGCCGTCACGGGTTACACGGGTTGGACATTCAAAGGTGCAGACGACAAGCCACTGCTCGAACACGGAATTGGTTTGACGCCAACTACGGACGCAATCATCACACAGGGTGCCGTCGCAGCGATCAACCATCGTAGCAACCGACCGCTGTTCCTGCACGTCAATTTTACCGCTCCCCACGACCCACTGTTTTGGCCTTCCGGCATGGAGAACAGCTATTCAGCGCAGTCGATCACATTGCCTGAAAATTTCCGAGACAGCCATCCATTTGATCACGGCAATATCGTCGGTCGCGATGAGATCGTCGTGCCCGCTCCGCGATCGCGCGCAGCCGTCCAAGCAGAACGAGCCATCTACTATGGGCTGGTGGCCAATTTGGATAAACAAGTTGGCATGATCTTGGAAACGATCGACCGCAATGGCGGGCAATGGTTGATCATATTCACTAGTGACCAAGGGCTGTCGTTGGGCAGCCACGGGTTGATGGGCAAACAAAACCAATATGAACACACCGCCAATCCGCCGTTGATCATCGCCGGCAAAGGCATCCCCACCAACCGACGACTTAACACGAATTGTGCTTTGAGGGACCTCTATCCTACTTGCTGCGAACTAGCCGGTGTACCGATTCCACATTCCGTACAAGGCAAGAGCTTGCAACGGCTGATCAATGGCCACGCTTCCCAGGTGCATCCATTTGTCTACGGTTACTTCACCGATACGCAGCGTATGATCCGCAGTGAAGACGGCTGGAAACTGATCTGGTATCCCAAGGTCGCACGTACTCAGTTATTTCACACGCCGAGCGATCCTTGGGAGCTGAATGACTTGAGCCAAGACTCTGCACACGTCCGGCGAAAGCAAGATCTTGCACGAGCTCTAAACACATGGCTGCAACTGCAAGGCGATTCCGCCCCACGTCTCAAACTGTGAGAGTAGAACGATTGTCCTCAATCGTTTGCTAAGGATCGGCGCAGAAATAAGTGTCGCCTTTCGCTCCGCGAAAGTGCGTCCTTTCGCGGAGCGAAAGGCGACAATTCGGACAATTATTTCTGCGCCGGTCCTAACTGTACTGATTGCGATCGTGCAATCTGCCAGATCGCAGTATTTGAGCAATTGGGGACAATTGCTCTACTCTCTAATTGCTCTGCTCACTTCCCTAGCGTGGGAAGCTGTTGGGATTCGGCAGGAACTGAGGATTATTGATCGAGCCGGGCACTTGCAACGGCTGGTTGCGAATCGGAGATTGTACGTTTCCAGTGGCTGACGCTTGTGATACTTCCTGGCGTGCTTCGGTTAGATTCCAGCGTTTGCCACCGATTCCCGCGACCTGCTGCCATTGCAAACCAGGAACAAACAGCATGTGCATGATGCTCGAGCCATTGATCTTGGCAGTTCCCCATTCAGTTTCCACTGTCACAACCTTGAGGTCAGTAGCGCCTGTGATGGAATCGCCGTTCAGCATGACGATCGAAGTACTGGTTTCCTCGCCAGTGGCTAGTCGCACGCCAGCGACTTCGCTGAGCGGAATCGTGGCTTCGCCAAATGCGGTCTTAATTTGAATTTGAGTGGAATCGGTCAAAGTTCCCACGATCTTGGTTTCGCCAGTTAACTGAACGCTGATCGTTAGCGGACGCAACTTCGTTGGTGCCTGGGCAGCGTTGTCCAAGGCTGTGGCTGGTTTCGCTTCCGCGATGGCTTCCTCTTGCGCACAAAGGAAGCCCAAGTTTGAAGCACCGGATACAACCGCTAAGGCCACGATTAAGTGTAAAAACTTGTGCATGTTGATCTCTCAGAACCTTACCTACTGGAAAATCGCGAATTTCGAACTGGGGGTCAACCATGAAGCGGCATGGGGGACAAACACCAGAATAATTGGTAATTCAGCCAGACAAGACCCAATCTATCGCAAGAAGCAGAATTTCCAGGACTTGGTTCGTTATAACTGGGATTTAGAGTACTTTGCGGCCTACCGCAAAGATGGAACTGCCGAAGGGAAATCGCAAGTTTTTGGCGATCGTGGAATTTTCTAACCGCATCACTTGCAGGTACAAACTGTTGAGCAGCGGATGTGGTAAATCCAATTCTGAAGTGGTGCTGGACTTCTTGGCGATTCGTAAGATCGACGGCAGCCGCCGCGCAACCAGCAGTGGAAATAATCCGCACAATCGATACGTGACTAACTCGCAGTCGAGCCCTAGCTCGACCAGCAAAGCCACGATCTGCTGGCGATGAAAGCGCTCGCGGGTATGCACGGCTCGATCATGATCGCTGTACAGCCATTGATAGGCTGGTACATTCAGCACGAACAGACCACCCGGCGCGAGATGTTGCGTCATGCGTTTCAATCCATCGATCGATGCGGCGATGCCAGGAATGTAGATTACATCGCATGAAAGGATCAAGTCATACTGACCTCGATGTAACATTGGATTGCAAATATCGCTGAGATACACGTCCGCAGACGGGCATTTTTGCGCCGCCCACTGAACAGCTTGAGGAGTGATATCAAAGCCACCTAGGTACTCTGGCTCTAGCATTGACCTAAGAAAGCTCAGGTTCGCGCCTGTTCCACAACCTGCATCCAACACCGATGCACCAATTGGTAAACGGAAGCGAGGCTGGTTGAAACATTGTCGCAAGAGATCGCGAAACGCCTGAAACCACCAGTGCGATTGTTCTACTGCCGACAGAGTTTCGTACTCGAGTGCTTCCACGCTTTGGTCACTCACTGGTTTCGATGGTTTATTTCCCGGGCTGGTATAGGGAGTTCGCAGTCAGCATTTTTTTGCTGCTAATTCATACGTTTCGACCGCTAGCTATACAATCTGTATCCATCCAGCGAGTGGCAACATTGCTGCAATTCCAAGCTTGCTTGCAACGATAGCATAACGCTCGATTCCGTTAAAGATTGCCTATCAGATACGTTGAGCGCGCCGTGTGCGAGATTCTCGAACTCGGTTACGGAAGAAACGATTCTAGGGAATCTTCAGGCCGATCCAATTACTCGAACTGCATCCATTGATCAGAAATTGAGAGCAAGTTGCTAAAAATCGACAATCTTCATAGTTGAATGCATGCTAAACATACGCAATTCATTTTGTCGTTGGCTGAGACTCTGGGCAATCGTCGGAGGATGCGCGCTAATCCTATTGCGAGTTTCAATGGCGCAAGAGCCGTCTGTGCATTTTGCAACGCCGGTCGCGTTTCATAGTGCTTCGTCGGCATCCGATGGCGATTCCTCGAGATCCAACGTCCAACCGCCGGCCGCGGCGCAGGACCGCGCATCCTCAGACGTCGCAACCGACCGCCCTGATGCGAGCCCATCGTCCGCAACAATCGTTGATCAAGAACAGATTCGCAGATTAGTCGACGAGTATCTGAACGAGCTCGATGAGAAGAAATCAGTTGCTGCCGAATTGCAGACAGACAGCACACCAGCGTCATCGGGCAGCGAACTGAATATGGACGCAAAATGGAATCATGGACTGGAACTGACATCCAAGAACAAGGATTTTCGCGTTCACATAGGCGGCAGATTCCAATTTGACTCCAGTTGGTACAGTGTTCCACAAAACGTGCAAGACAACATCAGCTTTCCATACCATGATGGCTTTGATTTTCGTCGAGCCCGCTTTCGAATGGACGGTACGCTCTATCAAACGATGGATTGGGCCGCCGAATTCGATTTCGTTAATGCAGTGCTAGTGCGCAATCAGCCTACCAGTAGCACCGCACCTGGGTTCTCAGAAATCGCCATGACAGCACCAACGGATCTGTGGGTTCAAACCAAAGAGCTGCCAATATTCGGCATCGTGAGGCTGGGCAACCAAAAAGAACAAATCGGTTTCGAGCATATTGTGAGCAGTCGCTTTCAACCGCTGATGGAAAGGTCGTTCAATCAGGATACTTTCTATGGAGGTACGTTTAACGGCTTTTCGCCAGGTTTGCAGTTCTTTCGCAACTATGGCAACAATGAAGATGGGGTGATATCGGGAGGCATCTTTAAGCCCGTAAACAACGTGTTCGGATACAGCGTCGGTGACAGCGACTATTCCGTTATTGCGAGGCTGACACGATTACTGTGGTACGAAAACGAAGGAGCGAACCTGTTGCACTTGGGCCTCTCAGCAAGGCAAGCCACTGCGACCGGGAATCAGGGTATTGCCTCGCGGTTTCAGGTCTTTCGGACTCGCGATGCCATTCGAGCGGGACTAGCTCAAGATTGGCCGGTCCCGGCGGGCATCACTTTGTTCGGCGACGATTCCCAGACGATCAACGCCGAAATTGCGGGAGTCTTTGGACCATGGACGTTGCAGGGCGAATACCTGGTAAATGGTTTGCAAGACGCGCGAGCCAATTCGGCTGCTCCAACTGGAGCCACTGCCATTTACCACGGCGGCTATATTCAGTTATTTCGCTTTCTCACTCCGGGCGATCACGAGCACTACAATCGCCACACAGGTGTATTCGATCGTGTGTTGCCGCAAGAAACGTTTTCAATCGTTCGCCAACGACATTGCGGCAGCCACTACGGTCGAGGCGCTTGGCAGATGGGAGCTCGCTATAACTTCTTAGACTTGAATGACGATGGGCTCAACGGTGGCATTCTCCACAACCTGACCACTGGTTTGAATTGGTTCTGGAACCCTAACATGAAACTGCAATTCAACTATCATGCCACTCACCGTGACGTTAGCGACACCCTCTCATTTCCAGCGGGCAGCGGTTGGATTCACGGTTTTGGAACTCGCATGGCTTTTGACTTCTAATCGCAATACCGTTCAACGAACGTGGGATAAGCTTCCAGCTTGTCAATATCTTGTGCAAGCAATGGCGAAACTCCGCTACAGGTTGACAAGCTGGAAGCGCTGGAAGCTTATCCCACGTTCGTTGAACGGTATTGCTTCTAATCGGCGCTCTTCAGTACGATTCGCGATTTCCATTACTTCGAAGAGATGCTGATTGAAATTGGAGCCATGCCACTTTGGATATCAAACTTCAGTCCCGATGTTTCTGGATCGGCGTAGCGTTCCGCAATAACTGCTTTGGGAGCGCTGGCCATCGAGGCTTTGGCCTGTGCTTCGGTCCCCATCAGTGAGTCAGCTTCGCTTTGCGGTTTCATGGCGGCCTGAGCTCTTTCGTCAACCTTGCTGATCGACACTTTATTTTCACCGGTAGCAACTCGAATTCGGAACTTGCCATCCTTGTCTGTCGAGGCTGTTGCCAGCGCTCCACCACCACCGCCAATGAAAGCGACGTTGGCACCAGCGAGTGGTTTGCCGTCTGCTTCGACCGTACCTGAAACTTCAACTCGACCATCGGCGCCACCGCCACAGCCGTTCAGCAACTGGATACCTGCAATTCCAATAACCAACCACACACTTGTTCTTGCGAACATTGATTCAATTCCTTATTGGTAACCCGACGTGGAAATCTAGCGATTAACGTTTCGCATCTCGCCACCAAAGCGGAATGAGTTGCCGAGATGTTATTTACCATCGCGCGAATTGCGAGCCTACTGAGTGACCGATGCGGTTTGACCGTCGGATTTGCCACCCAAGTTCTGGTACATCACCATGTCAATGGTCTGCGAGAGAAAATGAACCGAGCCGTCTCCCATGACGACTTGTGCTCCGCCAGTGTGACGAGATTTGAAGCCAACCTCGGTGTTCCAAGTGCAACGCGCGTTGCAGGCGGTCTTCCCTTTGGCCAGCGCGGTAGGAACATCGGGCTCGGACGAATCAAAGTTAATCGGAATCTGCGTGAAAATTCCCCATTTGTTCGAATGGCACCATCCTTGACGAGCATGGTTGGACGAGTCGGCGCGTATTTCGCCGAAGAATATTGTGTTCGATAAGCCATCGCTGACATCTCCGAACTTGCCCGTGTACGCCCAACCCTGTCGAGTAAATGGTCCCGCGGGAGTTGTTTGTGGAGTGTTCGCAATATTGAATCTCTGAAACGTCGAGTACAAAGGACACGAACAATTGCCGTTATTCGACAGCGCGGACGATGGCCCCATGTTAAAGGTATAATTCGAAGGTTGAATCTGATTTACACCCGGCGAGATCGGATCATTGAGATCGGAGGGGCAGATGTAGGCGGCCACGCGCGCTCCCTTGAGGAACATTCCGCCAAATACGTTGGCCGGAAACCTAGCGTGGTTAATTGGCAATGCAAAGTCGAATTGATCGTACAGTGCCTGTTGTTCAAGGTATGGTAGTATGAAAGCTAACGAAGATCCACGTTCGTTAATCGGCCCGACAAACCTACCGACGGTAATATCTACAGTTCCACCATTCCAAACCGCGCCAGGTGGAATTCTCTTGTTCGCATTTTCATAGTTATGAATCGCCAATCCTATCTGCTTCAGATTGTTGCTGCACTGCATTCGCCGCGCCGCTTCGCGCGCCGATTGAACGGCTGGTAACAGTAACCCTACCAGCACGCCAATAATTGCGATTACCACCAACAACTCCACCAACGTGAATCCGGTCCGATTTCGAATCGAGTTTCCCATAATCAAAACTCCCACTAAATTTGCAAATGCGTAGTCCAAGAACAACGAGAGATAACAATACATTAAGTTTAGGAGATCCGATTTTGATGTCAATGTTGACGCGATATCGGTTGTCGGAGCTGCAGCGGGGAGTCATAAGTCGTGATTCGTTGTGCGAACCAGCGATTGCAAGGTAATGAATTGCGTTGGTTCGCGAAGAAACTATGAGGGGGTTGAGTCGAGTGAAAGAACTCGGCACACTCTTTGGCAGTAGTTGGAAGTTTGTTTCATTTACCAACGAGGGCCGAAGGTTGATTTTCGCGTGCCTTTGGAAATCCTGGAAAATAATCGGAGTGACTATGCAATCGATTGGAATTGGCGTGATCGGAGCGGGTTTTATGGGGCTGACCTACAGCGAAGTCGTTGCTCGACACGCGCGTGGTTGTCGACTGGTGGCGATTTCAGGCGGTAGTCGCGCAGCGCACCTTGCGGCTGAGTATGGCGTGGCGCACGAACCGTCGGCAAACGCGCTGGTCGCTCGTCCCGATATTCAAGCAGTTGTCCTAGCGACGCCCGATCAAGATCGACTGGAATTAACTCAACTGGCGGCGGCGCATGGCAAGCATGTATTGGCGGAAAAGCCGATGGCCCCTTCGATCGCACAATGCGATGCCATGATCGAGGCTTGCCGAGCCGGAAATGTGCATCTTGCAGTTGTTAAGACCGAGCGTTTTCGCAAGATCACTCGCAAAGCCAAAGAACTGATCGATGCGGGCGAACTTGGACCGGTGCGCATGCTGCGCACCGTCTCCGCGTTTCCAAGTTCGCTGACCAAGCAATTATGCAACGACCGCAAGTGGATGTTAGATCCGCGCAGTGGTGGATTGTTTATGGGAATGGCGACGCATAACGCCGATTTTTTGCGATGGTTGACCGGACGTAACGCCACGCACGTTTTTGCCCAGGCAACAACCTATAGCGATTTGCCATCGAGCAACTTGTCAGTGATGGCCCAGATTGTTTTTGAGGGTGGTCTGATGGCGCACATGTGGATCACTGCCGAGTTGCCCGATCCAAGTATTCCCAGCAGCGAGGTGCGATTTCAAATCATCGGGCGCGACGCTATGTTGGACTTGGAGAATTTTGAATACTTGGATCTCGGCAAAGGCGACAAGTGGGAGCGCATCTATACGCCCGAGCGATTCGACTATCTCAAGGAACCCAAGTCGCCGATTCGTTTATTCCCGCACATCGGCGTGATCCAAGAATTCGTCGATAGCATTTTGGACAACAGAGCGCCCGTAGTCGGCGGCAGCGAGGGGCGTGCGGCAGTCGAGATCTGCGAAGCTTGTCTCATTTCCGCAAGAACTGGCCAAGCAGTAACATTGCCACTGCTCGGGCCCAGTTACGCCGATTAATCGATCGCCAAACAATAGGTATCCTTCAGGTCTGGCACTGTTGGCATTGGACAATCGATCGCATCCCGAACCATTTTTCAATGACACCGATTACGTCAGGAGCAAGGTACTTCGCAGTATGGTCAACAATCCGATCTCGTGTCCTCCGAAGCGCCAATGCTGCCTTGCGTGGGTGCAGGATGTGGTACGTAGTTTTCAGAAATAATTACGACACGGTTTGTTCGGTAGGATACAAATGCGATTGCTGGCAATTCTCTTTGGTCGGGACGTCCAATATTGATCGAGCTCGCTGAGTGGTCACAGGTAACCAGCAGACAAGTTCAGGAGGGCCTTTGCGGCGAGATCTGCAAGTTCAATTGCATCCAATCGCTCTTGCGATGACGATGAAAAATTGTCTAAAACTTGATTGGTACATCGTCTACGCCAAAAACGTTGGGTATGAGACTAGAGCGATTGTCCTCAATTGCTCGGAAGAATGCTTGATTTGATTGGAAGTAGTCCATGAATTGGGGAAAGACGATCAAATTGCTTGGAAAAACGATTGAGGACAATCGTTCTACTCTCAGGGTTATTGGCATGCTGCGAATCACCACGAATCTGTTTTGTTGTGTGCTCGTGGCACTGCTGGTCAATACCAGCACCGTCTATGGCCAGCAATGGTTGACCGACAAATCACTGGTGCCTTCAGTGACTGCTACCCAGCCGTCAGTGCAACGGCCACCTAACAAAACGACAGCCGCTGGTCCAACATCGTCCGTTCAGCAAGCTGCCGCAATGGAAATGCCGTCGGGCGCGCCCATTCCAATAGTTCCTCAGAACGACCAAGGGCTGTTGGAGCCGCCGCCGCCGCTGGTACCCCAAGACATTCCAACTGTTTTCGACAATCAACAGCCAACTCAACAGATTGACGTCCGAGACAGTGATTCAGCTTGGTACAGCGCGCTCAATTGGTTACCGTGGGACGGTTGGGTTAACAGCGCGGAGCTCGGCATCAACGGCTCGACGGGAAATGCCGAGTCGTTCAGCTTTCAAGCCGGAGCTAGATTTAAACGCAAGACCGATATCAACTTGATGGACCTTCGCCTGACCCACAATCGCACTAGTGCTGCCAGCAACGAGACGCAAAACAATGCGCTCCTCTATGCGGACTATGAACGATTCTTTGGCGACTCGCCATGGACCGGTTTTCTCAAGAACGGTTTAGAGTACGACGAATTCAAAGCGTTCGACCTGCGCTACAACATTAACGCTGGTATCGGTTATCGATTGTTCAATACGAAAGACCTCCAGCTTAAGGGTCGGTTTGGTGCGGGTACCTCGAGAGAATTTGGAGGTCCTGATAACCGCTGGGTTCCAGAAGCACTGTTTGGCGCTGACTACGAACACCAAGTGAACAAACGCAACAAAGTCATCGCCAAGCTAGATTATTTCCCTGAGTGGACGGACTTTGACAACTTTCGTTTCATTTCCGACCTGGCGTGGGAAATTCTCTTGGACGAATCGGGCAACATGTCGCTCAAGTTGGGAGCGATGGATCGCTACGATAGTACGCCTAATGGTCGGAAGCCCAATGACCTCAATTACACGGCACTGCTGTTGTACAAATTCTAGCGATTGAGCGGATACAAGCCCGAAGCGCAAGCGAGTACGTAAAACCTGGCACGCACTCGCTTGCGCCTCGGGCGGTATTGGTAAGAACCCATCTACCGGTCGCCTAAGCGCAATACCGTTCAACGAACGTGGGATAAGCTTCCAGCTTGTCAACCTGTAGCGGAGTTTCGCCATTGCTTGCACAAGATATTGACAAGCTGGAAGCTTATCCCACGTTCGTTGAACGGTATTGCGCCTAAGCGAGACCTGGTCCGCGCCCCACCACGGGTTCGCGAACCAGGCTACTCACCCGGGCGATTAACTGCGTTGCAGCTCAGGTTGGGCAGTTGGAATGCTAGGCAATCGCTCGAATACAAACTGCTCATCGCGGAAATCGATGCGTACACCGGTTCCCTCGCCAATGCTGCCCTTCAGCAATTCGCTTGCCAGCGGATTCTGAATCTGTCGCTGAATGACTCGCTTCAACGGCCGTGCCCCGTACGCAATGTCGTAACCTTGAATGGCGATTTCGTTGATCGCCGCTGCCGTTATTTCCATGCGTATCTGATTCGCGTCAAGTTGTTTCTCCAGGCGTTTTAACTGCAACGCGACGATCTCGCGAATTTGTTTGCGTCCCAATGGTTCGAACAGGATTGTCTCATCGATCCGGTTCAAGAATTCTGGCAGAAACTTGGCCTGGAGAGCTTCTTTCAAGGCGGATTGAATCTCCTGTTCGTCAGCATTCTCTTCGGTCAGTTTTTGGATGATCTGGCTACCGATGTTGCTGGTCATCACTACCACGGTGTTTGTAAAATCAACCGTTCGGCCATGACCATCCGTCAATCGCCCATCATCCAGAACTTGTAGCAGTACGTTGAAAACGTCGCCGTGGGCCTTTTCGATTTCGTCCAGCAGTATCACAGCATAGGGACGGCGCCGCACCGCTTCGGTCAGTTTGCCACCCTCTTCGTAGCCCACATAGCCCGGTGGCGCGCCGATCAATCGACTGACAGTATGCCGTTCCATGAATTCACTCATGTCCAACCGCACCATAGCATGTTCGTCATCAAACATGACTTCCGCCAATGCCTTGCACAGTTCTGTCTTGCCCACTCCAGTTGGCCCCAGGAACAGAAACGAACCAATCGGCCGATTGGGATCCTGCAATCCCGAGCGACTGCGGCGAACAGCATTCGAGACTGCTTCTACGGCAGTGACTTGTCCAACCACGCGTTGATGCAAGCGTTCTTCCAGTACCAGCAATTTTGCGCGTTCCGATTCTAACATGCGGCTTACCGGAACACCTGTCCATTGACTGACCACCGCCGCGATTTCGTCCGCGGTTACTTCGGTACGCAGCAGTTTTCGTTCGTTAGCTTGCGCAGTCGGAGCTGGCTCTTCTTGTTCGATCTGTTGTCGCAAATGATGGCGTTGCTTGTCCAGCTCAAACAGCTTTTGATAATCCGTTTCGGGCACGTTCTGACCAGTCGACTGTTTGTCCTTGATCGATACTTCGAGCTGCTTGAACAGCGAATCGGCATGGTCCAGTTGCTTGCGCACGGATTGCACGTCGCTCATGCCTAGTTTTTCGGCTTCCCACTGTTCGCGCAAGCTGGCCAGTTCTCGCTGCGACATTCGCATTTCGTGCTCGATCTCATGGAGTTGTTGGTCGGTGGATTCGTCTGACTCTTCCGACAACTGGCGCTGAGCAAGTTCCAATTGACGCAATCGACGCTGAACTTCGTCGATCTCTGTCGGCACGCTCTCGCGTTCCATCGCTAGTTTGCTGGCCGCTTCGTCGACCAAGTCAATCGCTTTGTCGGGTAGAAACCGGTCCGTAATGTAGCGATTCGATAGGCTGGCAGCCGCGACCAAGGCCGAGTCGCGAATCTTGACGCCATGATGCGATTCATAGCGTGGCTTGAGTCCACGCAAGATGGTCACCGTATCATCGACACTGGGTTCTCCCACGAAAACGGGTTGAAACCTCCTTTCGAGAGCAGCATCTTTCTCGATATGTTTGCGGTATTCGTCCAGCGTCGTGGCACCGATACAACGCAGTTGACCGCGGGCTAGTTCGGGCTTGAGTAAATTTGCAGCGTCGCTGCCTCCCTCGGCGGCACCCGCACCCACTACCGTGTGCAGTTCGTCGATAAACAGCACAACGTTTCCTCCCGCATCTTTAACTTCGCGCAGCACCGCTTTTAGCCGCTCTTCAAATTCCCCGCGGAATTTCGTACCGGCGATAATCGCTCCCATGTCCAACGCAATCACGCGTTTGTTTTTCAGGCTCTGGGGCACGTCTCCTTGGACGATTCGCAGCGCCAGGCCCTCCGCGATC
>SYJV01000062.1 GCA_005798335.1 Planctomycetaceae bacterium | reverse complement strand
CTTGTAGCGGAGTTTCACCATTGCTTGCACAAGATATTGACAAGCTGGAAGCTTATCCCACGTTCGTTGAACGGTATTGCGCCTAAACATCGATTGATCAGGTCTGGGAACTAGCAAGCTTGCCTATCCCGAAACTGCCAACTATTTCTTCTAGTTTTCGTAGATTCGGTACATTAACTTGCCTTTCTACAATTGGATTGAGCCACAGAGTTTGCTTAATCCCGGCGGTTGATTAATGCCGAGCTAGCCAGAAGTACCTTGTTGTGCCTACCTTGTGGCCGTCGACCGCGAGGGTTCGTTTGGCCTTTCTGAAACGAATTCAAAATCACGGGGCGGCTGCTGAAATGCTATCGCTGAGATTTATGCTGATGGATCTGGCTGGACGGCGACGCGTTGCGTCAGCCGTTGCTGCTTGCATCCCGTTGGCACTTTTCTTTTTGAACGCCGTCGGATGCACGCGATCTCGCTATACTCAGTTAGCCGACAAAGACGCGTATAGGCTGGTTCAAACTCGCTTGACCGATTTTCGCTGGTGCTTGCCGACTCGCCGCGTGGAGCCGCGCGTTGGTTCGCGCATGCAATTGACGCACGATCTGGATTGTGCTGCCAAGCCGCCCGACGATCCGGCCGCCAAGCCATTGATGTTGTGCCCCGACGGCCATCGCAACGAACGATATTGGTCCAAGATTCCACAGGCCCAAGGCGTCGAGTGTCCCGAATGGTTGGCAATGTTGCCGCGCGACAGTAGCGGCGAAATACTGCTCGGACAACCGCTGGCCATGGACTTGGCTCTGTTACACTCCCGAGACTACCAGACTCGATACGAATCGGTCTATCTCACGGGTTTGCAATTGACCGGAAATCAATTTGAATTTGCTACGCAGTGGTTCGGGGGAACAGGTGCCGATTTTACAGCTACCGGAGCGGATCTTGGAAACAACAAGTTGCTAGAAGCTTCCGATCGGCTCGGTTTCGGTCGACGCCTGGCAGGCGGCGGGCAATTTGCCACAAACATTCTGAATTCATTTGTCTGGGACTTTGGGGCCGGTGATTCTTCTGGAGCAAGCGGCCAAATTGTATCGACATTTACACAACCGTTGTTGCGCGGTGCGTTTCGGCATGTGAGGCTCGAGAATCTGACGCAAGCCGAACGGGATCTGTTGTATGAAGTGCGAGCATTCGCTCGCTTTCGCCGGCAGTTCTATCTGGAGGTCTCGAGCAATTTCTTAAATCTGCTAACACAAGTCCAATCGATTCGTAATGCCGAATCCAATCTGGAAAGCTTGCGTTTGAACTTGGTCGAGCATCAGGAATTACTCGCACTGAAGATGGTTGCCCAGATTCAAGTTGATCAGGTCTTTCAAGATTATCAGAACGGGCGATTGTCGCTGTTGGCCGCTCAACAGGGACTAGCGTCATCACTGGATCAGTTCAAATTCTTGCTCGGCTTGCCAGCCTGGACGCCACTAAAAATCGATGAATCTTTACTCAGCCCATTTATGTTACTAGACGATCGCTTGGTCGAACTCGAACAGCAGACGCAAGCTTTGTACCTAAGTCTGTTGCAGTTCCTGCCGCCGCAGTTCCCGCCGCGTCAAGCGCTCTTGGATGCGTTCGATAACTACCGTACGCTCCATGGTGAAGTCGTAAAAATACTTCCCGATATCCTCACCGAACTTGAGCAACTGAAGACTCATGTCGCCCAATCGCGGAAGCAAGCGAATTCGATCGACGACAAATTCGATCTCGACCAACAAAGCTCATTGATCGAGCGCATCGAAGGGCGTATGCAGGAGTTGAAATTGGCCTTCGATCGGCGCGATCAGTCCGACGATCGGTTGCTCGGGCGATTGCAAGCGTACGATCCAGCCGCGCCCGGCGCGACGCCTGCTCCGCCGGCTACCGATGCCGGAGATTCCAGTGCGCTTCGTGAAAAGAGCCCGGCGGAACTGACATGGGAAGCGGTCCGCCAGTTAATTGGTCGCGACTTGCGCGAAGAGATTGCGGAATTATCGATCGCTCAGACTCAGATTCGCTTGTTCCTGATCAACGTCGAGTCGATCAATGTCGACGAACGAGCGGCAATCAATTTTGCTCAGCATAATCGGCTGGACCAGATGAACCGGCAGGCTCAGGTTATGGACGCATTTCGCAAGATCGAAGTTGCGGCTGACCTATTGCAAAGCGAATTAAACGTCAGTGGCCAAGTGGCGTTGGGAACTGATCCGGCGCACGACAACGCATTTCGTTTCGATTCGTCCGCCAACACGTATAGAGTCGGAGTCCAGTTCGACGGACCATTGAATCGCCTAAACGAACGCAACGTGTATCGCGCCAGTCAAATTGTTTACCAGCAGACGGCGCGCAACTTTGTTTCGGGCAAAGATCAGATTGCCAACGAGGTCCGGGCCGCGTTGCGACAATTGAATTTGCGGCGATTGAATTTTCAAATTGCTCGACAACAACTGGTGGCAGCGACACGCCAAGTTGACGAAGCTCAAATCGCGCTCAGGACCGCAACTCAGTCGAGCACGAATTTGACGCGCGACTTACTGCAGGCCCTGCAAGGTCAATTAAATGCCAAAAACAACTTGATCTTCAACTGGATCGATACCAAAATCGCAAAAATTCGCTTGTACGTATTTCTAGAATTGCTCTACTTGGATGATAATGGCACGTGGTTCAACGAGTCTGATTCACTGGAAAGCCTAGCGCAAATGTCTTTTGCGGACGACTACTTTCCGCCGCCTGAATTTGGATTGTCGGCTCATTCCAGTTCCACGGTGACAGTAGGCAGTGAAGGTGAATCGGAACCGGCACCCAAGGCCGAAACTTCGGCACGTCCCACAGGAACATCAGCGAGCATGGATGCCACGGCAGACGAGAGTTTTATTTCGTCGCCGGTCAAGATTGCGCATCCGTTCGATCAGGTCCCTTTCAATTGTCTTGGTTCAACGGCAAGTGGAATTTCTAGCCACTGGGCTAACGGAAAAAAGGGGATTGGTTAGTGCCGAAAGCGTAGGGTGCATTGCGGCGAGGTTTAGCGCATTGGAGTGAAAATCAGAAGCAGTGTAAGGAAGTG
>SYJV01000061.1 GCA_005798335.1 Planctomycetaceae bacterium | reverse complement strand
GCTACAGGTTGACAAGCTGGAAGCTTATCCCACGTTCGTTGAACGGTATTGCGCCTAACCGATGAGTTCCTCGCGCACTCGGCCGTCGCCTGCGATTGAGATTGGTCGATTCTGTTGATCCCGAACGATCAAGTGTGGATCGATGCCGAGCAGATGAAACGAGGTGGCTAAGATATCTTTCGGCGAAATCGGTAAGTCTACTACGTCGCCTGCCAACCTATCGGTTCGGCCGACCACGCGTCCGCGCGCAATACCACCGCCGGCGAAGATTGCGCTATAAGCTCGCGACCAGTGATGGCGCCCAGCTCCTTTGGGTTTCGAATCAATTTGTGGTGTTCGACCGTGCTCACTGATGCACAGCACAAGCGTTTCGTCCAACATTCCGCGCTGATCCAAATCGCGAATCAGCGCGGGGTAAGCGGCGTCGAAACCGGGCAACAGATATTCCTTGAGTCTTGGAAAATGATTGTTATGCGTGTCCCAAGCACAATTGGCAAATTGGCCGAACCCATCCCAAAAGACGGTAACAAAGCGAACTCCCGATTCGACCAGGCGCCTAGCCGCTAAGCAGGATTGGCCAAATAGTGTCATGCCATAGTCTTCACGCAGTGAGCGTGGTTCGCGATGGATGTCGAGCGACTCGCTTAGCTTGCGGGATGTCAACAAAGAAAACGCTTGTTCCCTAGGTGCATCAAATCCACCTCGATCTAGCCTGCGAACTTGGGCGTTCAACTGTTCCAGCAGCGACCGTCGCAGGCCAAGTCGCTCGATCGAAATATCCGACGGCAATACAGAATCCTGTGCCATTCGAAATTCACCGTCGTTGGCGATCCCGCCGAATGGATCAAGGAATTCCTGTGGCTGACCGTCAGTGTACTTGGGAACTTTGCGAATTCCCTGGCCGACAAAATCGGTCCACACGGGATCGTGATTCGCGCCGAGAAATCCAGCGAAAGGTCCTGCATTTACAAGCAAGTCGGTTTTGGAATTCAACATCCAAGGCAAGGCCATTTGATTGGGCACACCGCCTTGCGAACGAATCGGCGCGGTCCTACCGGGGTCGGCACGTCCTTGCGAGTCAACGTAATCAACAATCGAACCGATAAACGGCCAGTGTCGCACATCGCGCGGTCGAGTTTCCAAATCGGGAGTATACGTAGGCAATCCACTAACAGCGTAGGCTACTCCGTGCAGTGGGTACGGATGCGTCAACGATCGCACGACGGTGGTTCGATCAACAATATCAGCAGTACGTGGCAGGCGTTCGCAAATCATTAAGTCAGGGACTTTTGTCGAACAGGCTTTCATCTCGCCTTGGATTTCGGCAGGCGCCTCCGGCTTGGGATCAAAGGTCTCGTGTTGTGGTGGAGAACCGTAAAGAAAGATGAGGATACATGCCTTAGCGCGACCAAACGAACTCAATGCCGAAGATGCATGGCCGCGATCGCTTCCTTGCGTTGCCAACAAGTCTGCTTGCCCGAAGCCGAATGCACTCAATCCGCCGATGCTCAATAGATCTCGGCGCGTTATACGGTCGCACAATTCTCGACGCGATCCCTGCAGGGTCAGCATTTTCACCCCTCCAGCCAGACGATCTCCAAGTTCAATCGGTAAACGATAGTATACCAAACTAACGCGAAGTAATATCAGCCCAAAGGACTCGGCAGCGCTCGATTGAAATTGTGAGCTAGGCCACGTAGTGCGCGGAAATTCCCAGTCCGCGTCCGAACTGGATCTCGCAGAGTAGCTTAGCCATAGTAAACATCCACAGTGTCAGTCGAGGTACTGCTGCGATGCATGCGGCAATCTCCTGTCGAAGCGGATCGATTTGAGCCTGGCCTCGCAGCACATTCTGTTCCCGGTAGATAACTGGCCAGACACAGGCCCAAGCACGTCGAAACCAGGGAGAAAAATACTTCGCTTCCTGCACGAGAATACGCAAATGCAACGTCGCCAGTCGCTCGGCGCATGCCATCCAAGGATGATCTACCACATCGACTGTACAATTGGGGACAGTTTTTGGAATACAAACGTCTTGTGCCTCGGTGATCATCCACAAGACTTTTTCACTGATGTCAGCGAAAGTCACGCGCGGAACGGTAAATGGATCATCGTACTGTACCGACACCCATTCGGCTTGATCGAAGCTGACTGACCAATTCTGTAGACTCCATCGTGCAGTGCATGGCAAAGTCAAATTTGTTCCCTGCGGCATCGCCGCTACATTGGTAGGACGCTGAAGCCGCACCGCCTCTTGCCGCAACAGTGTCAGCCAATCCCCGCTGGTCACTTCGGCCTGAAGAGGAAATTCGCCAGCCGTCAGACCAAGGCATCTAGTCCATGCCGCAAAATCGGGAATCGGTTCTCGATTGGCATGCAAGTAATTAAACGTTTCGTCGTCATCAAATTTCCAAGTGGATTGCTGAATGGGGAGGACCTCCAGCAGTCCGCGGAGCCCTTCGGCGGCAGCGAAATCCCACAACTTTTGCGCTGATGCCAACCGGTCCGCTTCGGAATTGAAACGGGTCAGGTCGTTAACCGTATCCAACAGCGGCTTGACTTGTCGCGCAATAGGATTCTGGGCGACCAAGGTGAGAGACTGCAACCAATTTTGTGTGAAAGCTTTATCAGGTGAAATTCCGCCTGCTCGAAAAGGTTGCTGCATTCTCGGTGTTAATTTCGTTCACGAGGAAGAAGGTTCGCCGATCATCGGTAATACACACCAACCGCTACAAATTCGGTGGCCGCACAATCGAACTGAGTAGCAAAGAGTATCAGGGAACCTCTGCGACCACAACGCCGAACTATGAAATACAAGACGCGTGAGCGACCATTATCAATGGCACTCAATTAAATGCTCGCACTGGCAAAACAAGTTTAGCCCGAGGCTCGAGCCAGATCGCCTGCTCTCTTTTGAATCTTGGATATCGACTCAGCAATCCGCTCCATGTCGGCTCGCGTTCCCAGAAGCGTCGTTTGTCCCAACCAACATGCTTCTTCGCACAGGCGATCATTGACCGGACACTGATTGGACTCCAGCCAACGTGTCATCGCTTCCTTGCCGTAAATCCGTTGGTAGTGCGGATTCGTAGCCAGCGCTTTGACATGCCCGGACGTATTGAGCGGAGTGTATCCGCTGCTGGCGCCAATTCCGGCTTTCGACAATTCAGCTAGAAACGACTCCCGCGGAAGTTTAGCAAAGTGCTGTTTGTCGTAGCGCCACATGTACAGATGCCAGCCGCTGCGAGTGCATCCGTCAACCAATCGAGCTGGAGCAATTCCGGGAATTTTGCCCAACATCTCGGTCAAGTACGCTGCGTTGTTGTCTCGCAATTTTGACTGCTCCTCCAATCGTTCGTATTGCGACAATAATAAGGCTGCTTGAAATTCGGTCAGTCGAAAGTTGGCACCTCGCCCGACACTGGGCGCGTGCTTTACGCCGCCCGGTGTATGGAAGTTGAAACACAGATTGGCGAATTGCTCGTCATTGGTGAGCACAGCGCCACCTTCTCCCGAATTAAGATTCTTGCTAGCTTGAAAACTGATGCATCCACCCAGTCCATGCGTACCAACCGGTTGACCTCTCAGTTCCGCTAAGGGTGCCTGGCAAGCATCTTCAAGCACGGTGACATTGTGTTGTTTGCCAACGGCATTTACCGCCGCCATATCCGCGGGCGAGCCGCCGATATGGACGGGCAACAACAAACGTGTATTGGGAGTGATCGCGGCTTTGATTTTGTTGGGGTCAATTTGAAAAGTCTCTAGATCCGTATCCACGAAAACCGGCAGCGCGTAATTGCACGTGATTGCATTGAAGGTGGCCACAAATGTATACGGAGGCATGATCACTTCGTCGCCAGGTCCAATACCCAGTGCCCCAAACGCAGTCAGCAACGCAGTCGTGCCAGCAGATGTAGCGATACAGTATTTGGCCTTCATGCGCTCCGCGAAGACCGCTTCGAATTTTGGCACCATGCGCCCGCCGCCGGTGCGACCCCATTTACCGGAATTCAAAACGTCCAGTAAAGCTGCTTCGTCAGTTTGATTCCACCGTGGCCAGTCCAATTTCGCTTTGTTCTTTTTGGATGAACTGCTGGCATTCTCAGCGGCCGCAACGACTTGATTGGTCACCGCACTCATCAAACAAGCGCCTGCACCGGCAACAGCGGCTCCACCGATCAGATTTCGACGATTCATTGGAGTCGACATGGATTGCTCCTGGAGAAAGTTAGTTGAAGGAAAACCGCGATTTTTGCCGCGCGAAAATTTTTACCGCACTAAAATTTCACAATCAAAGTCAGTCAAGCAGTGCTACTAGTTTACTCTCGATCAAACGCAACGTGGAATGGGTTCGATGCGCAATCGGTATACGGGCAATTGCGAATAGATGTACTATTTTTGGCTGGCGCGACCGGCGGGACGTATTCCAGTCGCTGGGGTATTGGTTAACGAGTCACCGAGATCGCGGCGAAATTGCTCCCCTATTTGCGAAAGTGCGAGAACAACTTGCGGATGTTGATCCGCCACGTTTTTTGATTCTGCAATATCTTGTTCGAGATTATACAGAGCCAGCGACTGTTGTTCGATCCGATAGCCATGACGGCTTGCAATTCCGGCAACACCACTTTGCTCTATGGACTTGGGCTTCAGCCGCCCGTACCCCGCGGGCTTGCCATCTCGCCCCGGTTCGCCATCGACGGTCAGATAGGAATGTGAAAAATGAAGCTTCCAAGCACCTCGGCGGATCGCGTGCAACTCCGCACCACTGTAGAAAGCATAGGTTCGCTCCGACGTATGCGATTGTTCTAGGCCCATCAAGATTGGCAGTACACTCTGCCCATCGATCTTGTTTCTTGGAACGGTGGCGCCGGTAATTTCACAGATCGTGGGTAATAAATCGATCGTCATCAGCGGCTGGGAACAGATTCTGCCAGCGGAGATCTTGCTAGGCCAACGCATCAAACAGGGCGATCGTACACCACCTTCAAACGCGGTGAGTTTGCCTTCACGCAATGGCCCGGCGCTTCCAGCGTGAGAGCCATATGATAGAAATGGACCATTGTCGCTGGTAAATATCACCCAAGTACGTTCGGACAGATTCAATCGGTCGAGTGTGCTTAGAATTTGCCCTACCGACCAATCCAATTCTTCGACCACGTCGCCGTAAGTTCCTCGCGATGATTTGCCTCGAAATTTCTCGGAGGCAAATATTGGCACATGAGGCATGACATGCGGAACATACAAAAAGAATGGTTGGTTCTGGCTCGCTTCGATAAAACCAATCGCCTCGTCGGTAAACTTGTGAGTAAATTGTGCTTGGTCGAAATCCCTGGCAACGATCTTCTCATCATCGAACAGCGGCAGCGGCGGCATCTCTTTCGGTAGCACCGGATGAAATTTTGAATTGTCGTTGGAATATGAAATTCCGAGCCAGCGATCGAAACCGTTTCGCAGTGGACTAAAGTTTGGCGGCAAGCCCAAGTGCCACTTACCAAAGATCGCAGTACGATACCCTTGTTCCTGCAAAATCTCGGGAATCAGTCGCTCGTCGTCATGAATGCCCGTCGGGCTGGTATGGTTGAGTGCCCCTTCCAATCCAACGCGATTGGCATAACAACCAGTCATCAGCGCCGCGCGCGACGCGCTACATACAGCTTGAGCGACGTAAAAGTCCGTAAATCGAGTGCCTTGCGCGGCAAGTTGATCGATGTTCGGCGTTCGAATCTCGCGCGAACCAAAACAACCCAGGTCCCCATACCCCAAGTCGTCAGCAAAGATCAAAACGATATTTGGTTTTTCCGGTAGTGCTGCGCTTGCCGGCATTCCACCCGAGGCGAAGAGAATTGCCAGGCATAAAACGATCGTGCGGTGCATCGTTGGCTACTCTTAAGAATCGTAGATCGCGATAATGACGATCTGATGATTCTAGAGCACTTTGGTCATTTGTGGAAACGACAGCCCCAATTAGAAAAAGAATTTCGAGGAGCTATCAGAAATACCCGACGACTTTGAATCGATTATTACAAATCGTTTTCAGGATTCTGAGCAATTGAGGACAATTGCTCTACTATCTGCTAGTCGTGCCAAACGACCCGGCTGGAACTGGTGGTTGGCGGTGCTGAAATCTGAACCGAAGATTTCGTGATATGGCGTTCTTTCTGCGTTGCCGTGGATGCTACATCGACGACGATTCCGCCGCTAATGACCGCAACAACAGTTCCGTTGCGCATGCGATTGTAGGTCGCCAAGCCATCAATGGTCTGTGGATGTTCCACGGATGCAGGGATCAACCTGGGCTCGGTGCATACTGTGGGCAACCACGCGGAAAGACTGTTTTGCTTGCTCCCCTCGACGGCCAATTGAAGTGCCAGACTCAGCTCAAAAATCGCATTCAATCGAGCATAGGCCGGATGCGCTTTGCGAATTTGCGGCAATTTTTCGGTCATTTCGGCAGCGAATGCATCGGCAGCTCGATCAGATTTTCCTGTAGGCTGTCGAGTTCCTTGCTGATCCATCCACTGTTGTTGGCTCAACACGGCCACGCTGTTGACTGGCAATTCAAACATGTCGCCCGCAGCGCTGACGTTCAGCGGGTGGTCGCTGAACGAGAACCACCAACGAATCAAACTTTGCGAGGGAACCGAAGCCTGATTATCCAGATGATCGAAGTAACTGCGCACACTTGGTACCGTTTTGGCGACTCCTAAGCCCACTCGTTTCATATGTTCGTCGGCGTCGATCAGAGCCACAGCCGTCGCGGTTGATGGATTCAAGCCAAAAACATTGATCTTGTGGGCCCCGAGCGCAGTTTGCAATTTCTCGGTGATTGACTTCGGCTGGTGCGACAATCGGTGGATAGTAGCCGGTTGTTCCAGCAACTCGGCAGCTTTCTTTAATCCTTCTTGTGTCGGATCAATCGAACAACCCAGTGGCGCTGTCTTGTCGGAGACCAGGCGAGCCAATGTCACAAGATCATCCAGTGTAAAACCTGAGATCCCCTCTGCACCTCCAGATTTTGGTCCAACCAGCAAAATGTCGTCTTTAGCTGAATCGATCACTACGAACTGAATCCGGGCCAGGCCACCCAATTCGTGCATGTCACGAGTAAGGCCCAATCCCATGGCAAGACGTTGACCAATCGCAGTATCGAGCTGCTTTAACGATATCGTCCGCAATCCGCTCTTCGCAAATGATGCTCGACTGGATATACCGGAAGCAAACGCTGGAATGCTTCCCAAATCTTTCAGGCGACGAATGTGCCCGCGCGGGTCAACGTAAACTCCATTCGGGTAAGGAAATTGAACGCTGGTTCCACCAGCATTTAACCAGCTTTCTGGCTCAATCGTTTGCTCGATCAACATCATGATCGTGCTGAAATCGGCCATGGCACCACCACCGGCCAGCGGCGACATAGCCCCTGTCGATCCAATCCCGGTTGGCGGAGTTCCCAGTCCAGGAGTGGTCGATGCAGGTGAGGATGAAGTCGAGCCAGCGTCTTGACCGACCAATCTTGTCGCTGCTGGTAGCAGTACCAACAATGCAAAAACGCAGCCCAATTTCTGTAGGGAATTCATTGCCGAATGGGAACTAGCTTTGGCAACTGACATTCCGGAACTCCTGAAAAGTCGAACAAACTGGTGGAAAAGGAAAACTCGTTAAATTGCGATCAGTCATCACTATGAATCGACCACCGCCCCGCGTCAACTGTGTTCAAGGATTCAAACTGTACGAATTGCCGGCATCGTAGGCGTCCGTTGTCTCAGAGACTAACGACGTACGCTGCGAATCCAGCAGAATCCGAGCTTGCGAGACTTCTTGTTGGCTAAACATCTTCTCGCGACCTGTGTACTTAGAATTTCGCCGGTCGATCGCAAGCAGTGTTTGCCAACTTAGCCCATTGGCCAAGTTCCACGCTGCCGCTTGAGCAACACTTTGGGAAATCCCCCCCTCCGCTAAGCGACTGCAGATCCACTCGATGCGTGGGTTGGTCGTTACCTGGTTCAAACGCACGATTCGGTACGGCAATCTCGGATTCGGATCGGGTTTTCCATATTCAAGGCACACCGTATTAACATCAATCTTTCTGGCTTTGTCCGGGTCTACCCGAAACAAGCCGCGGCCAAAATTTCCTTGGCCGAGGTTGGGACCAAACTGTTGTCCAATTCCCATCTGTCCTTGGCCTTGCCCCTGAGGGAATCCACCGCCAATCGTTTGGCTAGTGCCGCCGCCGAAACTCTGGCCATTACCGATTCCGAATTGCTGACCATTTCCTAACCCAAGAACTCCCGGAATTCCTTGATTAGCTCCCCCAATACCTAGATTTCCAATTTGAGCTAGAACGGGCATTCCGGCGAACGATCGTGGAAGAGCAATATCCAACGGCTGTCCAGACTTGTTCTTGATAATTACTTTCGCTCGGGTCGCGTTGGAAGGAATGAACTGGGCTTCGATTTTGCCTTTATCGAGAGCTGAAAAGAACTCAATTTGTTCTGCATCGCGAGGTTTCAGTTCTGCGTTCTTACTAGGCTCGACGGCCAAGGCATCTATAAACGCTGTACCCGCAAGTACCAAAACGGTAGTAATTCGCCTGACGAGACTGTAATTGGTCATACGAGAATTTCTCCAGAGACGAGATTTGGAAATGCCTGTGCAAATACGTTTTCCGTTTCATAAGGCGAGCGGCACAGGAGAGTCTACCGTAACCCGAAGCGTGAGCGAGGTGATTCGCGTTGACTCCTCGCTCACGCTTCGGGTTACAATTGGTAACCTTGCATCTGCCGCTCGCCTAACAGCGTGAATTGAAACGGTCGCGACATTGCTCAAGCAATAGTCGTGCCAGCGAGTCAATGGCGATGCTGCGACATCGGCTTGAGTAAACTTTGCACAATAGGGGACGCGCGTTCAAAATTCAAATTTGACGGGGGCAGCGTTTGCAAGTACCACTGAGCTTAAATTCCCGCCAATTTTAAATTTTGAACGCGCGACCCCCAACGCTAAGAGCAATCACCGCAGAAGCGAGCACCGATGCTGCAATATGCTACAGTGAAATGGTGCGTTTTGATTCGGCACTCTGGCGCGCGGCATCGACCAATTGCTGACCAGCACGACTCATTGACGGCGATAGCGGACCGTCTATCTTTTTGCCGTGCTGTAGGCAGTCGACAAAATACTGGACGGGGTTTTGGTAAGGTGGCAAGACCTGGTCAACTGGATGGTTGTAACCAGCCGGATGTGCGAGGTCCTGTACTCGAATCGTGGATTCGTAGTCAAATGAGCTGATAGTGCCTTCGGTGCCCACCAATACAAATCCACATTTGGGTTGCGGCTGATGCACCCACGGATCAGTAAATGTACCCCAGCGCGTTTCGAACTTGCTGAGACCAACATCATAGCGCACCACGACGATCGAATGTTCATCAACTTCCAATTGTTCGGGTTGGTCGACTACGGCAGTAACTTCAAGCGGTCGAGCATTTTCGAGAAACCAAGCTCCCAGCGTAACTCCATAGCCCAGATAATCCAGCAACGATCCACCGCCTGCCGATCGCTTGTAAAACCAACTCTCCGGCTTTTGCCGTTGAACTTCGTTGGCCGAAATTTCTCGCTTACCGGCGGTATGCCACAGTGGCCCTCGATTGCCATCGTAGTAATGAACTTCAATTACCCTGCCGATTCGACCCTCGTCCACGATTCGCTTGGCGGTCCGATGACTGGGTACCCACACCAGTGGCCAGTTGATACCAAGGATGACATCGTGCAATTTACAGGCGGCGATCATCCGGTCAGCATCCGCCAGACTGCTGGCCATCGGTTTCTCAAGCAAAATCGGCAAGCCAAAGGGTGCCAGCCGCTCGACCCACAAACAGTGGTCTGCCGTGCTCGGGCAGAGAATTAACCAATCTGGACGCGACGAGTCAATGCAATGTTGCCAATCCGTAAAGACTTTATCTCCGGCGATGGCGAGATCGGAAATCGCATCGCTCATGCGCTCGCGATGGTGATCGCAAATCCCAACGATTTCACACGTCGGGTGACTGGCTGCCCAACGCAGATTATCACCCATATGCATATGTTCAAAGCTAATTCCCGCGACCCGAAATCGAGCTGAACTCATTGGCCCAACCACTTTTGTTTATATTGGACATTCAAGATCGAACTCCCTGACGACAGTGATAGCAATTGACTCTTGGCCAGCCAAGAATTCAAGTAAGGCGAGCGGCAGAAGGGAATTTTCCAATACAAGCCCAATGCGCAAGCGAGTGCGTCAACCCACGTACGCATCAATCCAGGCTTTCACTCGCTTGCGCATCGGGCTTGTATTCCCATCTGCCGCTCGCCTAACGATCCTAACAACTGTAGGAATTCTACGGTGTGAATATTCCACCAATCTTGACTTACTATCCCAATTTGTGTGATACTTCCCACACCTGCAGTGAATACAGGGGCAGAATTGACCTGCATCGCAAAGCGCGGCATCGCGTTGTGGTTCCCTCAACAATGCTGAGCGGCAACTAGGTTCATGGATGAATCGGATTTGCGAAGTGCAGAGTTCCAACTGCCCTGTACCCCGCGGCCAGAACTGGGGAACCGGGAGATTATTCCTGGCCAGCGCAGTGGGAAATCCACCGAAGTGTCGCATGTGCTACACTTTAGCAAAATTCAGCCGCAGTGTTGTGGGTCAATCGCTGGGGTTGGACTGTACATACTTACCATTTGAAAGGATCAAGCAATAGACCGTAATCAGACCAGGGTGAACAACCAAATCCGTATTCCTCAAGTCCGAGTTATCAGCGACGAAGGCGAACAGCTCGGCGTTCTCTCCACCGACGAAGCCCTATCCCGAGCGCGCGATGTGGGGCTCGATTTAGTTGAGGTGGCACCAAACGAAAAGCCTCCCGTGTGCCGTATTATGGATTACGGCAAGTACAAATACGAAAAGAGCAAAAAGAAACACGGGCAGGGACATGGTCATCACGGCAAGACGAAGGAAATTCGCCTCAGGCCCAAGACCGGCGAGCATGACATTGGCTTCAAAGTCAAACAAGCTAAAGGCTTTCTGCAGCACAAAGACAAAGTTCAAGTCTCTGTGATTTTTCGTGGACGCGAAATGGCCCACGTTGAAGAAGGGCGGCGCGTGATGGAGAACGTGGTGCAAGAGTTGCTAGAGTTCGGCAAGCTTGAATCCAATCCCCAGCAAATGGGCAAGAAAATGATCTGTACGCTGGCGCCTAAGTAACCGGCTGTCTGACTACTTTGTCTTGCGCTATACTACCGAATTACCTTGAGGTTTGTAGCTTGCGGGACAAGGGAATTCAGGCATGACGGAGTCGGCTGTTGACGAACTGAAATCGAGAAATTTGACGGATGAAAAAATTCTCGTTTTCGATTTCGGTTCGCAGTACGCGCAATTGATCGCTCGGCGAGTGCGCGAGCAAAATGTCTACTGCGAAATCGTCAGGCACGATCTTGCTGCATCCGTCGTCAAAGCCAAACGGCCTCGCGGCATCATCCTATCGGGTGGCCCAGCCAGCGTTTACCAGCCTGGGGCCCCTCGATGCGATCCAGAGCTATTTCAATTGGGAATTCCAGTGCTCGGCATTTGCTACGGAATGCAACTAGCCTGTGACTCACTTGGCGGTAAAGTCAGTCATTGTACTTCGCGCGAATACGGACGAGTTACCTTGACCAACTTTGCTGCGGACCGATTGCTCAGCGGTTTGCCGGATCACATGGATGTGTGGATGAGCCACGGCGATCAGGTCAACGAACTGTCCACTGATTTTGAAGCACTGGCCACGACCGGCACTTGCCCGTTCGCCGCAGTGCGTCACCGCCGCTTGGCTTTTCACGGCTTGCAATTCCATCCCGAGGTGACTCACACACCCTTGGGAGGAACAATTCTGCACAATTTCGTGTACTCGATTTGTGGCTGCCAAGGCTTATGGCATTTAGGCGATTTCGCCGACCGCGCGATCGCGACGATTCGTCAGCAAGTTGGCGATCAACGCGTCATTTGCGGCTTGTCCGGCGGCGTGGACAGCGCCGTAACAGCGGCGCTGCTATATAGAGCTATCGGGTCTCAGTTGACATGCATTTTGGTAGACAACGGGTTGCTGAGAAAGGATGAACAAGCCGCGGTGATTTCCGAGTTTACCAATCACTTTCAAGCCGATCTGCATGTCGTCGAAGCGCGCGATCGATTTTTGGGAGCGCTCGCCGGAGTTACCGAGCCCCAAGAGAAACGACGGCGCATCGGATTTCATTTTATCGAGTGTTTCAAAGCCGAAGCTGCCAAAGTCCAGGGCGCGCGATTTCTCGCGCAGGGGACACTATATCCCGATGTCATTGAGAGCGGTGCAGCGGTGGACGGCCCAGCGGCCACGATCAAACTCCATCACAATGTCGGCGGCCTGCCCGATGAACTTGGGTTCGATCTGATCGAACCGCTGAGAGACCTGTTCAAGGACGAAGTTCGCCGTTTGGGCTTGGAACTGGGGTTGCCGGAACTGTTGGTGTGGCGGCATCCGTTCCCCGGACCGGGATTGGCCGTTCGTTGCTTGGGCGAGGTTACTCAAACCAAACTCGATGTATTGCGCGAAGCGGATCATATCGTCGTCAGCGAAATCAAAGCGGCTGGTTTGTACCGACAGACTTCGCAAGTCTTCGCTGTATTGTTGCCGGTTCAAAGCGTTGGCGTGATGGGCGATTGTCGTACTTACGAAAATGCCGTCGCGATTCGGTCGGTTAATACCGACGATTTTATGACTGCCGATTGGAGTCGATTGCCATACGAATTGCTGGCGCGGATCAGCAGCCGCATCATCAATGAAGTACGCGGCGTCAATCGAGTTTGCTACGACATCAGCAGCAAACCACCAGCCACCATTGAATGGGAATGAACAGCCAATTCCGGCGAGAGTATTTGTAGAGGTTCATGATGCAGTTCTTTATCGCGGGCCAGTGGCAAAGTCGAGACTCCGTTATCGAAGTCACCAATCCATATTCCGGCGAGGTTATTGACACGGTTCCCAAAGCGACCGCTTCGGATGTCGATGCGGCAATTGAATTCGCGGTTCGTGGCGCGGAAGTCATGGCGGCCATGCCGGGCTACGATCGATTCGTAATTCTGAGAAAAACTGCTGATATGATGCGCCAACGAGCCGATGATCTGGCGCGGACGCTCAGCTCTGAAGAAGGCAAGACACTGCGCGAAGCATTGTTCGAAGTCGATCGCTCGGCGCAAACGATGGAGTTGAGTGCTGAAGAAGCAAAGCGGCTCGGAGGCGAGTATTTGCCGCTGGACGGAGGCAAGGGAACGCAAGGAAAAATGGGCTTCACCATGCGAGTTCCCTGTGGAATAGTTGCAGCAATTACGCCCTTCAATTTCCCGTTGAACTTGGTTTGTCATAAGATTGGACCGGCATTGGCCGGTGGCAACGCAGTAGTGCTAAAGCCAGCTAGCGATACTCCACTGTCTGCGCTGAAACTGGTACAGATCCTGCTCGACGCTGGACTACCTCCGCTGGCAATATCCTGCATCACTGGCAGCGGCGCTGCGATTGGTGACGCGATCTGCACCGATCGACGCGTGCGCAAAATCAGCTTTACAGGCAGCCAAGAAATCGGCGAGCGAATTTGCCGGATCGCTGGGCTCAAGAAAGTAACCATGGAGTTGGGCTCCAATAGTCCGTTGGTCGTCTTGCCCGACGCGGACATGGACAAAGTGGTACAAGCCACGCTCGCATCCGCCTTCTCAAATGCAGGACAAGTTTGCATTTCGACGCAGCGAATGATCGTCCTGGATCGAGTGCATGATTCGGTGGTAGAGGCACTGAAGCCCAAAGTCGAGTCGCTGGTGGCGGGCGATCAATTGCACGACGCTTCCCAAATGGGGCCCATGATTCGCGAGTCGGATGCCGCGCGAGTTGAAGACTGGGTCCAGGAAGCTGTCGGCATGGGTGCAAAACTGGTGTGCGGCGGCAGTCGCAACAAAGCCCTCATGCAACCGACTCTCATCACCAACGCTCGTTCGGACATGAAAGTGGTCCGCGAAGAATTGTTTGGTCCAGCGGTTGCGGTTCAACGGGCCGAGAGTGTTACCGAGGCAATTCGCATGGTGAATGATTCGCGTTATGGGTTAAGTGCCGGCGTGTTTACTCGCGATATTGACTCTGCGATGCGATTCGCGCGCGAAGTTCATAGCGGCAATATTCATATCAATTGGGGGCCAATGTGGCGCACCGACTTGATGCCGTATGGCGGATTGAAAGATAGCGGGCACGGCAAGGAAGGTCCTAAATATGCCGTACAGGAAATGACGGAAATGAAGACCGTCGTTATCCACACGTCGTAGGTCCGGTCGCAGACCGCGTCCGTTATCTTCGACGATTCTTGTTGCGACGAGCATCTTTGTCGTGCGAGCAACAGCGGCAATACACGCGCGACAGCTTGCCGGCCCGAGGACCGTCGGCAGGTTCAAAAATCCAGTAATCTTCCGTCAGTGGCCAATGCGTATTGCAAATACTACAAATCCGAGAACCACCATTTCGTTGTCTCAACAAGTCGCGGTTGGCTTGCTGTTCAAGCTGCTTGCGTCGAGCGCGCCTGTTTTCGTCTAAAGCTTGTGCCAAAAAAGATTTGCGGGCCGCGCGGATCATCTCCGTCGACCGACCATCGACTTTCGCCCGTTTTTGTTCACGGCGATAGCGACTGTCGCAGAAACGGCAGAATCTAGGGTAGGAACCATTCGTTGCCAGTTTCCAAAAATCTTCTGTCATTGGCCAAACTTCATGGCAGTCGAGACAGGTTCGTTGCGGGTCTTTCTTTCTTCTCTTAACTAACTCAGCCCGCAGTTCCTTGGCGGCAAGTATGTCCGCTTGGGCTTTCGCATTGCGACGACTGCGTTCTTCGGACTTGAGCAATTGCCGGATCAAGGCAGGGCTCTTGCCTAGCGCACGCCACATGGATATACGCCGACGAGTTTGATTGGCGCACAGGATGCAACCCTTGGCTTCAAAGTAAATCTTGTTGCTTTGAGCGTCACGTTTGGCTCGATAGAATTCCTCGGTCAATGGCCAGTTCTCGTGACATTCCGGGCATAAACGAATTTCCAACTTCGAGCGTTTACGAATTACTTCGTCGCGGCGAACTCGCATCATGCGTCGCCGGTTTTCGGCTTTCGAATCAAACGTTGCACGAGCTGTTTCGCTGCGGCGGCTGTATCGCTGGCGTTTGGCTTGTTGGTAAAAAGTATTTACCGCGATTTCAGCCGGTGACAGCCGAATCCGCATTTTGTCGATCCAATAGTCGACCATATCTATGCTGACCTTCGGATGATGAAAACGTGGCGCTTGTTCATTCCAGAATCGCATCAGCTCGATGGGCGGAGCACGGTGAATATTCTCGCGAAGAAAGTCGCAGAACTGCCGATGCTGCTTGGCGTCCAGTTGCCGTGATCGACGAGCTTTGGCAATCGAGGATCGTTGTGGATGAACGTACCCCAGTCTTGCAAGTTGTCCTTGAACGCCTCCCTGAGAACGGTTATTCAGAATCCTAGCGATGGCGGTCGCGCCGAGCCCCTGATCCGCCAGCTCTTTTATTCGCGCTAACTCTGCGTGGGAATAGTGCTTTCCAGACATGCACGTCGAACCTTCCACGACGAGAGTTTCGGTCTCATTGAAACGAAATTCGCTTATCGGCCAAATGGCTGGGATAGAATCTATTTTGGACTTGGCGTGAACCGCTTTCTCGGTCATCAACACTTAGTTCAAGATTCGTCGTACCGTCGGCGGCATGCAACGGATACAGTTGGCCAGAGAATGCAGTTCATTTTATGAGACTGACTCGCACCGGCATCGTAAATCTTGCTGGGCCACGAGCATCAGTGATGCTCGTGGCCCTAGGCTCGTCAAAGAACGCGAAAGCGATCGGTTGTTCTTTCTGGGTGGGTTGCCAACATCCAGCGATCCGGACGCTAGAGCTGGCTGGGGTTGGATTATCATATAGTCACCGTACTTGAAAGTCCACAACATTGTAAGATAAGCTTGAGTGAAGGAACATGAACCACAGTTTCCCGCCTTTCACTTCCCGCCACACTCTCGCGCCGGTCGCTCCGTGTGTACTTTTTTTATCCTCGCCGGTGCTGACAAAACATTATCCGAGGACCGAAGATGCATAACCATCAAAGGAATGTCGACGCCGCGCGACGCGAGTTCCTAACCTCCAGCGCCAGCGGCTTGGGGTTAGCTGCCCTTGGGTCGATCTTAAGTTCCGACGGAGTGCTCTCATCGGCGACCGCCGCAGAAGGTGGTTTACTGCCTGCGCAACAGATCACTCACTTCGCGCCGAAAGCCAAGAATTGCATCTTCTTGTTTCAAGCCGGGGCTCCGTCGCATTTGGATTTGTTTGATCCAAAACCCAAACTCAACCAGCTTCACGGAAAATCATTACCAGCAGAAATCGTCGAAAAGGTTCGTTTCGCTTTTATTAAGAAAGAAAGTGCCGTTCTCATGGGTTCGCCGAGAAAATGGTCCAAGCACGGAGAGTGCGGCATGGACTTCTCGGACTTTCTACCTCACTTGTCCAAGTGCGCAGATGATATCTTGATGATTCGTTCGTTGCATTCGGAACAATTCAATCATCATCCCGGTCAATTGCTACTCAGTTGCGGCCGCGCATCGTTCGGACTGCCAACCATCGGAAGCTGGCTGACCTACGGCTTAGGGACGGAGTCACAGAATCTGCCGGGGTATGTTGTTTTGACTAGCGGCAGAGGTTCCAGTGGTGGCGCATCCCTTTGGTCGAGCGGTTTCTTGCCGTCGCATCACGCCGGTGTTCTGTTTCGTAATCAAGGCGAGGCGGTCTTAAATCTGCAAAATCCGGATGGTATGTCTCAAGATTTGCAGCGGCGAGGACTCGACTCGCTGAAGGCTCTGAACGAAGAACGTCTTGCCGCGAAACGCGATCCGGAAATTGCTAGCCGAATCGCCAGTTATGAACTCGCTTTCCGCATGCAATCAGCCGCACCGGATTTGATTGACTTGAGTAGTGAATCTGCTGCGACCTTGGCAGAGTATGGGGTCGGACGGGCACAGCATCCCGAGGCAACCGGTCGAGGCAACGTCGCCGAAGCGCACCTGACGTTTGCTCGAAACTGCTTGCTCGCGCGGCGCATGGTCGAACGCGGCGTGCGATTTGTCAACATCATTTACGAAGCTTGGGACCAACACAGTAGCTTAGACGCCGACCTGCGATACAACTCGTGGGTTGTCGATCAGCCAATTGCGGCCTTGCTACAGGACCTCAAACGCCGCGGATTGCTGGATAGTACGCTGGTCGTATGGGGAGCGGAATTCGGTCGCACACCCTTGGGCGAAAACCGCGGCGGACGCGAAGCAAACACGGGCCGCGATCACCATCCGTTCGCTTTCACATTATGGATGAGCGGCGGCGGTATTCGAGGCGGACAAGTCTACGGCGAATCGGATGAAATCGGTTGGGGAGTTGCAAGAGATCCTGTTCACATAAACGACTTGCAGGCCACATTATTGCGGTTGTTTGGTCTGGATCATCTCAAGCTGACCTACCGCTTCCAAGGCCGCGATTTTCGTTTAACCGACGTCGCAGGCAAAGTAGTCGATGACTGGATCGCATAGTGGTTGAGAATTGCAAATTGAAAATAGCAAAAGGCAAATTGGGAATAGATGAATCGTGAATTGAAAATGGACGATCGTAGGATTCAGATTAACAAGTTGCTCAACTTTTGTCGCTTCCTTCTGCCATTTGCTGTTTGCTATACGTCACTCGCCATTCACGTTTGCGTCGCGCAAGAATTGACGATACCAAAGTTCCGCCAGCAACGTGTGATCGTTAGCGCAACTGATGGTGAGGTGCGCAAGTACTTGGCTTTTCCGGCTCTGGTCGATTTGGAATCGGAAGTACTGGTGAGCTTTAAACGAGGCCGATCGCATGCGAACGACACCGGTGCGGGGCTGGACATCGTGCGACTTCGAGAAGGCAGTGGCGAGCCGTCGGATCTCCAATGCATCGCGCGACTCGAAGACGGAATTATGCAAATGGGTGAATGGATCAAGTTCCCCAATGGCGATTTTGCTAGTTTCATTGATGCGCAAAAAGAACCCCGCGCGACCAGGATTGGTCTACGATCAGTGCGTTTTCGTAAGGGAGGTAAGGCGTTCGAGAAAGTCCAGCGACTTGGCTTGGTCAATGGCGTGGAATACGGATACGCTTTCGATAGCTTGGTGAAAAATGGTGAGACATTGGTATTGGCCATGCGATTTGCCAATCTGGCCGGAGGAAAGTCGTTGGTTCCCGCGCGACCGCATGCGGGCAGCGTCGATGTCCTACGTTCCAAAGATAATGGCGAGAGTTGGGAATTCTTAAAAGATCTGAGCCATGAATTTGGGGACATTCCGATCAACGAAAGTGCTTTTGTCGAGCACTCGCTGGGTTTTCTCGTGACCACGCGAGGTTACGATAGCCACCAGCGGCTGCATCTAGTCGACGCGGATTTCAATGTATTGAAGCGTGCCGACTTGACCGACGAGTCCCCATTTGTCGAACGCGAAATTGGTCGACCACGATTGATTTCTCGCGACGGCAACTATTACTTGCTGGGACGAAACTGGACTAACCGCGCTCACCCCATGCAACTGTGTTGGCTGCGTATCGATCCCGAATCATTGCGCATTGTGTCGGCAGTAGTTCTTGACAACGCCTCCGGCGACAATGTCACCGACGGCTACTACGCCGATGTGTATTTTCGCGAAAGGAAGGGACGCACTTTTGCACACGTCATAACCTACAAGGGATTGAATCATGCGCCGCCAGAGATCATCGAGCTGACTTTCGATTGGAGCGAACTGCGTTAACCAAGTATCCGAGCGAAGAGATATCCCGAACAGCTTGCGTTTCTCGCTCGGCAATTACGGCCGTATGGGTTGCAGGTGAGTTCCACAGTCTTTGTGCCGAAAGCCACCGTCGACTGGCAGCACAACTCCGGTGATATAGTCGGCATCGTCCGAACACAGAAAGGCAGCGGCACGACCTATATCCTCTGGTTTTCCAATTCTACCCCAGGGCAGTTTGCTACCCTCTCGCTCAACGACCTCGTCACCAAAGGCAATGCGTTCACCGGGAGTATCGATCCAGCCTGGTTCAATCACGTTGACGTTGATACGGTAAGGCGCCAATTCAACAGAAATGGTGCGCGCCATGTGGTTCAAGCCAACTTTCGCGGCATTGTAGGCGACACTGCGCGCGATCGGCATCCCGGCATGCACGCTGGAAATGAATACGATTTTGCCCGGTCCACCTCGCCCAACCATGTGCTTGGCAACTAGTTGGCTCACGTGAAAACCGCTGGTAAGCGTCGCCGCTATTACTCTCTCGAACTCGTTTGGATCATAGTCGAGAAAATCGGCACGACGTCCGTAGGCAGGGTCACTGACCAGGATGTCGATTTGCCCCGCAGCCTGGAGTGCCCGCGAAATCAGTTGTTCACAGCCGTCCCGCGAAAAAACGTCCGCTTCGATCGCTGCCAAAACTGGGGCTATGTTGTGAATCGCGTTAGCAGTAGTTTGAAGGTCCGGACTTCCTGGCCGATCGTTCAGCACTAAACTCGCACCCGCGCGAGCCAACTCCAGCGCACAACCCTTGCCGATCCCGCGACCGGCACCGGTCACCAGAGCAATTTTTCCATTCAGTTTCATGAATTTACTGGCCGTATACTTTGTCGAGATTTTCCGAACAACGACGTAGCATGTCGACGATCGCACCAAACTCGCCGCCGTGGGCCAACAATTGCGCCCCTTGAGCGTGCAGTTTTTCAACCGCCTCGGGAGTTGGCGCGGGACATCCCCAAGCTTTACCAAATCGTTTGGCTGCGGCGGCAACTTTTTCGTACGCCAGTTCGAGCGTCATATCCGTTTTCGTTCGACGAATCCGTAGTCCAAGATCCCCAGGTCCAATGAACAATCCGTCAACTCCATTGACCGCAGCGATTTCTTCAACATTCTCTACGGCTTGCAAAGTTTCAATCTGCACAACCAGAAAAGTCTCGCGGTTTGCTTCTTCCACATATTCGTCGCCTCCTTGGAGGTAGAAATGGCTGTCCAAGCCCGCACCATCCAAACCACGATCGCCAATCGGTGGAAACTTCACCGCGTCGACCAACATTCTTGCTTTTTCGGCGGTCGATACGTGCGGAATCATCAATCCGTTCGCGCCATCTTCCAGGTACCTATACAAACGAGTCTTTTCAAGCGTCGGCGCTCGCAGCATACAGTCGATGTCAAAGCGATGAAAATATGCCAACAGCGTTTGAACTTCTCGATCCGTCATCGCGCGATGTTCGAGGTCCAACCAAATCGCGTCGTAACCAAAATGTGCTGCTTGGCAAATAAACGACGGAATAAAATGCCCCAGAGCGCACATTCGAGCCGGCTTGTTGGCTCGTAACTTTCCCAGCAGTTTGCTTTTTCTCACTTTGCTTCCTATTTCGTAAATAACTTTTGCCAATCCGACCAGAACCGCCGGAAAAATAGCCCTACTTGTTGAAGCATCAATAATTCCACACCTATAACCAGGCTCAAAGCTCGGCAGGAGATCGCAACAGGTTGGCCTACCAGGCCCCAGGCGTCAAGTGGAGGTCAAAATTCTCGCCAGATTCGAATGTGATCGCTAGAATGTAATTGTGGCGCTCCGTCGAGCAATAAATAGTGGAAACAATAATTACGTATGCAAAAAAAGTCGCGCTGCCTGGCAGCTTGGTCGCAATTTCGCGGCGAGCGCGAACGCGGGTAGAATCAACCCTTAAGGCGAGCGGCAGATGGGAATTTACCAATACAAGCCCGAAGCGCAAGCGAGTGC
>SYJV01000060.1 GCA_005798335.1 Planctomycetaceae bacterium | reverse complement strand
CAGGTTTACGGAAAATCTCCTGGCGAGCATTTCCGCGATTGAGCGCATGATAGATCGCGCCGCCTTCATCGGCGCGCGGTGGACGTGGCATGATCGGCTCCTCAAATCAGAATATCGTGACGCCACCAAAATACACGATGTCAGATGATTCGCATACTACCTATGTTACCAAATCGGCTCCTGACCCCTTTTTCTTTTTTGACCCCTTTTTCTTTTTCGTCCAATTGGCCGCCCGAAAAAGCTTGAATGAGCAAAAAGTGACGCATATTACCCCCGTCCCCTTTTGCCCTCCGTGGGCTCCCTATTTCTCGGCTCGTTCGTACTTGTAGTCGAGAGTACCCGAAGCCAGCGTCTTATCCTTGATTGCGGCCAGCACAGCTTGGCGAGTGGCCTGCTGCGGATCTAAGTCGAGTGCGCTTGACAATGCGAAAACAGTGATGTGGTACTCCTTGACTCCGGGACCCTTGGAGCACATCGGATCATACGCATTGCGCCGCTTGTCGTTTAACCCAATGGTTCCAGCAACCTGTCCATTCTGAGCAATGCCAGTGACTTCGCGAGGTATGTTGTACACCAGCCAATAAGATTTCTCCTGGTCGGGTGCAGTGTGCCAGAGACTGATGGCGTAGGACTCGGCGTTCGCAAGGCGTGTCCACTGTACTGCTGGAGACTGACCGGTACCGTCGCATGTGCAAACTTTCAAAAGAAAGCCTTGGGAATCTATCGACGAACTGCGGACAACCAACTTCGTTGAATCGGCAGGACTTGAAACTCTGTCACGAGATCGACCGCTGAGATCAGCTTGGCCGCTACTTGTCTCGTTCTTGGAAGTCTCTCTGCTTACCGCGTTCTTGGACGATGGGCGATCGCCATCGCGAGGCGGCGGACGTCGATCGTTTCTCGGTGGAGGTGGGTTGTCGGCACTCGGTCCTTCACGACGAGGTCGGTCGTTGGGCGGAGGTGAGTTGCCATCGGGGCGCGGCGGACGTCGACCTTCGCCACGTTCGCCTTGGCCGCGTTGATCACTACGCTCAGTTTCGTCACGCGGTCGACCGCGTGGTCCTTCGGCTTCGCGTGGACCTCTCACTCGCGGTGTGTAATTCTCGGTCGTTGTACGTCCGCTTGGGTCTTGGAAAACGAACTTTGCGGAACCGTCCTTGGCCACCGTGTAAGTTACGGTACCCAAGCGACCTTGAATCTCGTATGTCAGTTTGTAAGTGTCTGGTTCGGTCTGTGTATAAGCCGTGATTTTTGCTCCGCGAAGGGGAGGAAGTGCTGGACGAACCCCCTCGGCACGCGGTTGGGGATCGACTTGGCCGTCGCGCTGGACAACTTCTCCAAAGAACCCGCCGTTGAGATAAGGGTACGTCTTGGTGGCGTGGTAATGGTAATTGCCTGCCGAGTCCTGATGCCCGTTCAACCTATCGAGCGGAGCAAAATCAGGAGCGCCAGGTTCCTGATAACCGAAGATTGGATAGCCATCCAGCGCATATGCGATTGGCTTGCCTTTGCCGACGACTTTCTCCAAGTGAACTGGAGCGATGTGATAGTGATAGTCGTCGGCTCGTCCACAGTGGCCGCCAAATTCGTCGAGTTCTCCAGCCAATAGAGTATCCGTGCGACCATCATTCTTGATCGGATTGAAGATCGGAACGCCATTGACTGCTAGCGCGATCGCACCGCGGAAGAAATTCGACTTGGCGGACATTGGATTGCGAGCCGGCTTCGGATGCAAAGGAATGCGCCAAGCATTGGAGCCCGTGTATGGTTGAGGAAGCGGGACTTGTTGTTGCCAGGCGGTAATACCTACCATCATGCGATGGTCGGGAATTCCGTTCGATTCGACGAAAAGGTAGTCGTTGTCCCAGCGGAGTTTGATCGAACCTTCAAAAGGCTTGAAGTGTGAAAGAGCTTCGGGTGGTTTTCCAGTTTGATTTCGTTCGGGCACATTCGGCTGGGGACGTGGATTCAGTTGAGCGACCAGTCGGACAGTCGGCTGAGTATTGATCCGCTTGATCTCCAACTCACGATTGGCTATCCAAGCCCTGTCGCTGGCAACCAAGCGATCGAGCCGAATTGTTGCCAAGTCGCCATCGTCTCGCAGTATTTTTACCAACCCATTGTTGACCGATACAAGAGTCCCGTGAAGATGTGCTTTCCCGTTTTCCAAGGTCCAAGTGCGCGAGGCCGCCGGATCGGCCGAACTTGGGCCATGTCCACCTGGATGCGCTTGGACGTTCGCGATGAGGACTCCGATCAGAAACAGAGGTGTAACTAATTGCGAACTGACCATTCTAACTCGGCGTCTGCTGACGACATACATGGTTGACTCCATCTAAGATTTCTTCAATTTCTGCCTCTATCCTTTACTTGACCGATTGGTCAGTTCTATGACGCCGATTCTTGTCCTGCTCGCTCAAGCAAGAATTCCGCTCAATACCACCCAGCGGATGACAACCAACATGCAAATCAAGCAGACCCACCAACAAGCTCGGCGAGCCAGTAACTTCTTTCGAAGCATGTAAAGGACTCCAGCAGCGAACAAGATGCTGATGGCTTTGACAATCGACAACACGGTCGGGTTGCTGATAAATTTGTTGCCAAGCGGATTCAACTCGATCATCTCACCGGCGCGAGCTGCCAGTAAAGTCCATACCAAGTCCAAAACGGAAAAGGCGATCGCCAATAGCAACAACCAGGCGACTGCCCAATCCGCGACTGGGTCCTCGTTGGTGCTTTCGGCATTAATCACATGATGGCTGCCCAACAGCTTTCCTGCCGCGACCGCTATCAATAGCATGGCGGCGACGGACAATGGGTATTGGCTGCGACTTAGGAGACGTTTGGCGTCGATGATTTTCTTTTCCTCGTCGTAGTTGGTTCGCGAAACCGCGATTTCTTGTTTGGCGCGATCACGGAATTCAGTTGATGCAACAAACGAGGCAAACTTTTCGTTCCACTTTTCCAAGCTGTCCTGAACTGAAATCCACATCGGCAGAGGATCGGACGTCAGTTGTTTCCGAGGGTCTTTCAGCAACCATTCGAACATGAAACCCGCGTCGAAACGATCGATGATTGATGGTTGTTCGCCTTTGAAGACAACCATCGTCTTGCTGGTTTCCAATGCATAATCGAGATTGCGTGCAAGTCGAGACCATTGGCGATCCCCTCGATCATCTCGCTGGGAATCTCGACGTCCGTTTCCATTTCTATTTGGCGAAACACTACATGCGACTTCACCTTGGCTGACGATTTGAATGTCGATATCCGTCGTCCGAACAACATACGGAGGGGGCAAGTATTTGCCATCTACAAATAAAAAGCCAACCGGAATCAATTTCTCATCGGGAGGACGAGCCGACTCGTCAAACGAATGAGCGGCAGTTTGTTGTGCGACTAGCACAGTCTGAAAGGACATCGCGACAAAGCACGCCAATGCGATCGCATTTACGAGCGACCAGTCATCGAATGCCGATCGGCTGAATCCAAGGTTTCCGATACGAACGGAAGGAATTGAGGAAAAAGTAGATCGCTGTGAAGTATCAATCAATTTCGTAATCCGTTTGCCAATCGAAGATCTTTGTACAAAGAATCGCTTCCAAAGTGGTTCGAAATCTTAGACGACTACCGACCCGAAGTGGGCTGGGCCCTATTTTTGCCTTTGTCTTTCCCACCTTGCCTCCCGCCTTGTTTTCCGCCTTTTCGCTGGCTTTGGTTGTCGCGTCGCGTCTCGGTCGATTGATTCGGGTTGTAGTCCTGATTGGATGTCGGCAGTTGAGCGCTGACATCCGCGAGATAGTTGTCGAGCTGCTTACTCAATCGTGAGGCAGGCTCGGGCAACGTCTTTGCAAGATCGTTGCGCTCGCTGATATCTTTCGTCAGATCGAACAGAGCGATACGGTTGTCTTCGTAGAACCTGATCAGTTTCAGGCCGTCCAACTGAATAGCCGACTGAGGGCCGCCTTCGCCTTGATAGTGTGGGAAGTGAAAGTAGAGCCCATCGCGCGGCCGTTTGACGTCACCTCGACCGTGGTTCGTCAGCAGCGATGCGAGGCTGCCACCTTCAATGTTGCGGGGCAGTCTGTTTGGCGGAATTCCGGCCAGCTCGCAAAACGTGGGAAACCAATCGTTGCCCACCACAGGCGTATGACACCACGCATTGGCTGCGACGCCAGGTCCGCGCACAATCATCGGCACTCGCAGCCCGCCTTCCCAAACGCCTCCCTTGCCGCCCCGCAACGCACCCCTCCGACTGCCTCCACCGGCGCCGTTATCGGACATATAGATTACGAAGGTGTTCTTCGCCAATCCTAACCGATCGATCGCATCTAACACGCTGCCGACACCCTTGTCCAGATCGTCGCTAATCGCGCCTGTCGAAATCAATTTCTCGCTCTCTCCCGCCATCCGTTGCTGGTACTTGGCAAGCGTGGATTTCATAGCGTTCTCGGAAGCATGAAGTGCGTTCCACGAAAGCTGGATAAAGAACGGCTTATTGGCCTTCGAACACTTCTCCATGAACTTGGCGGAACGCTCTGCCATCCCGAAAATGTCGACAGGATTGGGATCCGTGAATTTGAACGCTTGCTCGTTCCCGATATCACCATCGTGTTCGTCGTAGCCATGGGCACCTGGACCGCCACCGTTGATATGCCATTTGCCATAGTGAGCCGTTGCGTAGCCTGCCGAGTGCAGTATTTCTGCAATAGTGATTTCACTGGCCGCGATGCTCTTGATCAATCGCGGCTCTACCAGCTTCTGTCCGACTTCGGCGGGTGCGGCTTTCGTCCAATGCAATTGCGCGGGACTCTTGCCGGTTTGCAGACTGATCCGCGTAGGCGAACATACCGGCGCGGGGGCATAGCCTGCCGAGAATCGCATTCCCTGTGCCGCCAACTTTTCCAAATTCGGCGTTTCAATGACAGCGCTCTTGGATGCCGGAACATTGGGATGCATCGGAACCGACAGTCCGCTCCACCCCTGATCGTCCGAGAGCATCAAGACAAAATTAGGGCGATCCGCCGCCTGGGAAAAACTGGATGGCAACATTCGTCCAGCAACCGCCAACGCGAGTAACCAAACAGCCGCTTTCATGATTTGTGTCCAATGTGATGGTTCAACGTGAATTCACTTGATAGGAAAAGGTAACTTCGCCGTTCTTACGATTGGCGGATTCGCTGCTGGGTAAGTAAGTGCGAACGTAGTCCACACGCACGGCTTGGTCCTCGACGCGGACGCGGACGTATCCGGAACTGCCCTGAATCTCGCCGCTGAGGTATCCGTAGTCCGCAGCGGTGCGAGTGTTGCCAACGCGGGCGTGACTTGGCTGCGGAACTTCTTGGTAGACTATGCCGTCGAGATCTTGCTTGACAAACAAATGATCGTGCCCGTGGAACACAATAGACACACCGTTATCCACGAGCAGTTGATGGATAGGCTTGCTCCAACCAGGTCGGTGTCGATCGAACTCGTAGCTGCCGTCGGCGCTCTTACCGCCCCATTCCCATAGGGACGCCACTTCAGCGCCTCCGCGATTGTTTTGTGCCGCGCCGCCGACCAAATGATGAATAAAAACGAAACGGTAGGTTGCGCGGCTATGTTCTAGCTCTCGTTTCAGCCATTGATATTGTTCGGCACCCAGTGTCCAATTCCAGTTGCCGCTTGTATTAACGGCATTGCGACCTCCGCGGCTGCGCGCGGTGTAGCGATAGGGGTCCAGGACAATGAACTGGGCATCGCCCCACTGCCATGCGTAATAGTCTTCGGGAAATCCAATTTGAATTTCCTTTTGCCTATTGCCCGAATAAAAGTCATTTGGGAACGGATTAGGGAAAAGAGCTTTTCACGTCTGTGAAGCCCAAAGCATAGAGTCTCTGCCACTGGATTCTCCGTCGTGGTTGCCTAGCGTAAAAAACAACGGAGCCGAATGACATAGCTGCCCAAGATAATATCGTTGCGCCAGGTATTGTCCGCGAGCCAATTCGGGGCGCACGTATTTGCCGGTCATGAACGTATCGCCGAGTTCGAAGTGAAAATCGGGCTGATCGGACAGCGCGTTGGTCAGAGTTTTCGAATACACTTCGCCGCTCGAATTCTCGTCCAGATGGGAATCCGCGGTGACGGTGAAGCAAAACGAATTCCCTTTCGCCCTTTGCGTATGAAACGAGTACTCGGCAGACATCACGGCCTGTTGGTCCGCACGTCGAGTGGCGACCCAGCGGTAGAAATATCGCGAATTCTTGTTGAGTGAGTCGAGCACTATGTCGACGGGCTTTTCAGTCACAAACGGAACAGTCTTGGATTGCAGCGTCTTGGAGTCGCCATCGACTCGGTGCTCGATAAAACCCGTCCCATCAAAGTAAGGCAGAACTCGTATCGTAATCGACGTATCGGATGGTCTTCCCAACAGGATATCGAACGGATGTTCGGGAATGTCGTTTGCGGGAGGCAGTTTCTCGTAATTGCCAAGTCCGCTTCCGCCACGTCCGTTTCCCTTCGGTTTGTTATCCTGCGCACGACATTCGGTCGAGCCAAGAACAACATGCAGCGCGAGAAAAAGCACAAGCGAGGTTTTCAAAGCCGTATCCATGCGTTGGGTGCTATTTGTTCTTTCTACCTGGACGCCTGTTACCGCCAGGTGGTGGTTGATCGGGAACTTGGTTATTCAAGTTCGTGAAATCGGTACGCTGCTTTTCGTCCGGCGGCATCTTAACTGTGTGACGGAAGATCACGGTGTTGTCCAAGTCGACGTCGTCCGTCCATATGAACTTCGCACCTTGGAAGTCATATTCGAAGAAAGGTTGTTTGGGAGCGACTTGATCTTCGGAGTATTCCTTCGCCTGTGACCACGAACGATCGTCGAAATCCACCGCAAACCAGTTGTCGGGAATCGGTGAGTCTTCGACTTGCGGATTCTTTGTGTCTCGATCGATCGGTCCCCATGAGAATCGCTTGGCTTTCCAACGAGCGTCTGTAACCGTGCCGTCGCCAAATTTGAGAATAAATCCACCATCGCCGATGTTCGTGTTGGCGTATTCCATTCCAGTCTTCGGATCTGCGTTATCTCGTGCCATTACCGCAATGGTCATGGGGTAAGATGGCAGGATGTCCACTGACACCACGTTGTGCGGTATGAACTTGATGGAATCCACCGCGATCAGTTCGCCGTTGATGTAGAGCACGAACCAGTTATCCGCGTAAACGTTGGCCTTCACCGTATCGGTCATTTGCGGCTTGCGAACCATGCCGGGCGAAGAGCCGGGTTGGTTGACAAATTGGACGCTATTTCCTTGCGGAGCAAGCCAAATTGTAAAGCAAATAGCCAATGCAAGTGTTGCCCCTAAGCTTGACACTGCAATCACGGAAACAACAATCCCGATCATCGTAATAGACATTCTAGCTTACTCCTCAATTACCGTTCGATCTGAAGTATGATGCGACGAGTGATCAAAGAAGTCTGGTCCGAGGTCTCGCTCCTCAACTAGAGTCAATCTCAACGTCAATCGATCGGGACCGTACGGCATTTCGATGAATCTCAATTGCTCGATGTGGCCGCTGCTCACCGAGTATGTAATCTCGACTCGGCGCGGTCCGGGATATCCTTTTTTCTTGACGGCAACCAGCAAGCGACTGGCTCCTTCCCCAAAACTTACGTCTCCATCTGGATTTTCAATTGGCAGAACATGCAAGTCGTAAGCGACGCGCATTTGAGAAAGCCCTTCGTTGATATTGCTCAGTGGCATATGGAACTCGTGTCCCGGGACGTCGCGATTGAACCGAGACAAATCCGAGCTGACTCGCACAGGTCCGTCGGGGCGCGCCGCCCAGCTCGATCGACCGTTGCTCCCGGTCACAAAATCCGCTCCGTCGACCGTCTTGCGAATCAGCACGAAATTGCTTTGGCCACGCACATGCAAAATGGCCGCATCCATGGGTGGCTTTGGTGGGCGCATCTGGCTGGCGTCGCGTCCACGACCTCCACGCCGGCGCGCTAAGGCCACGTCCTCGACATCGATCTGGTAGGTTTGATCGAACGACAGTACGCTGGTCGCAATCAGGCGATTCAATTCAACGACTCCCGCCACTGCAACTGAATCACCGAACCCATTCCACAAAATGATTAACAGCCCGGCGGCTGTCGCAAGAACGCTAGCTGCAGTCGCGATCGAGCGCAGCCCGTTCCAGCGCCAGATAGAGGCAATTCGAACTTTGGGCGTGCTTTCGAATTCGCTGTCCTGTTCGGCTGGATTGGGCTTGCAGCCGTCGACGACGAAACGAGCGATTCCAGAGCGAGCAACTTGTTCATCCCTAAGCCGGTCGTGCAGCATGGCAGCGGAAGCGAATTCGCGAGCATTCTGTGGACATTCTTGAATCCAAGTCTCGAGTTGTTCCAATTCGTTTGGCGATAAACGATCGTCCAAATAGCCATCAATCAACTCCTGCGGATCGAAACTCATCATGCCCGCTCCGTAATGATTTTGCTTTGAATGCATGCCCGCAACTGATCTCGAATGCGTTGCAGCGCTTTGGCCACGGCATTCGCACTCATTTGCACTTTCTGGGCGATTGCCGCCGGTTTGAGATCGTTGGCGTAACGCAGTTCACACAACTGCTTCGACCTACCTTCAAGTTTTTCGAGACACTCGTTCAAGAATTCCAGCTTGTGCATTTCGTCCGGAGACTCTGATTGAAAGGTGTCGGAAACCAGTGCAATGACTTCGTCGTTAAAAACCAATCGATTGCGATGTTTGGCCCGCAAGTATGACTTTACTTGGTTCTGAGCGATGCCGAGTGCCCAACCCACAAACGACCGCTCGGGATCATAACGATGAGACGACTGGATGATCGCAACCGCAATCTCCTGCAACACATCGTCTCTATCCGCAAAGTCCCGAACCACGGACGTGACAAAAGCCGACACCACAGGCTGCGCAAGCGCCCATTGTCGAGTCACAAGTAAGATCCGCTCGTCCATGCAGTCTCTCCAAACCGACATTGCTCCAGAAAAAATCAACTCATGAGCAGTCACGAAAAATCAGAACAATTTCGCCGCTTCACCACGATAGTAGTTAGCCGCTAAAGGGCATTTATGACACGCAATCGCGGAGAAATTCAGAAATTTTCCTCCCTATGCGAGCCCAACAATCGCGCCAGTAAAAGCAAACGTAACCGTTCACGGAGTTATTTAGAGAGCAAGCTGGGATTTGGTTGCTGATTGAGGTGAGCGGCGATGGAATCGTGCAAATAGGTGAAGAAGTTGCGTTCTTGTTTCTTACAAGTGGCAATCGCTGTCCACATGCGTT
>SYJV01000059.1 GCA_005798335.1 Planctomycetaceae bacterium | reverse complement strand
GGATTGCTCGGGGAGAAACGATTGAGGACAATCGTTTTACTCTTTCCAGCAGTCCTGAGATTTTTGTCTGGATCGAGAGTATTGGTCTTACGGTGCGGCCACTGAAACGCGCCGATTGAACTCTGCTGTGCTTGTCGCGCCAGCAATCAGAGTTAAATTGGCAGTTCTCTACACTACCTTGCATCGGGGCGATCGGTAGGTTCGTGAGCCATACTGTAGTCGTACATTAGGGCTTGAGGTGTTTCGATTTCCCTCATCACTGGTGAACAACGAGTGAGCACAGAAGCATCTCCACGCCGACCGAAAGCTGTTATCGTTGGTGCAGGAGTCAGCGGCTTGGCAGCGGCCTGGTATTTGACTCACTCGACGATACCCGTAGACGTCACACTGGTCGAAGCCAGCCAGCGTGTCGGAGGTGTGCTTGAAACGGTCTATGATGGTCCTTACCTGGTTGAGCGAAGTGCCGACAATTTTGCCACGCTAATTCCCGATGCAATCGAATTTTGCCAATCCACCGGCTATCAGAATGAGCTGATTACTCCCAATCAAGAAGGACGGCAAGCGTTCGTGCTCAATCGCGGCCGCATTCTGCCAATTCCAGTCGGTTTTAGTCTCATGCAGCCCACGCGTATTGGTCCAATATTAACCACTAAGACTCTGTCATGGCGCGGCAAGGCACGGTTAATCGGCGAGTATTTTGTTCGCGCTCGCAAGAGCGAAGAAGATGAAAGCCTCGAGCAATTCGCCACGCGCCGTTTGGGCAGGGAAGCATTCGACAATTTGGTGGAGCCAATTGTCAGCGGAATCTTCACCGCTGATCCTGCGCGCTTGAGCATGCAAGCTACGCTGCCACAGTTCGTGGCTATGGAAAAGAAATCGGGAGGACTTATTCGAGGGCATCTAGCGGCCTGTCGCGACAACGCGTCGGCTGCGTCCAAGCGAGCAAGCGGGGCACGCTACGACCAATTTCTCGCGCCGCGACTGGGTATGTGCCACTGGCTGCAACATATTCTGCAGCAGCTCCCGTTAGAATGTGTGCAATTCGATACCCGAGTGCGTACGGTTCAAATCGCGTCGCAATCGATCAGTAATCATGACCGTGACGCGGGTCGTTGTTTGCCTCGCTATGTTGTAGAAACCTCGCGCGGTCCCATTGCGTGCGACGCGGTTATTCTCGCCACGCCCGCGCATCAAACAGGCGAAATTCTGAGACACAGTTTTTCACAAATAGCCGAACAGCTCGATGAAATCCCCTATGCATCCAGCGCGGTGTTTGCAGTCGTCCTTGATCGCGCCGAAATCAACAGTCGAATCGATGGTTTTGGTTTGATCATTCCGCGCGTCGAATCGCGGCACGCTCTGGCGATCAGTTATACGAGCAACAAATACCCTGGCCGCGTTCCGGCTGGTCAAATACTGCTTCGCATATTTCTCGGAGGCGCAATGCAGCCAGAGATTCTCTTGCGCGATGATTGCGAGCTGGTCGAGGTCGGCTTACGCGAAATTCGCGAGATATTACAATGGCGAGGCAGTTCGCCCAAATGGCAAGCGCTCATTCGCTGGAATCACGCGATGCCGCAATACCATATTGGACATACCCAACTCATGCACAAGCTCAACGCACTGCTTTCCGCCACACCCAACCTGTATGTCTGCGGCGCTGGATACTCGGGTGTTGGAATTCCTCAGTGTATTCGCAGCGGCAAACAAGCTGCGGAGCATATTATCCAACTATTGTCCGAGTGATGGCAGGATTTGAGACTTGCAAATTGAAATCTGAAACTTCCAAATGTCCTATAAAATAACCGGGTTTGAAACTTACGATTTGCGGTTTCCGACGTCGCAGCATTTGGATGGCAGCGATGCAATGAATCCTGACCCGGATTACTCTGCGGCCTACGTCGTGCTGCACACGGATTCTCATGAGCTGTCAGGGTATGGCATGACGTTTACGATTGGACGCGGCAATGAACTTTGCATCGCGGCCATTCAAGCGCTAGCGCGGTTGCTGATCGGCCAGTCGTTGCACCAGTTGATGGCTCAGCCAGTTTTGTTGTATCGAAAGCTAACCGGCGACAGCCAACTGCGTTGGGTTGGTCCCGAAAAGGGAGTGATCCATTTGGCTGCCGCAGCGGTGATCAATGCGGTCTGGGATTTGTGGGCGCGTGCGCAGAACAAACCAGTGTGGCGATTGATCTGTGACATGTCGCCCGCCGAATTCGCCGCGTGTGTCGATTTTCGATATTTATCCGATGCGCTTACCCAGTCGCAGGCCATTGAGCTGCTTCAACGTCACGAACAAAGCAAGAGTCAGCGCGTGCAAGAACTGTTGTCGGAAGGATACCCCAGCTACACGACGTCGGCTGGCTGGTTGGGATATTCCGACGAGGCCTTACGCGGAAAATGCCAGGACCTGAAGGCTCGAGGATGGACCCACTTTAAGATCAAGGTTGGTCGCGACTTGCAGGACGATTTGCGACGATGCCAAGTCTTGCGAGCGGAAATGGGACCCGATGCCCACATGATGGTTGACGCGAACCAAGTGTGGGACGTGCCACAAGCCATCGAGTGGATCAGCCAGCTCGCGAAATTCGATCCCTGGTTTGTCGAGGAACCGACGAATCCCGATGATATCTTGGGCCATCGCGAGATTTCACAAGCCATCGCGCCAATACGCGTGGCGTCAGGAGAAATGTGCCACAACCGCATCATGTTCAAACAATATCTCGCGTGTGGCGCGATGCAAGTCTGCCAACTGGACAGTTGTCGCTTAGGGGGCGTGAACGAAGTGCTCGCCGTAATGCTATTGGCCGCTCGCTTTGGAGTGCCAGTTTGTCCCCACGCTGGTGGCGTGGGTTTATGCGAATATGTTCAGCACCTGAGCATGATCGACTATGTATGCGTATCGGCTACGCAAGTCGACCGAGTCGCAGAATACTCCGATCACCTGCACGAGTACGTTTGTGAGCCAGTAGTAATGAAAAACGGCCGCTACATGCCACCCCAAGATTCCGGCTACAGCGTAAAGTTTACCGACTCGGCGATCCATCAATTTTCGTTTCAGTAGCCAACGCAACCGCGCGTTTGTGCGAATACCAGCCCTACGCGCAAGCGACTGTGTAAAATGCGGAAGCCGTGCGTCAAGCCTGGCACTCACTTGCGCGTCGGGCTTGTACGTCAGGCTTGTTTGCCTAACTGAAACAGATGCACTGGCGAATTGTTACCTTCGTACTGGCCGCTCTTGTTTAACCGCCGACCATTTCCATTGCTGTTTCGATTGGTTGTCATAACTGCCATCAGCTTCGAACCCGCATGGTAACTTAGGCTTTGACAATTAGGCAGTTTGGTTGTTTCATAAAATGGTTTTTCATCTCCGAGACGTTGAAATACAACTTTGCCTGTGCCCGGCGTACCGCAGGTGACGCCCATGAGCACGTTGTCTTCGGTCCAATATACGTCATGCAGTTGGCAGTCCTTCTGCTCGCCGAATTGAATGCTCGATTTCTTTTGTCCAGTTGCGACATCAAAGACCAACAACGTAGGTTCGCCCTGGACAGTGCCACCGTTGGCTGGCTTAACACCGCCACACGCAATCATTGAGCTATCGTGATTGAAACGTAGTACGCGGACACCACCAACGTCCTGCAATCGATGCAATAACCATAGTTCGGTCGCGTCGAGCTCTTGCGTGCAACGGCGCGAAGCCAGATCCCACAAGCGAACTTTGCCTTTGGCGTCGCCACTGGCAAGCAGCTTGCCGTCAGGCGAAAACCGAACCGATTGCACGTCTTCGTTGTGATCGCGCAGTTCGGCTAGCAGCGCGCCCGACTCTGGCGACCACAAACAAATTCGCTTGTCCGGTGCACTGCTCACCAACAGTCGCGCATCCGGACTGAGATCGATTTGCCGTATCCAGCCGTCGTGGGCGTTGGCGTGCATCCAGGCGGTCAACGGAACACCTTCCTCGATACGAGTTGCGCGAAGCTGTCCCCAGGAATCGGCCGAGAAGACAATCGGTTGTGTGGGATGGAACACGACGGAGTGCACCCATCCGTTGTGACCGCTGATCGAGTTGAGTTCGACAGGCGTTGGGCCATCGAGGCTCCAAATTCGAACCCGAGCATCATAGCCGGCCGCAGCCAGCATGCGACCGCAGGGGCTGATTCTCGCTTCAACGACTTGTGGTTCGATCACGATGACGCCGGTTTCACGCGGTTCATATCGGTCGATGAGCAATTTGTCGGATTGGCTTTCCGTAGTCATGCAAGTACCTCATCACAAGCATGGTGATCATCATGGGCGATCGGCAACGGTTGTCCGTTATTGTCGTATTCGACAGTCCCAGAATTGATGCCCAATGCGCGAAACCAAGTGTGGAACATATGCCCGATATCGAATGGTTCGGAATCCACAAAAGTGCCCTCATGGTTTGTCTTGCCCACGACCACTCCTCGCTTCACGCCGCAACCTGACATTACCAACGACCAAGCTTCGGGCCAATGATCGCGACCGATATGACCATTGATGCGAGGCGTTCGTCCAAACTCACTCATAGCGATTACCAACACGTGATCCAACATACCGCTGGCGGCCAGATCTTCGATGATCGCCGAAAATGCTTGATCGAACTTGGGCATTAAATTCAAATGTGCGTTGAAATTGTCGCCGTGAGTATCCCAACCGTAGGAATTGACCTTTACGAAACGCACACCCGCCTCCAGCATCTTGCGACCGATCAACATATGGCGCCCGAAGTCGTGCGTACCATAGCGCTCGCGATCGCGCACCGAAAACGAACTTTCATCGAACAACTCGCGACGGTGCATCAGGGTCTTGGCTGTGTCGAAAACGTACTTATTCGCGTCGCTTACCAGCGGCCGGCGCCGGTGCGCATAGCGAGCGTTCATCAGTTCTCGCAGTTCTTGTCTTGCGTCGTCCTCGGCGGCCGACACCGACTCTGGCCTGAGCAAATTCTCCGGTGGCTTGCCGTCGCCGAACGCTAGTGCACCGTACTTCGGTCCCAGAAATCCGGCATCCTCGTGAATGAACCCGCCACTGCCAGGTTTGATCCAAACATATGCGGGCAGTTTACTGTGCCCTGGGCCCATTAAATTGGCAACTGCCGAACCAAAATAAGGATAGGTCACTCCTCGATTCTTGGGATCTCCTCGCTGAATTCGTGCAACGCCCGCCGAATGTGAATTGTCCTGAGTGCATAGACTGCGCACGACCGCCAAATGATGCATCTGTCTGGCCGATTGCGGCATCAGCTCGCTGATCTCGATTCCTGGCACGGAGGTCCGAATCGTGCGAAACGGCCCTCCAAATCGCGTATTAGGTTTCGGGTCCCAGCTTTCAAGCTGACTCATGCCACCGTCGATCCAGACGAACAATACCTGACGATCTTTTTTCGTAAGCTCGTCGGCAATTGCCGGTTGCACAAGTCCGCCTAGTCCAGCCGCGCCAATTGCGGCGCCGGTTGCACCCAGTAACTTGCGACGCGAAATGCGATGCTCAGACGGCGTGCATAGCGAAGAGTTTTCTTGCATTGAAATTTCGCTCGTGAAATTCGTGTGTAATTCCGAGGACTACAAGCTCGAAGCGCAAGCGAGTGAATGATTTGCGCCAATTCACTCGCTTGCGCTTCGAGCTTGTACGCCGCAATAATGTGGCATTGTCTATCTAGTGATTGACAAAGAACTCCGTCGAACTGGCCATGGCCCAGGTCAGGTGGCTGATCGCTCGCTCGCGCGGACCAGCGAAATCCTTCAGGAAACGTACAGCATCGGTTCGCTCGAGTTCAGTTGGCACGCGTGATAGTATCGTCAAATAAGCTTCGTCGACCAGCGCGACCGCATCGGACAACTGACTCAATCGATCCACCGTATTATTCTCTTGCCGATCAAACCAAGCGACGACCACAGCATCGTTGGAGAAAAATAGAGCACCTTTGACAGTTGGCGCAACACTGACTTCGGGTTCTTTGGGAGGGTTGGCGAACGCTTTATCAAATCGATCGCGCAGTTCTGCAACGGACTTCGCGTCGTGCACTGGTTGCCCAGTCGCCCGCAGCAAAGATTCGAGCAATTGCGTTGGCGAAAGGGGACGTTCGAGCGCAGCTCGATACGTTGCCAGTGGTGCTCGAGCAGCCGCTTCGTCAGGGAGAATCGTGCTTCTCTGATAAGTCTCGCTGAGCGCTAGTTCGCGCAGCAACCATTTGATGTCGAAAGCGTGGGCTGTAATTTCACTTGCCAGCAAATCCAGCAGCTCTGGATGCGACGGCGGATTATCAGAATGGTGCAGATCCAGCGGATCGACCAAACCGCGCCCCATCATCATCCACCACAGTCGATTGACGATGTTCTTGGCGAAGGCTGGATTATCTTTTCTAGGCAATGTCTCGGCCAACACGCGCATAGGACTAAATTTCAACACGCCCGGCGTTTTCAGTTTCTTATCGGGAGGGACCAAATACTCTTGTCCCTTGGTGATCGCAGGAATCTCGACCTCATTGCCGCCGGGCAACCGAGGACCGGTCTTCATCTCATCGGAAGCGAACACCGATTTGAAGGCAATTTTCTGCAGTAACGGATTCTCGCTGACAGCGGGAAACTTGAGATCGGTTCGCAATGTTGCGGTGCCTACGAAGGCATACAGTCCTTGATAATCAGCTTGTTTGTAGTCATTGACAAACAGATGATCGTGGCACTGGGCGCATTGCACATCGACTCCGAGAAACATGCGTCCAACGTCGCGGACTAATCCCGGCACATCCGGAGGGTTTTGCCCATAGTGTTCCAGTCTGGCCGTATAGAACATGGCCGACCCGCGATTGGATTCGTTGTCGACGTCTGGTGCCAAAATCTCGCGAGTCATTTGGTCCCAGGGTTTGTTCGCGGCGAACGATTCCTTGAGAAACTTTAGCCACTCCTCATGCTTCGATCTTCTCTCAATGAGCATGATATTGAACAAGTCGGTCATGCGGTCGGCGTAACGAGTATCGGCCAACAAACGATCGATCATCGCCGTCCTCTTGTCGGCTCGCTTATCGAGCAGAAAATCCTTGACCTCAGTCGACGTAGGGACTCGACCTGCAAAGTCCAAACAAATGCGCCGCAAGAACTCGGCATCGGTCGCTTGCTCAGCCAGCGATCCCCCCGCTTTCTCGGCGATTATAAGATCGATCCGTTGGTGAAGCGGCGTTTCACCCTTGAGAGGTGGCGCGTCCCAGGCCAACCAGCTCAAGGCAATTAACAGGACCAGCGAACGAGCAAGCAAATCAGTTGCTGGCACAGGCATTTCGATTCTCACTAGGCGAAAAAAAAATTTGCGAGGCGGCTGGCAATGTATGAACGATCGTTTCTTACTCCGTGATAACTTAATGCGTCGTTCGCAAGCGTAGCAGAACAATGATCATGGGTCAAGAAATCGCATCCAGGCCTGCTGAAGTTAGGCTGATAAGTGAACCGTTGGCGCTAGCCTCGGGCGTCGCAGGCGTTGCGCCGGATTTGCTAATCGATGGTCGAAATCACTAGGTGTTGGAACGTCTTTCATTCATTGCGGCGCAACACCTGCGACGCCCGAGGCTAGTGCCAACGGTTCGCTTATCAGCCCACTCTGGAATCTATCGCTGCGTAATTCGCTTGGGAGCGTTGGGGACGTTGAGGTTATGCTGTGCACCATCGAGGCGTCCTTGCCTTTCGGCCGCATCATCATGTTGGTATCGGCCTGATGACGAGCCTTTGACGAGCCTAATATCGCACTCAATCTGCAGCCAGTGCTTGGCGGCAGAGCGAACGGCGAGCTCGCGAATTTGGATCAACTGCCGATTGGCGGATTTCGGTTGCTGAGTCTCGTCCGGCTGATTCCATCTGGGCAGACCGCGAACATAGCCCTCGGCATAGGAGGCGCCACTGCCACGCGCGTAACCACCAAATTGCAAATGAGCCGCAGTCGCGATTGTCAGCAGCAACTCGCGAAACAACGCGATCGCATTATTCACATCGTCCACCGGACCATAGAACCAGAACATCGCCCTGTGACCTTCCGTCGAGTAATAATACTGAGTCGTAGTGAAAATGTGTTGCGAAATGTACCAAGCCAGCGAGTGTTCCCATTGGCAAGTTCGACGACCGTTGACCGGACAAGCGATTCGCGTAAATCGCACGCTTTCAACGTTGTCGCCATCGACGATATCCTCGCGCGAAAGGTTGTGGCGCAGCATCAAATTCTGCATCATTCGCAACGCATTGTGCTTCTCGGCCTCCGTGCTACCACTGTTGGTCGCCGTTCGATCGAGTGCTTTCAACCGGTGCAGAATCTTGTCAAATTCCGCTTGCGTCAATTCTTGTTCGTTGCTGGTAGGACGACGCGGAGCAATCGTCGGCAGATTATCGACGTTGGCGAACGCAGGCCGCGTCCAAAAAGAGAGAACTTGATATTGTACATCGTCGCTCGGGTTCCAGGTGTCGTGGACGACGTGATCGATCACGCTACAAAGATGGTGAGATTTACCAGAATCCTTGGCCGCGTGCACGATCACGACGCCTTTTGGAATCACGTTGCCATCAAAGGTAGGCATCTTAGCTGGGTGCAATTGCCAGTTATGTTTGGCAAGGAAATCGCGAGCTAAATTGGCTGACAGTCCCAGTCGGGGCGAATGGTCTGCAAGGTTGCCAAGCTGCTCGTAGACATCTCGATAAACTGCACCAGTTGCAATTGCAATCGCTCGCGTCGCGCAATCGCTGGTAAAACCCACGTAACCACAAGCGGCTCGGCCGCCATCGTTCCATACAAATTCCATTTCAAACTCAAATTAAAGTCCGCTTTCCATCGGCGTTTTGTGAATACTATTTCTTAGGCGCGAATTGCTGATAGCGTTTTGCCGCATCTGCCCTTAGCGCTTCACGTTTCTCGAAGTCCGTCGGTTCGTAATATGAAAAATATTTACCAAGCGCTTGGTCAACTTGCAAGCGTTGCTCGGCCGATAGTTCATTCATCATGCTCAGTTCTGCTTGGCGCCTGATTCTCTCGATTTCGAGCTTGGTTCGTTGTTCAATCGCGACGAACTTGTCCATCAAGTTGGCTCGCTGATTCTCGTATATCTCAACTTCGTTTCCAAGTCGACCATTCAAGAGAGCGACACCCAGCCCGCTGCGATAGACTTCCGCTCGCAGCGCAACTTGAGCAAAGCGTTGAGCTTGTTCGGGCAATAGAATTTCCTCAATGGCGGATGAGTGCCGCGCCTTGCGTTCCACCGTCAAGCGCATCGTATAGCCAATGCGTTTGAGCTTGATTACCGAGTATTCGGCAAACTTCGGCCACAGAAAAACACGGACACCACACGGAAGGTCGTGACGATGGGAATTCGTTAGGTCAGAGAATTTACCTTCAGTCAAACCTGTCCTTCAGCCAACAGTGATATTGCGAATGTTATTGATTCCGTGTTCATTCCGTGTACTTCTGTGGCTCCACCAGCAAAGCGCATCGTATTGCCAATGCGTTT
>SYJV01000058.1 GCA_005798335.1 Planctomycetaceae bacterium | reverse complement strand
TGAGCATTCAAGAAGGAGCCAAGTTCCTCGAACGCCCACAAATGGGACGTGGGATCTTGCTGGGAGGCGTACCCGGAGTTGCTCCAGCGCACATCACGATTCTCGGCGGCGGTGTGGTTGGTGCCAACGCTGCAAAAATCGCCGCTGGATTTGGCGCGGATGTCGCAATCCTGGATGTAAATCTTGATCGTCTGCGATATCTCGACGACGTCATGTTGCCCAACGTAAACGCGCTGTTCAGCGATCGACACACGATTCGCGATCAGTTGAAATTAGCGGACCTCGTGATCGGAGCAATTCTCATCCCCGGAGCGAAAGCGCCGCACTTGGTTCGCAAGGAGGATCTCTTGCTCATGAAACCCGGCTCGGTCATTATTGACGTAGCGATCGATCAAGGAGGATGCTTTGAGACCAGTCGGCCCACGACGCACAAACATCCGACCTACATGGTTGATGATGTTGTGCATTACTGCGTTACCAATATGCCCGGCGCGGTCGGTCGCACCAGCACCTTTGCGCTGTGCAACGTTACTTTGCCGTGGGTACTGCAAATCGCTGAGCGCGGAGTGTCAGCCAGTCTCGCGGCCCTACCAGCGATTGCCGCTGCCGCCAACATTGTACAAGGACGGATCACTAACCGAGCCGTAGCCGACACGTTTGGTTTGCCGTTGGCATGTTAATCTCGATCCAGTCTCTGCTGATAGCCTGAGCTTCACCAACGATGATGCACGCATTAGGTCCTAGTTCGATTCAGTGGATTGAGCAGAGCGGCGGAATTCTCAGACTTATTGACCAGACTTTACTTCCCAATGACTTAGTTTTCACGGATTGTTCAAGGGTGGCCGATGTGTGGGAAGCCATCAAAACTCTGCGCGTGCGCGGAGCCCCAGCCATCGGCATATCGGCTGCGTTTGGAATTTGCCTGGCCGCCAAGGAAGAACTCTACGGCAGCGACGTCCAGCAAATGTTGACCAGTGCGCGAGAGGCTGCGCAGCATTTAGCCACCAGTCGCCCTACTGCCGTGAATCTCTTTTGGGCGATCGATCGCATGTCCGGCGTGCTCGATTTGCTCCAGCAAGAGTACGACAGCAATCGCGCCCAGGTTTCTGCCAAGAGAGTGCGCGAGCGGTTGTTAGCCGAAGCCCACGCGATCCATGACGAGGATCGTGCGATGTGTCGTGCGATCGGCCGCCACGGTGCGGCTTTGATTCCCGATGATGCCAACCTAATTACCCATTGCAACACAGGCGGATTGGCAACGTCGGAATATGGTACGGCCCTGAGTATCATGTTTACCTGTCAGGACCAAGGTAAATACCTGCACGTATTTGTTGATGAAACGCGGCCACTCTGGCAAGGAGCTCGATTGACTGCTTGGGAGCTATCCCAGAGGCAGATTCCTTGCACGTTGATCTGCGACTCGATGGCTGCTCATGTCATGGCATTGAATCAGATTCATGCGGTAATTGTCGGTGCAGACAGGATCACTGCGCAAGGCGATGTCGCTAACAAGATCGGCACGTATGGCTTGGCAGTGCTCGCCAAATTCCACCGCGTACCATTTTATGTGGCAGCGCCGAGCAGTACCTTCGACTTAACGATCGAGTCTGGAAAATCGATTCCCATCGAACAGCGCAGCCAGATTGAAATAACGACTCCCCATGGAACGCGAATCGCTCCGCTCGGTGTCCAAGCCTACAATCCGGCATTCGACGTTACTCCGAGCGAGCTAGTGACGGCGCTCATCACTGAACGAGGCATTATTCAGCCCGTCAATCGCAGCACAGTTGCGGAACACTTCCGATAAGCGTTTCAAGTCTGTTGTTTGTTGCATTCATACTTACCGGCACGCAGCTATTTTTTTGCCAGTTCGATCTTTTCCATGACGACCGTTTCGATAGGTACATCGTTGTGTCCTTGCTTGGTACCGGTTTTCACTTTCGCAATTTTGTCGACGACATCTTGCCCTTGGACAACTTGGCCAAACACCGCATATCCGACTCGATCTTGACAGTGCTGGCGGTCCAAAAATTTGTTGTCGGAAACGTTAATGAAGAACTGACTGGTCGCGCTGTCCGGAACGCTGGTCCGAGCCATCGCGAGCGTGTATTTTTTGTTCTCCAAGCCATTTTCACCTTCGTTGACGATCGGAGCCTTGGGCTTTTTCTGCTTCATGTCGCTGGTAAATCCACCTCCTTGGATCATGAATCCATCGATGACACGATGAAAAATCGTGCCGTCATAATACCCGGCGCTAACATAGTCCGCAAAGTTCTTACTCGATATGGGCGCTTCCTTATCGAACAGTTCGATGTGGATGTTTCCTAAAGTTGTTGTGATTACGTACATGCTTTCTCCATAGGGATCAGTGGCAGGGCTTCGCTGTGTTTTTAGGACTGAGTTGCGGCAGCTCAATTGTGGCATGTCGGCAACTCTACTGGAGCGGAGATATTATGCTGCTTTGCGCGGAAAAGTGGGTGTGGCAGGTGCAGGGTGGATGTGTCCGTCGTCGGTGACATCTTCAAATCTTACCGCCACTTGTTTACTGACTCCCGACTCTTGCATCGTTACGCCATACAACGTGTTCGCAGCAGTCATGGTTTTCTTCGAGTGAGTCACGACGATGAACTTTGTCCAGTCGAGAAACTCGGACAGCACCGAGACAAACCGACCGATGTTAGCTTCATCGAATGGTGCGTCGACTTCGTCCAACACGCAAAATGGACTTGGCCGATATTGAAAGATGGCCAGCAACAGCGCGACCGCCGTTAGTGCTTTCTCACCACCGCTGAGCAGCGAGTTGGAAAGAGCAGTCTTGCCTGGAGGAGTGGCCACGATATCGACGCCGCATTCGAGTACGTCTTCACCCGCGTCCAATACAATATCCGCACTGCCACCACCAAACGACTTGCGATACAGTTTCTGAAAATTCTGCCGAATGACTTCTAAAGTTTCCAAGAACAGCCGGCGGCTATCTGCATTGATTTTGTGAATAATGCGCTGCAATGATTCTTTGGCGGCAGTCAAATCTTGATGTTGGCCATGCAAGTGATCGTAGCGTGCCTGCAATTCGTCCAATTCCGCGAGAGCCGTTAGGTTCACTGCACCCACCGATGATAATTCTTGACGCAATTCGGACGTTTCGGCTTCGATTCGCAATCGGTCAGCATTGCTGGAGATCGCTTCCGCGACTGCGAGCTGCGGGAGTTCGAATTGATAGTCCTCGAATAGTCGCTTGATCAAGGCATCGCGAGTTTCGATATTGCGTTGCAATTCCAGTTCGATTGCCTGGCGGCGCTGGGCAATTTTTTCAACCGCACGATGCATGCTTTCGTGGTGTTTGTGCAAAGTTGTTCGCTGGCTGCGCAGCATCCCAGCCTCAATCGCTAGCGATTCGAGCCGAATTTCCTCAGCTTCACAACACAAAAAGGCATCGGCCAGTTGGCTAGATAGCAACAGCGTTTCCAATTCGAATGTGGATTCTCGCTGACTGAGGCGAGCGATTTCCTCGACCGTATCGGCGACAGCCTGTCGGCGCTCCTGCTGGCTGCGCGAACACTGCTCCAACGTCGCTTGGCAGCTCTCCAGTCGATGTTCGGCGCGCGCTTGTGCGACGCGATCGACCGTCAATTGCTCAGTCGCCTTGGCGAGTTCATTTTGCAGCGAGGTGACTTGAGACTCAAAACCCTCTAACTCTTTCTCGATTTCGCTAATCTGTACGCGCAGTCGATCGACCTGTTCGGTTGCCTGCATCAATGAGGGTTCGACCTGGGACTGAGTAGTTTGCAAGACCTGCAATTCGTCGGCAATCTTGCGCGATTGCTGTTCGAGATCGTCCAACCGGCTCACGGCGTTCTGGGCGCGCACCTGTTGATTCGACAAGGCCTTGTTCAATGCCTGCACATCGCTATCCAACTGTCGCACTTGTGGCGCGAGTTGATCGATGCGATGCAGCAGACGCTGAATTTCCGACTGAGATTCTCGATGCTGATGGGTGTAATGTTCGATTTCCGCGCGCGTGGCCTGCATTTCACTGCGCCGCGAGACGATTCCAGGTGTCGCATGTTGTGCACCGATCGTCAACGTCCCATCACCATCGATCAGTTCGCAATGTGAAGTGACGAAGCGCAGGCCCGGGCCGCAGAAATTGAGCAACTCCAGTGCAGTCGGCAAAGCGTCCACCAGCCAAGTAGTCCCCAGCAAATGTCGCAACAGCGGCAGTACATCGTCGGGACAGACGATCAATTTGTCCGCGCGACCAATAACGCCGCGAACGCCTTCGAGCTGAATTTTTTCGCCAACTTTACGTGCCGGCAAAGTATCCAACCGAATGAGACTCAGGCGGCCTTCGATTTGCAACACGCCGTCGCGCAGCAATTCGATGATCTGCCCATCGCGCAGTGCCACGGCTTGCGAGTGTCCGCCCAGTGCCGTCTCGATCAATGGAGCCAGCTTGACTTCGCACTCAAGCAACTCGGCCACCAGTCCTCGTACGGATTGCCACGCAGGTTCAAGGTGCTGCTTGGCCAACTGCATGAAATGCCGAACACCCGAATCGACTCCTTCCAAATGTTGTTGCAGTCGTTCGAGCACCACCAGCCGCTCGCGTGCCCCTTCTAGTCTCGCTTGCAAAACCGCCGAATCCTCTTGGCGACTGGCGAGCAAACGACGGTATTCTTCCAACTGGCGCTGCGCGGCTTGATATTTATCCGACGCGTCTTGAGTCGCAGTGTGAATCTGCTTCATTTCCGTGGCCGCTTGTTCCGCTTGGCGACGCATGCCCAGTTCCGTGCGCGACGTCTTTTCGAGGCTCTGACGAGCAGATTCGATCCCAAGTTGCAGCTCGGTGTGTCGAGATTTCAGTTGCGATACGACTGTTGCCTGTTCCGATAATTCGCGCAACAGCACTACATGCTGTTTGCGCAGCGCGTCGTGTCGTAGCGCGTGCGCTTGAACATGTCCGGTCAACTCGTGATGAACGACATGCGATTTTTGCGTGCGATCTCGACACACTGCGACCGCAGCCGTAGCTTGTTCAACTTGTTCGATCGCCACATTCAATTCCAATTGTAGCGATCCGGTTCGTTTGCGAAGCGCAATCAAGCGTGCCGCGATGCGTGCTTTTTCCGAGACGGTCTCGGCATGGCGTTCCCTTAAAGTAGTCTGCTGATTTTGGTCGACCGCGATCCTTTGCAGTATTTCTTGCAGGCTACCTTCGACCTGCTGGCATTGCTCGGCGACTCGATGCAACGCCAGATCGGCTTGCTGTGCGCTATGGCGCGCCTGCTCCAGGTCGGCTTGTTTGAGATTCTGTTCTGCGGACAGCGATTCCAAAGTTGTGGTCTGTGTCGTTATGCGCTGGTTCAACTCCTGGTAATCGGTCGCCCCCAGTCTTAGTCGCAATGCCTGTAGACGCTGGGTCATTTCGCGATAGGCATGCGCTTTGCTAGCTTGACTCTTCAGCGTCTCCAACCGTTGGTGCACTTCGTCGACGATGTCACCCAGACGCAATAGATTTTGATCGACTCGTTGCAAACGCCTGAGGGCTTCGGTTTTCTTGACCTTAAACCGGCTGATACCCGCAGCCTCTTCGAAAATGATGCGACGATCCTTGGGTGACGCCTGCAACATGCGATCGACTTTGCCCTGTTCGATCAAACTGTACGCATCCACACCCACGCCAGTGCCGCGAAACAGGTCCTTGATATCTTTCAACCGGCACGGTTGAAGATTGATTAGGTATTCGCCTTCGCCACTGCGATAAACGCGTCGCGTGACATGTACTTCGGGCGAGTCCACGGGAAATTGCGATCGGCTGTTGTCGAAGACCAACGTGGCCTCGGCTGAGTTGCCCGGTTTCCGGCCAGCCGACTCCGAGCCTTTGAATATGACGTCGATCATATCCTTGCCGCGCAGGCTCTTGGCGCTTTGAGCCCCAAGGACCCACTTGATGGCATCGACTACGTTCGATTTTCCCGAACCATTGGGGCCAACGATGACCGTGATTCCATCGGGAAAGTCGAACCTAGTTTTATCGGCGAAGCTTTTAAAGCCCGCCATTTCGATCGCTTTTAACATGGGCGGTCGCGCACTACTTCCACCAAGACCAAGGGTTGAACCAAACCGTTGTGGACGATTGCTGCTCTGGCAACTGATCATATTGCTTGATGGCCGGATCGGCAGATTTACCGTCAGTGCCCGCCGCGGCAGGATTCTGAGTGCTAGTTTCGAAACTGGCGGGAACAATTTCCGAGCGTTGATACACTCGACCAGCCATGGGAACAGGATTGATCGCCACGGTTGCTTCAGTCAACTTGGCTCGCTGGCATTTAGAAAGGAATGCGACCCAATCGCCGTAGTTTCCTCCTACTTCTGCCATGCCGATCAGCACGCTGCGCATGTTGGCATCCACTTCAGCAACTCGATCTTCCTTGCCTGGCGAAAAGTGGCTGATCGAGATCCGTCCACCTGCGGTCGCGCTTAATAGCAACCGAGGATTGACATACTCGAAGGCTGCCAGCTTTACTCGCGGATTGTCGCCAAAAATTACCACTTCGGGAGTTTTGGTGAGGCTGACTGCTACTGCCGCAGCGCTCTTGGAAGGAATTTCCAGCAAGCTCCCGACGTTTGCGATCGTACGACCGATAATTTGCGAGTCGCTGGAATCGCGCCGCCGCAGTGCTATGACCGCACCGTAACGAACTTCGACATCATCGCTGTGCAACAGCTCAGCCAGAGCTTCCCCGGCCTCGAAGTGCTTGAGAACCGTCAAGCCGTTATAGGCCATGGCACGAAAGGCCGGTTCTGATCGCGCCAATTCTACCAACGGCCCGATCGCACGTGCGTCGTTCAAATAGGCAAGCGAATGCGCTGCGTAGAAACGGACTTCTGGATTCGCGTGGGAAATCGCCTCAACCAACGGTCCGATGCCAGCTTTGCCGATCGCTTCCAACTGACATGCCGAATCGCGAGCCGTTACTGGATCCAGAATGGTCTTGCGGCATTTTTCTAGGCGCGAGGCTAGTTGTTCCGGAGTTTCGAGGAACCCAATGCACATGACTACGTTGATAAAATGCGCTGGATCCAACCGATAGTCAGTGGGTACTTTCAAATCGACATAATTCGATTTGGCAGGTGTAGCGACGCCTAAATACTTAATTCCGTTGAAGTAGGTAAATCGCTTGTTAATCGCAGGCGCGATCGCCGCCATGGAAACAGCGTCCGCAAAATC
>SYJV01000057.1 GCA_005798335.1 Planctomycetaceae bacterium | reverse complement strand
TTGGTTGGGCCAATTTCGTCAAAATTTTCATGCAGCATGACACGTCCGTTGTCATTCGCGCCCAGAGTACCAAAGTAGTAATCAAATCCTTGCGAGTTCGGCATGCGGTCACGAATGGCTACGCGATTCGACACATCCCATTTCCCGATGCAACCAGTTGCATATCCTGCCGTCTGCAATCGTTCGGCTACCGTTATTTCCTCGGCAGGCATCGACCATCCAAGACTGCGCACCGGATATCGTCCAGTCAACAGCGCCGAACGCGAAGGGCCGCAGGTAACCTGGGCATAGAAACTGGTGAATCGCGTTCCGTCGCGCGCAAGCGAATCGAGCGATGGTGTACGAAACTTGGTTGCGCCATAGCACCCAAGATCGCCATACCCTTGATCATCCGTAAAGATCAGTACGATGTTGGGGCGATCAGCCGCAATTACGCTGCGAACATCCTTGCCCAAGATGAAAACCATCGACACCAATGTAATAAACCAAGCCAGCGAATAACTCAAACCACGGCTTGCTCCACACCGTCGCAGCTCTAACAAAGTGCTCATCAGATTGTCCTCATGCTGTACGTAGGTAGACGATGTATTACCAGCTAAGTAAGCAATGTTCCCAATGGTCCGGTGCTGTCGGCAAAACTCGTGTCGGCGATTCCCATGGCATGCATTTGCGTCAGCCATAGATTTGCCAGCGGACTATCGTCCGGGCAATTCAAATGCCGACCAGTGCGCAGCCGGCCGTTTCCTGAACCAGCCACGATAATCGGCAAATCGGTGTACTGGTGCGTCGCGCCGTCGCCCAGTCCCGATCCAAAGGTGAAAATCGTATTGTCCAGCAACGTTGTTCCGTTGGCTTCTTTCAGGCTGTCCATCTTGGCGACCAAGTAAGCGAACTGTTCCATGTGAAAGCGATCGATCTTCAGCAGATCATCGATATGCCGGTGCTGGTCGTGCGACATCATGTGATGACTGACAGGTTTGTCGAACAGACTTTCGAATTTGTACGGCGTGTCCCAGCGCTCGGGTCCAACCATCAAGGTGGCGACATTCGTCAACCCAGTCTGCAGCGCCGCGATCATGATGTCGCCCATTAACCGAATGTACTCGCCACGCGGCAAATAGGCGTCGCTGGGTTCCGCGACAATCATCTGCGAGAGGTCGATCTTCAACCGCTCGCGGCGATCCATCTGCAATTCGATGGCCCGGATCGAATCATAGTATTCAGCGAATTTTTGGCGATCCGCTTGACTGAGCTGCTTCTCCAACGAATGCGCGTCTTGGAGCACCAAATCCGTGACGTTGCGAAATTCTTGGATTTCTTGAGTTCCGAACAAACGCCGATAGGCTTTGCGCGGATCGCGTATCGACGGAGCGACATGGCCAGTACGAAACCAAGAAATATTGTCGAAGTAGATTGACTCCTTACTGTCTTGGTGGCTGTTACAGCTCAACTCCAGCGTGCGAAATGGCGTCTTATCACTGATCCTATCCGCAATGACATGATCAAGCGTTCGGTCCAGCGGATAAACTGATGAGTCGACGGAGTCGATAGTCGCACTGCTGAGAAAACAAGAACCGCACTGCGCATGCACGTCGCTGCCATGTTTATAAAATCGACTTAGTCCCGTTACGAACGTAACTTTGTCTCTGACCGGTTCCAACGGCTGTTGCGTCGGCGTTAATTCACTCAATGGCCGGAGCCCGACGGGCAACTTAGCGTCGGTCGGAATCTCAGTCTGGCTGCTGGTAAATTTTGGGATGGCGGCATTTTGCTCGCCAGGAAAAAAGCCTCGCCGCACGACGCCGATAGGAACGTAGAAGACGGCGAACCGCGGCACTGGTGTTGAAGGAGCAGCCAATGCCAAGCTCTCCAACCACGGCAGCGCCAGCGTCGCTCCCATGGCACCTTTTAAGAACACTCGGCGGTTTCTCATTTCGCTTTCTTGACCTTCGAAGTTATGCTTACAACTGATCATTTGCCAAGTGTATTAGCTATGGTCTTACGTCGGTAGCGGGAAATAACGATTATAGCGCGGCAAGATTGTGGTAACTTCTCAATAACCGGTTGGTAAGCGTATTGCGCAGATTGGAACTGGCTTAGTGGCAGGATGCCAACCAGCATTGACACGAGTTCTTTTCTGCCTCATTTCCTGATCTCTGGCATCAATTCGCCTGGAGTCGTCGGCAAGCAACGACCTTCCGCGAACCCCTGGCGAGCTTCTTTGATCTCAGCTACTAGACGCTGCCGCGACGCATGAGCCAATCGACGGTGCAAGATATTAATTAGCTCCTCCTGCTCATCATGTGACAAATGACCCGCTGCCTCCAAAACCTCGCCAAATTGCAATACATGCGCCGTGAGATCATCCCCGATATCAGAAAGGAACTATTGTTTATCATACCGAAAATCGACAGTCGAAGGAAGGAAGGCCGGAGTACGCCCGCCCAGGCTTCCGCGCGAAGGCGACGCTCCAGGCCGACGCACTGGAACGCCAAGATAAGATCCTTCCGAAACGCTAGGTATTGAATTCCGCAGACACGTCCTGTGGATCGTTCGAATTCTCACTACAGTGAAGCCGTTACACTCCTCTGCGCAATGTCGGCAAGCGTTTAGTGAGTTCATCGTCTCCGCGATTCTGGTCAAGTGCTTCGTCAGTACTCGCGGGATCAACCGCCCGGCAACTGGCACTCAAGCGTTCGATCAGTTCATCTATTGGCTCTTCCCATTGATCTGCCTCCGTTTCCACGGGAGGGATACTAGCCATTTCGTCGAGCAACAAGATCAGACGCAAGACGTGACGAAACAGCAGGCCTTCTTGTTTCTGCAATCCGCGAGCAACAACATATTTGTTGAAGTTGCCACCGAACTCTAGCAGCTCGCCAGCGACCCAAACTGGTTGTGTCGAAACATCGTGAACTCGTGGAAAGTCGAAATTGAACAGCCGCCGCAGTTTTTCGCCAATCGAGATCACTCGCGGTGGCGGAGGCTGAAATCCACCGCCGCGCCGACCTCCAGATTCGCCCTCTTCATCGTCTTCGTCCCCCGATTTGCCAGTCAATTCCGCTGGTACTGCCAACCCTAATTCCAACAACTGGTGATCTAGTCGCGTCAGCGCCAATGGCCCCGGCGGTAACATGTCCAGCGGAGGAACGCGAACATGTCGCGCCACAGTGGCGGGCAACTCCAAAACACTCTCCAGTGTCAGGATGCGTTCGGTCTGGTCCGCGATCGCCAAGTGGCCAGCCAAGTAGATGCCGAACAGCGGATTTACGCTGCGCAACCGCACCAGCAATTCCAGTCGCTCACTAGGAATTGCGCGCTCCGGGTGATAATTCGTCAAGTCGTAACCACGACTTGCTTCATCGAATCGATCCAGATGCTGATCGCGCGGCTCCTGATCATCGTCGTCCTCTTCCCGAGCTGTTTCTATTTCTGTACGGGAATGAGCAACCAAATTGGACAGCCCTGCCGACTCCAGCAATCCACCTGGGACAGAAGCTTTGGCTACCGAATTTGCCGGCGTTTTGCCCTGCGGTACCTGGTCGCGCGCAGGCCGCAGTTCCTTTGCCAGTGGCTCAGGCCGCGGTTCTAGTGTGACATAGCCTGCGGTCCAAAGCGTCACCAGCATCTGATTCAGGTCGCGCTGAGCCAACTCGATTTGCCGACTATCGAGCAAACGGCGCCCAACCAAATCGCGAATCGGTTGGACTTGTGGCGATTTAAGTAACATATACGCCAGCAATCGCCACGGAATTTGGCCGCGACTGGCAAGGTTCGCCGGGGGCGCGATACGCAACTTATTGAATTGCTCTTCACTCCAATATGTTTCGTCGGGACGGCGCTTGGGCATTTTCTTCTTAAGTTGTTTTTTCGCGCGGATCAAATTGGGATCCTTGGTGTCTTCAGGAATTTGATCGTACTTAGCGCGCCACCTCAGCAATTTCACGTCGTCCTCATGCGCAAGCGCGTAAATGAAGCCTTCCTTATCGAACTGCGGTCGACCGGCACGACCAAAAATCTGGTGCGCGGCGCTGGCCTCGATCACTTTTCGCTTTTCCTTTGGGCCTTTCAAAATAGTAGGCAAGACCACACTCCGCGCTGGCAAATTAATGCCAGCGGAAAGCGTCTCGGTACAGACCGCGACACTCAACAGCTTGGCTTGAAAAAGCTCTTCGACGACGCGCCGATATTTGGGCAATACGCCAGCATGATGTACGCCGATACCGCGCTGCAGGATGGCTTTCAGTTTTGGGCCAGCCCCCTGGGACCAGTCGAACCTATCCAGCGCGCTCGACAGGGCGGCCTGCTGGTTCTTGTCCACACAGCGTTTGCCCTTGAGCAACTCAGCGACTTGCCAGCATTCGTCGCGATTGAAACAGAAAACCAGCGCTGGCGTGCGACGTTCTTCGACAGTACCCTCGACCATTTTCTCGATCCACTCGTCGAGCATGTGGTCGTTGATCCAATGGAACGCGAGCGGAATTTTGCGCTGATCACTTTTGACGAGCTGTAACCGGCGATTGCAACTGCGCGTCAGCCAACTCGTGAACTCCACGCTGTTTCCCACGGTCGCACTTAACAATAGTGTGCGCACATGTACCGGGAGCAGTCCCAATGATAACTCCCACACGACGCCACGCTCTGGATCGTTAAAATTATGAAACTCGTCCATCACTACGGCGGAAACTTCGTCGAAATTAAAGACCTCAGGCTGCAGCAGCCGATTGAGCAGAATTTCCGCTACCACCACCAAGATCGGTGCGTCGGCATTCACCGACCGATTTCCGGTAACCAGCCCAATATCGCTCTGGCCGAACCCCCAGCGCATAACAGTTTGTGTTATTTCTTGAAGCTTCTGGTCGGTTAACGCAATGAGCGGCGTGGTATAGTAAGCTCGCTTGCCGGTCCGCAGAGCTTCGTACACCGCCGCTTCGGCAATTAGTGTTTTTCCAGTACCGGTCGGTGCACAGACGAGCACTCCCTGTTCGGCAGTGAACCAAGCCAACAACGCCTCTTCCTGAACTGGATACGGCTGAAACGGCAGGGTTTCGAAGTACTCCGCTGCGATCTGGTCACGAGTCACACTCTCCGGTTGCGAGTTCATAATGAATGCTGAATGAAGTAGTTTGCGTTCTCTTGATTCTTGACGCGCGATCGCGCATCCGGTCTTTTGCCAGCAAATCGAAAAGACTTGACACGGTATCGTCCATTCTGCTAGTCAACTACCACATTCAAGCTCGACGCGCAAGCGAGTGCATCGATTGTGGCACGCACTCGCTTGCGCGTCGGGCTTGTA
>SYJV01000558.1 GCA_005798335.1 Planctomycetaceae bacterium | reverse complement strand
ACTCGCTTGCGCTTCGGGCTTGTATTGGTAAATTTCCTTCTGCCGCTCGCCTTAGAACCTCTACCTGGAACACTCCCGATAGCAAGATGTATCGTATCAATTGCAAAATTGAATTAAAAGGGAATTTTTCAGATTAATCAATTTTTGAAACAATGCGAAAAATAGGCTAAGTGAAATCCTCCAGTTTAACCCATTGACTACGGGCTCGGCATGGTTGCAGCGAGCTGTTGATCGTCAATCGACGGGAGAGTCTTGGGCCACTGGCCCCGATAAAGTAACTTTAGAACTCGACACTCAGTTTTGTTCGAATAACGGAAAAGGCCAAAATACCGTTGATCGGCAGGTTCTTCGATAGTTATCGCGCCGGCGTCTGTGCCGTTGACGCTGATGGTAAGCCGATCCCCTTGAAGCGTCAAACGGACGTGATTCCAATCCTCGACCTTCAAACTCAACTTCGGTGCTGCACCATGAATTGGCTGTTGATTGTCAGGCGCTAGTCCACGAACTTCGTACTGAGCGTCGGTCAATCGATGAAGGCGCAGTCCCTCGGGTGTCAGCAAAAAGGCGCTTCGTCCCAAGGCCGGATGTACTTCAACGGTACCTGGTTCGTACCAAGTTTTGAACTCGATTTCGCCGTCTTCCAGCAATGGCCGCTGATACATTACTAACGACTCGCGATGCTCGATGGACGTGTTCTTATCGAGTTGGCCAAGAAGTTGATCGTCGGTAAGTTGCCAAAAAGAGAGTGAGCTGCTACCTGCGTCCGCTTCTGTGCGAATTCGATCGTTGTAGAAGTCCGCTCGCCAGGACGCGAGTCCGCCAGTTTTCAAGAGATCGATTTCGGACGGGATCTCAGGCTTGCCAAGGATACGCAAATTGCTTACCCGAGCAAAATTTTCGGCTTCGTGCGACTGGAGCAACAGCCAGGGATCTGGATCTTTGTCAAACACTTCTTCGTGAACAACGGCACCATTTCTCCAAGTCGAAACTTTACGGCCGTCAACAACGATGCGCATCTCAGTTTCCTCGCCAAGACGAATCGCATCTTTTTCCAAATCCTTTTTTTCCACTTCCGCGGAATTGGCGATGTTGATGGGAGTTGTTGGTCGAGGCGTCTTAATCGCGTTCAGATCGTATCCTTCGCTGTGCATACCCCAAGCGACGTGCAGCCTTTCATTTTCGTGTGCCGTTCGTCTGGCCGAGATCTCGAACTTTCCGCGCAGCGGTGATTGAAAATACAACTGTCCCCATGTTTCGGCAGGAATGTGTTCAGCAACTCCTTTGGCCATCGACCACGTGGACGGTCGATATCCGGCCAGTCGATGTTCCGGTCTTACCAGAGGTACCATCGTCCATTGCGCCTTGGTTGGCGCAGATGTACTGCTCGACTCGTTACTCTTTAATGTGCGTGCGAAGCGATCGATATCACCGACCAGGACATGGACTTGTCGCCGAAACCGGGAGTCTTGGGAAGCAGTGTCTTTGTTTCGTTCGAGGTCACGCAACTTGTGCGCGATTTCGTTACCCGCTGACCAGTATTTCGGATGTTGCCCGGCGCGCCAGGCGACGAGAAATTCCGGGTTGCGTTCGCGCTGGGGAGTTCCCTTGGGATACGCCTTCTCAGCCGAAGCTAGGTTTTCCTTGAGCGCTTTCTTAATCGACTCGTCAGCCCCTGTTTCTAACGCGATGAGTGTCTTAATTGCGTCCAAAGAACGCTTTTCGCTTGGCGACGTTACTCGAATTTGATTAAGCTGGTCCGTCAAATTTGTGAGTTTGTTTAGCCGAGTCGCGACTTGTACGAGTTCCACAGCAGGCGAAAGAATGCCGCCAAAATCACTTTGCTTCTCGTCACCTTTTTCAGGCTGGGCTGAATCGCTCAAAGAGGTTTGAGAATAGTAGAGCCTAATGCTGCCGTGCGATTCGGACGGTAGAACCCAATTGGACAAGTAACCAAACGCCTCGTCGGCTGGCATCGAGCGAGCCTTTTGCACGACCTGGGCAGCCAGCGGAGCGATCATCGCATCGTCACAAATTGCCGCGACCGATAGAACTTGATCTGGTGTATCCGGTTGTTCTAGTGCAAGTAGATCGCGTCCAGTTGGCAACGACTTTGGCCAGTTGCCTTTGAGAGTGAGGTTGCGGATATGTGATGATTGAACTTTGGTTTTGTACAAACCGAAGCGAGTACCTAGTTGGGGTTCCATTGGTCGCTCGCAGACAACTGTGCCGTTCAAAGTCACAATCGCTTTGTTCTCTCGCAATTCCAACTGAACCGCATTCCAGTCGTTTTCCTTGAGCGGAAGCTTGGCAGGACCTCGCTGAATCCCTTCCTCCACAATCGAATTAACCGTGGATAGGGTGTGAGCAGTTCTATCCCACAACGTGGCGATCCAATGAGACTGCAATTTCTCGCCGTCCAGGATCAGGGCAACTTGACCAATGGACGGATGCGCCACTTTGGAACCGGGCACGTAGAAGAATTCATAATTGAATGACTCGCCATTGATCAGTGGACGTTGATAGTAGATCCAACTTTGTTCATCGCTCAATGCCGTATCAACAGCCGTCCCGATCAGCTCACCTCCGTTGGCGCTCCATGAAAACGTCTTGGGTTCTTCTCGCTGGTAATACGTGATGCTATCGTTTTCGCTGGTCGGTTTGGCTTGCATCACTCGCAAACGCGGCTGGGTTTCATTGAACATCGAACAATTCCAGCCATCCATGCAATCATTGTAGATCAGTCGAATACTGTCAGGAACTACAGGTTCGCCGCGAACTTGAATGTTGCCAAACGCCCCAAGTTGCGAACCAACGGAACGCAAGAATAACCAGGGAGTGGTTCTACAAACTTCTTCACGATAGAAAACTTGATTATTGAGTGAGTAGTACGTAACGTTGTCCCTCACTTCAATCGTGTATCGATCAGCAGCGATACTAGATCTCTTTAACGGACCGGGACGGAAAATCGACTCATGTCCCGAGACCGATTGTATGTTTCCGTCGGCCAAAATACCTCCGAATCCAACGTTGCCAGTCGTTCCTTCAACCGAAAGTGTGAAGTTGCCCGTCAGCGGATAGCGCAGGTAAAGAACGTTGCTGGTGGGGCCGCTGACGTGAACCAGTTGATCATCGCAAACGTTCCACCATGGTCGCGAACTTCCCGCCGATTCCGCCGTATTGACGGCCATCCAATGCTCCAGTCGACTGCCGGGCGCAAAGACATCGGGTTTTGACTTCGACGTTACGCGATTAGCCCATTCGAAATTGACGACCTGAGCCAATTGAATTTGGTTGGACTTTAGCAACTGGTTTCGAATGAGAGGGAGTTGATCTTCGTACAAGCTCACAAACTTGTCGGATTGTAGAGCGGCATGAAAAACCAAGTAGTCGCCCATGGGAGAAGGTCGTCGAGGTTCGTCGTTACTAGGTGGCTGAATTCGTTCGCCAATGCTGTTTGTTGGCTTGATCCGCTCGTCGAATGATTTTTGAAGAGCTTGAATCATCGGGACACCGGCGGTCACATCATCCTGGGCAATCGCAACTAGCGCCAAGAGAATGTCTGCATAGGGCATCTTGGATTCGACCAACGATTGAGCCTGCTTGTGTAATTCAGCGAGCTTTGAGGCGTGCTTGGCTGAATCGACCAGTTCAGAAAGATTGCTCAGCAATTGACCGTGAATTTGAGTCTCGAAGTGGCGATCTGCCGGTGCAAACGCTTTGGGCAGCATGGTTGCCAGGCTGGGCATAAACAAGCACCGCATGGTTTGCCGACTCGCCGTGGGCATGGTCCATTTGTACCAGGCTTGATAACGCTCCAGAGGCGCCATGTTTTGCAGTTGGCCGACGACAGCGGCTAACGTTGCCCGGGATTCCCTGCTCGAGCTTTGCGAAAAGCCAAAGCGTGCACTTTGAATACCTTCATAGTCAACAGCTCGCCCCAAAAATTCCATCGCCACCAACGGTAGTTTTAGCTCAGCAGACTGTTGAGCAATATTTGCCAGATCATTCCATTGAACAGTCAGGCCATAGTCGCCACTATATCTTGAATAAACAGTTTGCCGTTGTAGCATGACATTGTCAAAGTACTCTTGAACGGACTTGGAATCACCGGTTTCCGCCATGTATTTGTTGACCATCATCGCCAAACGGGAGCTGATTTCAGATTCGGAACCCAGTGTCGTTTGCCTGGGTTGTTCTTTCTGCATTACATCGCGCAAGATCGGAAAGGCAAACTTCTTCAATTCGGGTTTATCGAAAGCGCGAATGGCCGCGAGAAATGCTGTTTGACGATCGATGGACGAACCGCTCTGAGCTAATGCTGAAACCTCTCCAAGTTTCTGGCTGACTGTTTCGATGCTGTTTTGTTTCAAGCCAATTAGAATTTCCAGTACGCCTCCGGCAACTTTCATCGCGGGACTTGCTGTCCGTTTTGCAATGGACGCTCGCAAGTCGTCCAATTGACCGGCCTCCGCCGCGACCGAAACGAGCGTTTCGGCAAGGCTTTCGACTTTTGCCGTCGAGAGATTTGACGTGGTAACGTACAGCCGGATTTCCTGAGGTTTGTTGTCGGGCAGCACCAGAGCTTTCAAAAGTACGTACCGATCTTGGCTGGTATAAGCTTCCCCTTTCCACAGCGCAACAATCTCTTTCAACGACGAGACGACTTCACTTTCGACGGGATCAATTGCCTGCCTCTCCGATAACTGAGACGACCGCATCGCGATACCACCGATGATGCTGACGCCAGGCATGCCTGGCATCGCGTTTACTGTGGCGTCAGGTTCAGCGATTGGAAAGCCTCCTGAAAGCGATTCGCGAACGGCCTTTCGCGACAGAGCCGGCATGCTGTTCTGGGCGGCCTTGCGGGCAACCGCCATCGCAATACGAAACTGAGAAATTGTCAGCGGAGAAATTCTCGACGAATCGGTGGGCTGGGGCCTTTTGGCGTTTGGAGGCAAACGATCGAGACCGCGCGGGGGAACGAGCGTGCGATTGAAGCCAGGAGGCGCAGTGCCACCAGAGGGGATGTTCTTGCGATTCGCACCGCTGACCGGTGGCGTCTTGGGTGAATCCTGTACAACGGAGGTCAGAATCAACCGATCGATACCAACAGCGCTGGCCGCGGACGCACCAATCCAACTGGAAAGCATGGCCGATGATGAAACTTGCGCAAGCGAGGAATAAAAAAAGTTTTTCCGGCCCGGTCGCAAGTAACTGGATTTCAGTGGAGCATTTTCCTTGCGTGCGGGTCGCTCGATCGCGATTTCAAGCAATTCGGACCAACGAGCTTCTGCTTCGTCTTTGCGTCCAGTGGTCATCAATTGGTTGCCCCAATCGAATAGGATGGCCGCGCGGTCCTTGATACCGATTTGACGAGCCGCAGCGACTCGACATAGTTCCGCCAGCTTGGTGCCCTCTTCATGCAGATTCGTTGTCCCGATGCAGTGGCGGGCAACAATCCAAAGTGGAATCAACATCGCTGCCTCGCGACGCTGACGCGAGTTTGGTCTGCGACCAGCGGCAATTTGCTCAAGCTTGCGATTGCCCGCCAGTGCGACCAGCATCTTCACAGCCTCGGGTGCATCTTCGTGTTTCCTGGCGATCTTCCAGGCTGCAATCGCAATCGCGATCGACAAATCCTCGGGGCGCTGAGCGGCCATCTCGGCAAGTCGTGCTGCGACTCTATCAGCCACTTTGGGATCGGCCGAAAGCGTATTGAGCAATTCGACGTACGAACTGGTTATGTCTGACTTTGTCAGTTTCGAGATATCGGGCATCGCGAGCATTAAGTCGATAGCCGACGCATCGGGAGCTAGTTTTTCGGGGACCGACAGCAATTGCGCCACGACCTCGTCGGCATTCTTGCTTGTTACGGCTGCCAAGGCACTTGAAAGTCCGCGTCGGATGTTGTTTTCGAAATAGTCGGTTGAACCATTTCCACCGAAACGCGTCGCTCCGGCGAGTTTTTCGGGTTGATCAAGTAAACCCCGATACAATTTCACGGCATCGATCGGTAACCCCATCGAAACCAGCTTGCTCGCCGCCCAACTGGCATCCTGAATTCGCTGGTACGTCGCGTAATCTTGGTCAAACTGTTGCTGTGGGCCAGTCGACAACAGCTTTAGCAGGAGTTCCCGTGCCTTTTCCTTTTGGCCATCTCGAACGTAACTTTCGACGAGTTTAGTAACTGGCGAATACTGAAGTTCGCTCATCGAATTTCTTGTCGGCGATACCAACGCTCGCTCGAAGAGTACCGTCGCAAGGTCGCGGGTTTCTTGAGTTCGATTCAACTCCTGCCCAATAATCCAGCATGCCTCGGCTGGCATGGTCTTGCCGATGACCTTGTCGTCAGCCAATGACTTAAGTCGCTGCTGAGCTTCGGTCTTGCGATTGCTAGCCAGCTCGATCAGGGCCAACATCGCACGGCCCCCATGCCACTGGGGATTCTTATCGAGCCGTTCTTTGATCGAAGCTTCAAGATCCGCCAGTTTGTCCGTGGATCTCACACCAGTTACCATCGATTGAAAGTAGGCACTGACTTCACCGTTGCCATTGTAGGAATTGATCTGATCCAAGCCCGTCCACGGGTTCGATCGAATCTCTAGTTCTGATGGCAGGATCGCGCGCTTGGCAAATTGATAAAAACGATCGATCTTCCACATCGAACTGTTTTGCGTTCTTAGCATCATGGATGATCGATATTGCGGAAACGCGTCCAGGACACGTTCCATCAAGGCCAAGCCCGCTTCGGCAGTTGATGGATTTTGAATCAGAGTTGTTGCTGTGTTGACTAGATAGAAAGGCTGGCTGACCCGTTTCATGTTGAGCTGACTGAGAGCTTTCACGAGTTCCGCTTTCCGGTTCGTTCGAACGAAAAGTCGATCGACTTGACTAAGCTCGTCGGTTACCCAACCTGGCTGAATCCTCAATAGTTCCAAATATTGATCGCACGCTTCGCTTGCCTTGCCAGAGAGTTCTAGTTCTTTGGCTAGTTGTAACCTCACGATTGGCGAATCGGGATGCACTTGGAGAGCTTGCTGTATCTTCTTGAGCGATTCACTCTTTTGCCCCGTAACTCCGTAAAATTCAATCAATTGTTGAAGCGGAAGAATCGAGCCAGGCGAGCGCTCCAGTTGATTTTCCAGTTGCCCGATCAAGGTCTTCAAGCTGCCTGTCTGATGCAAAATCTGCAGCGCCTGAGTTCGTAGGGTGCTATCTTGAGTGCGATAGCGAGCCGGATTCCGGCCCGATCGCTGAGTAATCGAAATCGGCGACTGTGTCTTTCGCAACAGCATGTGTGCCAACTGGATTGCTTGTTCCGTCTTGCCTTGTCCTTGATACAACAACATCAGTGATGCCAGCGACGATGTTTGATTGGTTGCAGTCCGTTCGGCACGAGCCAGAATTGCATCCGCCAAACTTGATAGCCCGAGCCGTTTCATGCGATCGACTAAGCCGAGCTGAGTTTGGGAATCCAATCGCAATCCGAACAGTCGTTCAGCGGCACTTCGGGCTCGATCAGTATCACCGAGTCGCTCAGCAAGCGTCAGCGCCATCAACTCGCGTTGCTGAAGTACTTTTTGGTCGCGGGCTGGGATTGCATCGATCACATTCAACGCATCTTCAAAGTCGCCGCGCGACTGGTACATTTCGGCCAGGCTCTGCTGCATGGGTATGTCCTCGCGTGTCAAAGCAGCCGCTGTTGCCATGCTCTGTGCAGCTTCGTCCTGCTCTTCAGCCCACCACAATGCACAGGCGAGGTAGAGATTGCCGCACAGCAGTCGGTCTTTATCACTGGAATCCTTGGATTCCTCATCCAAACGCTTGCGCAAGAAATCCGCTAAGTCGGAAACGACATCATTGCGTTTCAATGAATCGTGGGCCTGGTAGAGCAGCGCACAAGTCGTAGCATCGATCCACTGCATTGCACTCGCTGGTGGAAAATTGATGCTGGCATAGGTTTGGTTTTTGCCGTTGTAGACTGACACACGACCCATCATTGGGTTGGACAGATTTTGATTTCGCCGCGAAGGTTGCGCGGCGATCACCAACGAGCGATGCTTGGCCTCGGCTTCAGCGACCGTCAAACATTGACCGAGTACCGATAGTACTTGCGCGTTCTCTTCCTCCGCAGCCAGCTTGCCCATCCAGGGTTGAACTGTGGATAGAACCACCTGCAGGGGCACTGAGGCCAGCGCACTACGAGGACTGGTCATCGCACCACGAGCTGGCGCCGTCACGGGAGTTTCCGCGATCTGTTTTAGTGCGGCCTGTTGCCATCGCCCGAGCAATTCTGGCAATTCCGAATGGCGTTCCTCTTTAGCCACCAGAGCCATCGCGCTGGCCAGCTCCGCTGCCGTGGCCGCTTTGGCAATATGCTCATTGAGCAGTGCGGATGCCTCGTCTTTCTTGCCAGCCAGTCGTAGTTCTTCAAGCAGAGTTGATAAAGACCCACCATCTCCGCGGAATACTCCCGTTAGCGCAACGGCGGATGAGCCGACAACAACGAATGCTTGTCCGCTTGATGAATAGACGACATTGCTTCCATACATGGCTGACACATCGATATTACTATTTCCATCACTCAAGCGTTTGAAACTATCGCGCACCAGTTGAAGATCGTCCTCGCTGAGCGGACTCTTGTTCGATGATGGCGAGTTTGGTTGACCACGCCCCGATTGATCAATTTCCGCACCGCGCATGTTCAGCGAAGTCAAGAAGAACTGCAGTTCTTCCTTTCCACCAGACTTAGCCAGTCGTCGAGCAACATCGAAAACTGCTTTAAAATCGTTCTTGAGCTGGGCAACGTACAACCAATCGTAGATCGACTCCTGTGTGGCGTTGGATTGTTCCGCTTTTTCTCGCACCGTAGTCACTATCGATTTAGTGGTTGATTTTTCGGCCGAGCCTGCCGGCGCTTTAGGCGCATTGTCGGTGGTGCCGGTCTTAGAGCCTGCCGCAATATCTTTGCCAATTTTTGTCGATTCACTCGCATCATCCTCAAACCGCAACAGCCAGCCATAGGCGGCCATCCGAGCCACTCCAAAGGATTCCGGCATCCAAACCGGCGGCGTTTGACCGCTTGCAAAAAAAACGTTGTCATTCGTCATGCCCGTGGCCCGTTGAACTTGCGATGCCATACTACGCATCGCTAGCGGCGACTGCTTTTGCGGCACCGGTGTCGTGATGCCGCGCAGGTTTTCCGATTTGGCTTTCGCTTGCGATTGTTTCAGCAGTTCGGCCGCCGATCGACCGAGTGAATCGAACGGCAGGTTCAATGCAAGAATTCGTTGAAAACGATTTATCGCTTCATCAGATTTTTCCAGCGAAGCCCAAGCAACTCCTTCGCGATACAACAACTCCCAATCGTCACGATTCTGAGCCAAAAGCGGTTCCAAAACACCAATCGCAGATTCAAAATTGCTTTGCGTGATCAGCGAATCCAGCGATTTCACTTGACGTACCGGATCTTCTTCACGCTGAGTCAATTTGACGAAAATTTCGCGAGCTTCATCGATCTGTCCGTGGCTCATCAACATGCCAGCCAGCGGAAATTCTGTCTCGTGTCCTGGTGCGATGGCTACCAATTGGCGCTGATAACCAACGGCAGCATCCAGATCGGCTCCCGCCTGGCACAGTTTAGCTAGTTGGTTTAATAAGTTTGTATCGCGAGTGTCTTGGCTGAGTAGGCTCTCGAGTTCCTGACGTGCACTCGCGATATCGCCAGCGGTCTGCCATGCTTGAGCCAAACAAATCGTGGCTACACGGCGTTTTTCTTCTTCTTTGCGGTCACGCTCGAATCGATCAATCAGTTTGTCGAACTGATTGATCTGCTGGAACATTGGCGTGATCTTCATCGTCAACAGAACTTTGTCGTCGACTTCTTCGGACTTGTCGAAGGCTCGCCAATACAACTCAATGGCCTCTTCTGTTCGCAACTGTTCGGACAAGGCGTTTCCAAGTGCCATGATCAAATGCGCATCGTTGGGGTTAATTCGGACAGCTTTGCGCAGTGCATCCAAACCTTCGTCTGTCTTACCCAAGCGAAAACAGGTTTGAGCATAGAACTCGTAATTCTCGGTCTTGCCCGGAGCGGAGGCGATTAATTCTTGAGCGGCTTGCAGGGCTTCGGCGGTTCGTCCCAATTGAGCTTCCAACCGCGAAACGTTCATTAGGTGGTCGCCTCGCGAACGGCGATCCAAATCGGCGAGCGTGCGATTCATCTGTGCGGAGCGGCCAAAATCACCAGACGTTTCTGCGATTCGTGCGGCCACAGTCATAGCGGGAATGGATTTGGAATCCAGTTCAATAGCCTTGTCAATCGCCTCGGTCGCCTCTGGCCACTTGCGTTCGGCTTCCAAATATCGCGCTGCCAAATACCATTGGGCAGAGTTCGCGTCTGGCTTGGTTCGCAGTTGCTTGACCAGTGCTTGAACAGTCGCCTCCAGCCGTTGACTAACCTGCAGCACTTCGATCCGTTGCTGAATCACGGCTGCTCGTTCATCGTCGTTAGCAGCCAAAACATCGGCAGCTTCGACGTAATTCATGGCCTGGTCGTATTGGTTGGCTTTGGCGTGATACTCCGATGCACGTATTTGTAGACTAAAGTCCTTGGGGTCCAGCTTAACCGCCTCTTTTATTTCGAGCACCGCATTTTCGGGAAATCCAAAACTGTTGTAGATCTCTGCCAGCCGTGTAATATTGACCGCGTTTCGGCGTTCGGTTTCGGCAATGCCCTTCCAGACTGCCAACGCTTCGTCGGATCGCTTTTGAATGTGCAAGAATTCACCCAAGTACTCGCGATATTGCGGATCGCCAGGAGCCAACTCAACTGCCTTGCGATAAAGTTGCTCGGCTTCGTCGTTCATTTTGTTCTGTCGGTACAGGTCCGCTACTTGCGAGACTGTAAGAGCATCTTTGGGTCGAGTTGCAATAATTTGATTCCAAATGCTGACGGCCTGCTGCTTGCGATCAGCTTCAGCAACTTCTCTATTTCGCAAAACCAACTTGCCCCAGTCGCGCAGAAAATCCGGATTGCCGGGTGCCGCTAGGTTCAATTGTTCGTATTGCTTGATCGCTTCTGGAATTCGTTGGTCGTTGACCAGTTGATCGATAAACGCTTTACGAAGATCGGTTCGCGATGGTGCCAGTTTGAGAGCCTTCTCCATCCATTGTGAGGCTTCTGGAACGCGGGCCGATGTAGCCAGAAAACGAGCCAATCGCGTCATGCTTTCCAGGTCGACGGGATGAGTTTCCAACCAGCGTTGATAGTACTTTACTAAACTGTCTTGATCGCTGGCCCGCAAAAACACATCTTCAATACGTCGACGCACATCGCGGTACAACCAACTAGTTGGGTTCAGATCCGTCAAGACGCTTTCCAGTAACTTGATCCCTTCATCCTTTCGCCCGGTCTTGATAATCAGTCCAGCGGCGGCCATCTGATAGATGACTTTTCGATAGTCGTCGCGCTCCAATTGCGCAAGTTTTTGATAGCGCTCGAGAGCGAGTGCCGATTGTCCTTCTTCGGCGAGAGTTATGGCGACTTGCTCAAGCACTCTCGGATCGTTGGGGAATAAAGCCTCCAAGCGTTGCCAGACCTGCAGAGCTTCGTCGGTTCGCTGTGCGCGCTGATGAACGCGGCCGAGCGTCTGAAAAATCTCTAGCAAATCGGCTCGTGGTGGCTTGCGACTGATCGCCCGCTCGAACGAAGCGATCGCCTCTTGGGATTGGCCGATGCGCAATTGGGCTTGCCCCAAGTAGAAACTGGCCAAAGCATCTTGAGGGCGCAGTTTGTCGGCTTTCGTTAACGCTTCAACAGACAACGCGTCACCGCCTCGCTGCGCTTCAAACATTCCTAACAACATCCACGCCGCCCCGTCGTCAGGATTTTTCGCGGCTCGATCGTGTAATGAACGCAAGAATTTGTCCAAGGATCCAAACTCGACATGGTGGCCGTAGACTCGATCCAAAGCGGTCCCATACCGCGGATTTTTTTCGAGTACCGACAGAAATCGCTCGGCATTTTTTATTTGTTGCAATTCTTCAGCCGCCGCATCGGTCTCTTGTGCGAGGAGCGGGGTTTGAGAAACCGGCGGAAGGGTCATCGAGACAAGCGATGCCGCCAGTAATAGAATCCAGCCCAACTCCGTGGATTGAATGAACGCAGACGGACATGACTTCTTCATACGAGCCTCCGCTAGGTTGGTTGCGACAATTCGGTTGCGACCACTCGTTCAGATATCCCGTTCGGCCTAAATCGAAAAGATAGGCGCCTGCGGGACGAAATTATGGTAACGTATTCCAAACTGTGGGGCTACTATGAAGCGGCTAGAATTTTGGTGGTGACGTTTAAGACGGTAGCGCATGGATGACGCTGGCCTCCTGCAGAAAAAAGGGCTGATTAGGAATTCCAAAAATCTCGAAGGGACAAAGCCAATAGGCTGCCGTTCGCTATCTGTTCAACAACTAATGATGGGAGTCGTCGAATGAATGTAGATGATGGCCTCAAGCAGCAACTCGATAGCTTTCGTAGAGATTTCGAGAACATTCGAGCGGAAATTTCCAAAGTCATTGTTGGCCAGCGTGACATACTGGACGACATGCTGATCTCGTTGATCGCTGGTGGACATGTCTTGCTGGAAGGTGTCCCTGGACTTGGCAAGACCCTGACCGTACGCACGTTGGCCGAAACGCTGCACTTGCTGTTTCACCGCATCCAGTTTACTCCCGATCTGATGCCAGCCGACTTGATCGGAACCCAGGTTATCGCAGAAGCGGATGGAGGGCGAAAAGTTTTCGAATTCCAACGCGGCCCAATTTTCGCCAACGTCTTACTCGCCGACGAAATCAATCGAGCGACGCCGAAAACTCAGTCCGCGTTGCTGGAAGCCATGCAAGAGCATTCGGTCACGGTCGCTGGCGTAACACATCGATTGTCCGAACCATTTTTCGTCATGGCCACGCAAAACCCGCTCGAGATGGAAGGGACGTATCCGCTCCCGGAAGCACAGCTTGACCGGTTCTTTTGCAAATTGCGTGTCAAGTATCCAACCGTCCAAGACCTGGAGACGATACTCGATCGGACCACCGAGTCACTCAAACCACAGGCCGAGCCAGTAATGACCGGCGACCGCATTCAACAAATGTCCGCCCTAGCTCGGTTGATCCCAATTTCCGCCGACGTTCGCCGCTATGGGATTGCTGTAGTCGTGGCAACTCATCCTGACCACGAATTGGCCGCTGCGCCGACGAAAAAGTATGTTCGTTATGGCGCCAGTCCGCGCGGCCTGCAAGCGCTGATTCTGGGAGCCAAAATTCGAGCCATTTTGGATAACCGTTATCACGTAGCTCGTGAAGATCTGCGAATGATGGCAACTCCCGTTTTGCGCCATCGTTTGATCTTGAACTTTGAAGGTCAAGCCGAAGGCATCAGCGCCGACGACGTCATCAGTAAGATCATGTCCAGCATCCCCGAAAACGCACTCGCGGCTGCATAGATAATGCTCTCAGCAATATGGCAAAACCGATTTAAGGTGCCCGATCAAATAGCAAATAGCAAATCTGATATTTGAAATCTGATATTTGAAGTCTCAAGTCTCTAGCCTCTAGCCTCACCCCTCAAGCCTCACTCCATGTTGTTTCCGGCTGACTTTTTGACGCGCCTTGAATACCTTTCGATTATGTCGAAACGCGTGTTCCGTGGAACGTTGTTGGCCCAGCGACGTACGACACAGATGGGTTCGGGAATCGAATTCTCCGATCACCGCGAGTATACACACGGCGACGATCTGCGATATTTGGACTGGAATATTTACGCACGCCATGGCGATCTGTTACTCAAACGATTCCAAGAAGAACAGGATCTGCACGTTTACTTGATGCTGGATTGTTCCCGCAGCATGGCCTTCGGACAGCCAGCGAAGTTTGATTTAGCTCGGCATCTGACCGCCGCACTTGCCTACATTGCGCTGGCAGATCTTGATCGCATCGCTGTCGTGGCCTACGCCGACGGAATCGTCGCTGAGTTTCCAGTGACCCGCGGCAAGGCTCGCATACTTCCTTTGATGCGATTTCTCGAAAGTCTGCAGACGACTGGCCAAGACACGCATTTGGGAAAAGCGGTCGGAGGAATATTGCATCGCGGAACTCGATCAGGCTTGGCGGTAGTGATCAGCGACCTGTTTGATGAGCACGGCTTTCGAACTGGACTGGACCAACTCCGCTATCGCCGCTTCGATGCTCATGTGCTGCAACTGCATGACCCAAAGGAAGCCGATCCCAATATGCTAGGCGATGTCGAGTTAGAAGACGTCGAGACCGAGTCGGTCCGCATGGTCACTGTTACCGAAAAGAATATGCGAACCTACAAACAACTGTTTCAACAACATCAACAATCCGTGCGTGAATACTGTTCCAACTACGGACTGGGCTGTACGCAGTCACCGTCCATCGTTGCGTTCGATGAATTAGTAATGAGTATGATGCGAGCGTCCGCCGTCGCGAGATAAGCATCGGGCGAACAATGAGTGTCGCCTTTCGCTCCGCGAAAGTAGCGTTACATCATTCTTTCGCGGAGCGAAAGACGACAATAAAAAACCTGTCGATGCTAAGTAACCATCCACTTTGGACTGAAGTTGCCCATGTCATTCGCCGTACCAGCCGCATTGTTCCTGACTGCCGTTGCGCTGCCAATCATTGGGCTGTACATTCTGAAGGTGCGGCTACGGCGAGTTAAGGTGTCGACCAATCTCTTTTGGAAGCAAGTTTACGAAGAGAAACCGCCGCGATCGCTCTGGCAGAATCTGCGCCATTTGCTCTCGTTGTTGGCTCAGTTGCTATTGCTCTTGTTGCTCGTTTCCGCGATCGCCGATCCATACTTTTTCTGGCAAGCGCTGCAAGCTCGTCGGATTGTAGCGGTGATTGATATCTCGGCCAGCATGAAAGCTCAGGATGTCAGTCCATCTCGATTCGAAGCGGCTCGAACTGCCGTGCATCGCGTACTCGACGGTCTCCGATTTCGTGATGAAATGGCCATTGTATCTGCCGGTGGACGACCCGAAGTTATCTTGGGGATGGCCAGCCATGTACCGACTCTCCGTCGAGCCATTGACGGAATCGAACCTGTTGATACAAGTGCTTCGCTGGACGCCGCCATCGAGTTGGCAACACAATTGATCGGCGATCACCCGCATGGCCAAATCATCGTGTTCAGCGACGGGTGTGCCCAACGACCAAGCGACGTCGTGACTACAACGCAACTTGCCGGCACAGAACATTCGACGGAAGTCGCCCAGAAATCAGCGGTTGATCCCGGCGCAATTGCGAATTCAAAGCCAAAACAAATCAAACCCCAAGTCATCCATAAAACCTTTGCAACGACAGCTCCCAACGTCGGTATCACTCAATTTCAAGCTCGCCGCAGCTTAGTTGACCCACTCGGATATGAGATCTTAGTGACCGTCCGAAACGCGTCAAAAAATAAAGTAAGCGGACGTTTGGAGTTGGAACTCGACGAGATACCTGTCGATATCATCCCGATCAATCTTAAGCCCGAGGAAGTCTGGACGCGGTCGTTCGAAAAAACATCCTTGGAAGGCGGCGTACTCAAATCTGCGCTAACGCAACTCGCAATCGATGATGCGAATTTTACTCCAGGCCAAGATTCCGATGGCACAAAAACCAATCCTGCGGCGCCGACCACATCGAGCGCAATTTCCTTGAACGTTTTACCAACCGACGATGTTGCCTTTGCAATCGTACCAGCCAGGAAAGTTCAAAATGTGCTGATTGTTACTCCTGGAAATCTTTTCTTGCGCAAGGTCTTCGAGGCGAACCCCTTAGTCAATATCAGTACCAGCCAAGAAATTCCAAAGCAATGGCCCAAGGACACTATCGTTGTCTTGCATCGATTGATTCCTGAAATCTTGCCGATCGGTCCACTGTTAATAGTTGATCCAGAGACCAATTCCGATGTTTGGTCGCTGGGCGAGCTGATTGAGAATCCAATTGTTACCGAGCAGGATGATGAGTCACCTCTGATGACTCATATTCGATTGGACAACGTGCTCATGCCCGAAGCCAAAAAAATGGAGTTTAGTTTGCCTGTCAGCCAACTCGCAGCAACCGTCACGGGCGAGACGGTGTATGCGTCGGTCCAGCGCCCCAGCGGGCCATGTTTGGTGCTGAGTATCAACCTCGAAAAAAGTGACTTAGCGTTTCGCACTGCGTTTCCAATCTTGATCGCCAATGCACTTGGTTGGTTTGCCGGGCAGCCCAGCGAGCACCAGCCATCGCTTGCCGGCGGGCAAATTGCAGAATTCGATCCGAGCAACGCGAGAATATATCTAGAGTCCCAAACTGAATCGTCGGTTGGTGACAATACGTCTGAAAGTCCAAGCGGCGTTGGCCGGGCAACCGACAGCCAAACCAAACCCCCAACCCAGGCCAGTTATCGACACTTCGTAAAATCGCCCACCGGAAAGCAAATCCCGTTGATGAGCCGACAAATCGGGCCAATGTCGGAAGTTGGGATTTGGGAAGTGCAGCAGCAAGCAAGCGACGCTTTGAAAGATCGACAGTCCCGCACAACAGATTCCGCTGAAGCGGCGGGAACAGTTGTTGAGCGATTCGCGATTAACTTGGCGAACGCCAATGAGTCCGATTTGAGACCTAGCGACCAGTTCGCTCGCTCAAGCGACAGCAGTATTTCGAGCAATTGGTTGAGTCGTCCGCTGTGGTATTACCTGATCGTTTGTGCCAGTTTTTTTTGCACAGCCGAGTGGTACCTCTATCAACGGCGATTTATTTCATGATCGAGCGCTAACGCCATGATTCCATTCGAGTTCACGCGTCCTTGGATTTTGCTGGCGATCGTGCCCTTGGCAACGATCATCGTTTGGTACTTTGCACGCAGCCTCAGTGATTTTCCTAAGCCGCAACGCATATTCTCGATGCTGACGAGGATGGCCATTTTGCTGCTCTTAGTTTTGTCACTCGCTGGTCTGACTTGGTTGCAAGAGACCGATCAACAATGTGTAATTTTCCTGCAGGACAAAAGCCTGAGCGTGGGAAGAGATGGTAACGAGAAATCGAACGCAATTCTTAAACAGGCCATAGAATCCAAAGGTCAAAACAAAGCCGTTTTGCTACCGTTTGCAGCCAAAGCCGATACCGCTGGCGAGTTAACTGTTGATTCGCTTCAGGCCAGCGCCACAGAGCCATTCGGCAAACATTCGAACGGTTCCAGCGAAACAACGCTCGGTCCGCCGTTAACTTCAAAGCCTCCCGACAACTCGGCTGCACCCACGAATATTACCGCCTCAACGACAAATGACATCCAGCGCAATCTGCCCGATGGGACCAATCTCGCCGCGGCCATCGAAGCAGCCGCTGGTTATATGCCACCTGGGTTCGTTCCTAAAATCGTATTGCTGACCGACGGCAATCAGACGACCGGCGACTTAATTGCTGCGGCTGTGCAAAGCCGAATTCCGGTCTCGACGGTGCCCTTGCCGACGCTGTCCGATCCCGAGGTTCAAGTGGCTGAAGTCAACGTGCCGGCAGAGGTTCGCGAGGGAGAACCGTTTTTCGTCGAGGTGATCGTACAGTCGAATCACGACGACCAGGGACTGATCGAAGTTTTTCGCGGTGACCACAAAGTGATCAGCGAAACCAAGAGCCTGAAAGCTGGTGCCAACGAATTTCGCTTTCAACAGTCGATAGAACGCGATCGATTGGCAGCTTACAGCGTTCGCATCTCTGAACTCAAACAGGATACTCTGCTGGATAATAATAGCGAAGCTGGAATGGTCTACGCTTCCGGCAAACCGCGTGTGTTGATCATTGAAAGCGATCCTAGTCTCATTCGCGAACTCGCCTACGCCTTGGAAGACGAAGGCATACAAGTTGACGTTCGTCCTCCCCAGGGAATGCCGGAAACGTTGGCCGATCTCCAAAATTATGAGTGTTTGATGCTCTCCAATGTTCCCGCAACTTCCCTCACTCAGCAGCAGATGCAGACCGCGCGGACGTGGGTTCAAGACTTGGGTGGAGGGTTTATCATGCTCGGTGGCGAGCTATCCTTCGGCTTGGGTGGCTACTACAAAAGCGCGCTTGAAGAGGTGCTGCCTGTTCGCAGTGACTTTGAGAAGGAAAAGGAAAAACCATCGCTGGGAATGGTGCTAGTAATCGACAAGTCAGGGTCGATGCAGGGCGATCCGATCGAGATGGCCAAATCAGCCGCGCGCTCCGCTGTTGAATTGTTGGGTCGTCGCGACCAAGTCGCCGTCCTAGCATTCGATGGAGACACGTACGTCGTCAGCGAAATGCAAAGCGCCAGCAATGCTCCCAAGATCAGCGACGAGATCGCGCGCATCGAATCATCGGGCGGCACAAACATGTTTCCAGCTATGGAAATGTCCTATGAAATACTCATGACTGCGTCGGCCAAGCTGAAGCACGTGATCTTGCTCACCGATGGCGTTTCAACCTCCGGTGATTTTGAGGGCATGGCTCAAACCATGGCGTCGGCGAAAATCACGGTCTCGACAGTGGCTGCAGGAAGCGGAGCAGACACGCAGTTATTGGAACAAATCGCGCGCGTTGGAAAAGGCCGATACTACTACACCGACGATCCTTCCCAAGTGCCGCAGATCTTCGCCAAGGAAACAATCACTGCCAGTAAATCCGCGATCGACGAACAGCCGTTTGTTCCCGTTGTGATTCGGGCCACTCATGCACTGGCGGAGCTTGACATGGGCACAGCCCCGTTTCTATTAGGCTATGTCGTGACTCGCCCCAAACCAACTTCGGAAGTTATCCTCGCAACTGAAAAGGGAGATCCGCTCTTAGCGTGGTGGCGATATGGACTCGGGATGACCGCAGCGTTTACATCCGACGCCAAATCGCGGTGGGCGGCGGAATGGATGACTTGGCCTGGTTATGGCAAATTCTGGACGCAAGTCATTCGGCAGATCATGCGCAAAAGCGACACCCGAGGTATCCAAGTTCAAACGGCTCGAACCGGCGAGCAATCCGCTGTCACCGTCGATGCTGTCAACGAGGTTGGTCAATTCATAAATGAAGCTGATGTGGAATTGACCGTTATCGATCCTCGATTGCAAAGGCACGCACATTCCATGAAACAATCCGCCCCGGGGCGCTATACCCAATCCGTCGATTTGCCACAATCTGGACCTTATCACATGGAGATCGCAGTGAAGCAAAACGGGCAAGTGGTCTATCGTCAATCGCGCGGCATGGTACGCGGCTACAGCGACGAACTTCGCATTCGTCCGACCAATGAAGTTCTACTACGTGAGGTAGCCAGTGCCTCGGGAGGCCAATTCAATCCATCCGCAGTGGATTTATTTCACCCAACATTAGCCCGCGCAGACCGTCCAACACCATTATGGCCTTGGCTACTGACGGCCGCAACGCTACTGCTGATCGTTGACGTCGCCCTTCGCAGAGTTGATTTTTCCTTGCTACGTTTTTCCTAACACATTCGGACCGCAACAATCGATAAATTCGACGATGCCAGCACAGTTGCAACGAAGATTCTGCTTTCAGCCTCTTACTGCGACCCCAAGTCGCCGGCAGTAACTGTTTGGCAGGATTGATCTTGCAGAAACTGCGCGGCATGTCCTTAGTTAGCTGACGATATCGGCTCACAATACTTGGAAAGCATTTCTTGGCGGGTAAGCTGGCGAATATATGACTCTCGAAACATTCGCCTGTAATCGAAGTGCTGAGCGAATTTAACTGCCACAATTGTCGAAAACGGTACTAAGAAAAGAGAAAGTTACTGATTCTGTGCGGCAATCGGACTTGCGTAGTTTACGCAATTGAATAAGGTATCCATCTTCTGTGGAAATATTTCTCGTGCCCAAGCTGCGGACTAAGAACTGATTCGATCCAGTCGAACCGACAACTCAAACACATTAATTGTAATTTCCAAACAACTTGAGGGCGTAGCTCAGTCGGTAGAGCAACGGACTTTTAATCCGT
>SYJV01000557.1 GCA_005798335.1 Planctomycetaceae bacterium | reverse complement strand
GAGGCAGCTCGCGAGCATAATCAATTGGATTTCGAAAAACACCTTCGAGATTCGGTACTGATGCACGAAAAGAAATTACCGGAAGAGTTGTGCAACGACGATTTAATCGCTTTTCCACAGTCGGTTGTGCTCGCTGCCGCTCGACGACTGGGGCTGAGTCTGCCAATTTTCGAGCCCCGAGTCATGGCACGGTTGCTGACCAGCGAGTCAGTTGGTATCAAGCCAAGTTAGCAAATTTCCGATATGAAGTACTCGATCTTTTTCTACGCGGTTGACGGCAGCGCCCTGGCTAAAACCTTGGCGAGCGATGCATCAATTGTGGAACGCACACTCACGAAATATCGTACGGCTGGCGACGTGCCCAACGAGGACGCGACTGCAGTCAAGAAACTGCTGGTCGAAGGTCTCAACGGCAACTGGCCGGATAGCAAGTACTTGGACGCGTTTATCGCGTTTCATTGGTTAATGGAGACTCTCGCAGAACCCATCTTAGTGGAAGAGCTAATCGAATTCAGGCATTGGCAATATTGGAGATCAACTGGGCTGAGCCAATACTTTGAATTGACCAAACCACCTTTTCCTGTTCCAACTTCGCCCGACAGCCTGCCGTCGGTCTATTATCTACCCAACTCCGCGATGACTAGCATGTTGACAGACTCAAACGAAGAGCCCAGATCACAGGACGCTCAGGTGCTGCGAGAAGAGCTGCAGGCAATCGTTGAATCTGTTAGGTCGGACCAACTCGACTTGATTGCAGTTGCGCTTAATTGAACAATTCGCCAGCACGATCTTGCGCAAATGGGCTCGACCAGCTACACCTATGACGCTGCCGGTCGAGTCGTGCGGACGACGTTCGATGATGGTTCGTTCGGCGAAGTTCGCTACGATGCGTTGGGCCGCAAAGTGGCGGAAAGCCAGCAAGTGGCCGCAAGGCTTACATTTATGCCCTAGAAGGCCAGCGCAGTCGCGTCGTGGCACAATATTCGATCGACGTTGCGCTACCGAATTCTCCTAGCACTCCACCGGGAACCACGCCGACAAACCCACTTCCCCCGGGGCCTCCTGGAACTCCCGGCGCCCCCAGTGGCTCCCTGCCGGTTGCGGATTTATCGCGACCTGGCTGCCCAGAGATGATCGTTCCCGCTTTTCCACCTGGCTCTCAGCCTGTTCCTCCTCTACCTCCAACACCAACACCGCCGAATCCGAATTCGCCTCCCGCCTCACCTTCCAATCCGATCAACACTCCGCCTGCACCGACTGAGAAAACGATCGTCTTCAAAGCGACGACCGTTACCTCTCAAAGTGCCGAGCTGCGCGCTAAATCCAACTACTCGGATCTCATTGTGGCTCGTTACTCGGGTTCACTCAACGGATTCGAAGCCGAGATCAATTGGGGTGACGGACAAAAATCGCCTGGCATTATTACGTCCAGCGGTACGATCACCGGCAACCACAATTACCAGCGACCGGGCGCTTACAGCATTACCACCAGTGTTCGCAAAGCATCCGGATCGACCAGCCTGCACGGCGACGCGCGCACCTTCAGTATTCGCTCAGGCGTCTTTGTCGACACGCCCAGCCTCTCTGTTAATGGTCCTAGTGGCCCTAGTCTCTCGATCTCTGTCCAATCGCGTCTCACGAACGTTCAACTGGCCAGCTTCACTTCCGGCGGCGATTCTGCCGTGGCGATCGTCGAATGGGGCGACGGAACCATCTCGGAGGCTCGCGCTGGACAAGGTGATGTGCAAGTAACTCAGTCCGGAGTCGTCGGCAGTCACAGTTACTCACTTCCGGGCCGCTATGTTGTTCGCACCACGGTCCGCGATGGTGCGCAACTGAATGTCACCAAGTTGCCCGTGCAAGTCTCGCCCAGCCAAACGGTCTTGCTGCCGCTAACTCCAGCTCTCGCGATCGCCGAACGCCAGGAACTGCGCGATACCCCCAGCGCTAATCACATTACCGTGGGCATCGTCACCGACTGGCGATTCCTGGCACAAGGAATCGATCGCAGCGCGACGATTTTCTGGGGCGACGGCTCGACCACCGAAGCTACGCTGACCACCAGCAGCACGCCAGGTTCAGTCGACATTCGAGGCGCCACCCATGTCTATCGCGAATCCGGTGCCATACCGCTGCGCGTGCTCTACGATGTCAAGTACCAAGACGCGACCGGATATCAGTGGTCAGAGCAGCTCGAATTCATCAACACCGTCGATGTCACCGCACCGCAGATTTCAGCGATCCCCAGCGCGCCATCCTATGCAGCGCGGTCAGTGGAAAATCAGATTCTGGCCAGCTTTACCATCCCCACCGAATCGATTCACGCATCTGCCGCGGACTTCATCGCGCTGGTGGATTGGGGCGACGGCGCCTCCTACCAGGACGGTTCCGCGCGAGCCACCATCGCTGGTTCGGGCACTCAGTTCTACGTTTACGGCACACACGACTATCCCAACGTAGGCCAGTACACCGCCACCGTCCGCATTATGGAAGCGGGCACGCCCACTCAAGTGCAAACGGTTCGCAAGACCTTCACCGTCGTCGATGGGATCGCGGGAGCGCGCAGCGGTTTCCGCCCCGTGGCTTTCAAAATGCCCGCGGACACCAGACCCGGCATGGTCTCGATTGCCTGGGGTGATGGCCAGTCCTCGGCCGTCGATCCCACGCGCGTCGACAAAGACTTGTACGTAGTTGAAGGCCATCACCGCTACCGCTCTGCCGGTACATATCAAGTCGAGGTCACTGTCAAAGGCACCAAATTCACGCGCCAGTTGGTCATCGCCCCGGGCCGCCTCTACGTCCCGGACATCGCCCAGCTCAACACCTCGCCGGGTTTTGCAGTCTCCTCGTTCGACGCTTTCAATTTCAGCGAAGACGATTTCTGGAACGCACCGAACTTCACCGGCACGATCGATTGGGGCGATGGCCAGCAATCATCAGCCAGCATCACCGCGAACACCGACGGCACCTACCGAGTCACCGCTAGTGGCTCGCACACCTACACCACCAACTCCAGCACCATCCAAGCCAGCCTCATCCTCGTCGACACCAGCACCACGTTCCCCCAAAGCCGCGTCGTACCACTAAAAACCACTCTCGACCAAGTCCCCGATACGACCGAGATTTTTCTTTACAACAACGGCATCGACGCCGACACTGGCAAACTGGAAGCGATCTTCTCAATCGACAAGAACTCGGCCAGCTACGAGAATCAGTTGGCCACGATGCACTTGGTCACAGCCAGCGGCCAGCCGACTGGCTTGCAAGTTACGGACACAATCCAGAGTGGCCTCGCGCGAGCAGTCTTCACGATCCCATCCAATTTGCGCCGCGCAGGTCGGCAGTTCTACGTTAAGACAATACTAGCGGGCCACGAGTACCGCAGCGAACTCGCTCAAGTTGTCGCCGGTGCCGCGGCGTCTTTTGAATGGACCGTCGAAGCTGGTGGTACAAAGCATCGTTTAACCAATCCGTCGCAGGGTCTCCCGTTTAAGACTATCGGCAGCCAACCGATCAACATCGTCGTGCTTGCTAAAGACCAATTTGGCAACCCGATCAGCGATGGCGAACTGGTGACGTGGAACTATGAAGGTGATATTCAAACCGACGATATCCACCTGCAGCGAGCAGACAGTTTCTCTATTGGAAAAACGCTGAATGGGCGTTCACAAATCTGGATCAGTCAAGCGCCTCTGTTCCTGAAGGTGGTCGCAGAGATTCATGGGATTGAGGTAACGCAAATCATCGTCGGTACTGAGGTCGACACAGTTGCGGTGCAAATGGGGGCATCTACATTATATTACGATGCGACGCCCTACTTTACGTATGTTGCCGCTACAGTTCGTGACGTCCATGGTCAGCCTGTGGTAGGCGCACCAGTTCAGTTCTTTGACCAGTTTGGCTTGGTCGACACGCCGATGGCAATTACCGATGGCCTCGGAATTGCTATTGTCACAGCCAATATTCCGAGTTCGGTGGCTACGCAGCGGTTGCGTGGAACGGATCATGTATGGGCAGTCGTGGGCGGAAAGAGTTCCCCCAAGCTTCCGCTCCAGATCGAGCGTGTACCCAGCGATACGCAACCGGAAGTCATCACCGTTGATAGCCCGATCATTGCGTCGAGTGTCGATTCCGCTCTGCAAGCCTACCGTTGGAATCGCATTAATGGTAGCCCGAATCAAGATCTGCAGTTTACGAATCACACTACGGTCCGGTTACACAATCTCAACCCAAGCAAGCAATACAAGATCGTGCTCTACGGCCAAGGGGCCAATGCGGATCTTCACCTGGGCCAGAACAATGATGTTTTCTCGGGCGACTTCTTACTGACCGTTCCGCCGGGCGTGACTTCTTTCCAGACCGCAGTGTGGGCCAATATCCAAGATGGATCTGCTCGCAAAATTCGGTTGGTGTTGGAGGAACTGGTCTTACCTTCGATTGGCTATGGAGAGGAAGTGGATTCGCGCCAGAGTTGGATTGATTTTCTGGCGGTACCGACGATCGATCCGGCGACGAATGATTATACGGAGGACTTAGCGTTCGTCGAATCACTGGGAGTGATCGGCGATGTTGTCATGGGAGCGGTTTTCGGGTCAGGCAATTCTTGGTCGAGCTTCTCAGGCGAGATGGCGATCAGCCTAATCCCCGTAGTCGGTGTCTGGCCCGACGTCCGCGACGTGGCTGCTCATTTGTGGAAGTACAGCCAAGTCAACTTGAGCCCAATAGAGAAATTTGAATTGACTCTATCTGCTCTGGGTATTATGGCCGAGTTCGGAGTGGTCACTGACTACTTTGTCGATGCCACGAAGGGCGTTTTCAAAGCGGTCAAGGTCGCGTCGAACGGCGCCAACTTCACCGCCTTGTCGCTCGTCGCACTGCCCTTCCTCCAACCCGCCGTCGACTACCTCTACGAGGCCACGTTGGGCAAGGTCTTTCCGGCGTCTACTGGGACGAACACGTTTGGCTTGTTGTCCAGCGGCGGTGCGGAGGGTGAGTCGCCGGCTCAGGCGGCTGTGAGAGCGCTTAAGCAACTAGTAGTCGACGCGAACTGGCTCAACAAGAAAGATAAACGCATCATTATGCGAGCCGCCAACGCATTAGACGCGATGGTCGACGCGGCTACACGTGGTGCCGATGGTTTCACGGAGCTGCTCACCAAGCTACAAACCAAGTTCGGTCCCAAATACGAACAAATGGTTGGCAGGATGCTGGACGAGTTCCCGACGACGAAGCTGGTCGACATGTTCGACGAATTGGCGGACCTGACTCGCGCGATGCCCAACGGCGACGAGATCGCCCAGAAGGGCGTCCGCGCACTATTCACAGCGCTGGGAACTGCCGATGGGAACAACGCCAAAGTCATCTCCATGCTGGTGGGCAACACATCTGGTCCTCAAGAATTGGCTGAATTGGTCGTCAAGTTGGGAACCGTGGCCAGCAAGGCAGATGCCGATCCGGTGAAAATGGGTAAAGCATTGAGAGCGATGTTACAATCCGACACCATACAGACGATTGGCGACGCGAAAAAGTTGTTCACACGAGTCGATACATTGGTCGACATGCTATCGTCCGGGCCAACACTGGATACGACGAGCATCAAAGGAATTAGGAAACTGCTGCACAGTCTCGGTTCTAACGATAATTTTCCCAGAGTTCAGGGAATAGTCGCACAGCTTGACATGACTCACACATTGGCCAATCGAGTTTCGACGGGTAACGTTCCGCCCGAATTCGCTGGCGCTGTACGCGTGCGAGTCGAAGTCAGGCAGCCAACTGGCGACTTGAAGCGGAACACAAAGGGGAAGGACTATGCCGAATCCCAAGAAGTAGACGTCGTTTACGTGGACGCCAACAATAACGTGATTGGCAATGTCGAAGTGAAAACGTTTCGAATTACGAACACCAACTCAACAAGCAACAAGTCGACGATAAAACGAACTGAAGATCAACTAAAACGCTACCTGAAGCTTAAGAAGAACGGGCAAGAGTTCAGGTATGCCGTTCCGGATTCCCAAACTGCCGATCGAATAATCGCAGCGTTGAGTGGTGAAGTCAGAACTAATTTCCAGCGAGTATTCGGAGAGAGAATTGACGTGTTGTTAAGCGAAAACCCCAAAGTATACAAGTACTTTCAAGCAACAAATTCTGATTTCTACAGATAGTGTGAGGAAGCAAAGATCGTGGGAGAAAAGTGTATCGTAGATGAGAGACTTCTCTATTGTGGTATTTTGAGGTATCCGGAGGAATGTATTATCGCACAGCTCCCTACGCTCGAATCCGGGTTAAAGCGACTCCGTCGATCGCAAAACATGGATACCTCTATAGTTATTTTTATAAATTATAAATCTGAGTCGCCAGAGGTGTTTTTTCATCAACCTTTTCGCGAGAAATCGTGTTATGCAGGCAGTAATTGGAACGACGTTAGTCAAATCGCGGTGAATAATAGATCGGAATGGCGAAATTGGCTGGTACTTTACCCTCAGTTGAAACACGCGTGCCGCACTTTGAGCGCATGTTGGTATTTTGAAGATCGCCTTGAAGTTGCGTTAATGTGTGGCCCAGCACGGTATCCGAGTCCGTCAGATTACCAGTTGGATGTAGAACCTAATTACAACATGCTTTCAATGTCTTGTTCAGAAAGACTTCCCGATGATTCTCGCCAGTGCGACGAACGCATGATTGCGGTTCTTTATCATGTATCCCAGGACGCCTTTAGTCGCTTTAAGCTTGCGACTGGCATCCCTCAACCAATTGCTTACAATAAGATTCTTCACGAAGGGACGCTTCATGTGAATCCAGGATCTGCCGAATGGCTCCGCGCTCCGAGTTCAATTGATCTAAAGGATCTGGATGCAGCAACATGCTTGCATCTATTTGAAAAATGCGTTGACTCGTTTACAGAAGGCTTAGGTCAACCTCTTTATATCGAATTCGTCGTTGACTTGGATACCAATGACCCAGAAACTGCCCACGCATTCGAGAGCATCGCGCATCTCCCACCGGTTTGGAGCCGCTTTCGTGGTCATTGGTTGCCTGACCGTTTTGACATTATCTCCACGCCACAGGATCCTACTGCCATACGAGCTTTTCCGTTGATCAGGATGGAGTCCAACGCACGATATCCAAGGCTGTTCTTCCAACTGAACATTGTTCACGTTCGCGGCGAATCATTTATCGAGTGCCAGGTCTACGAAGACAAGAAATGGTTTGATTTGATCTCAAATTTTTTTGAAGCGCCAATCGACGTCTGGGAAGGACCGATTGAGTCGCGGTTTGGATGGTACGGTGATGCCAGCACTGGTCGCTTGGTCAGGCATCCGACAAATACCAAAATCAGACTGCCTGGTCTGCCAACCAAGAATGTGGCGTTTGTGATACTGCCCAAATACTACGATTACATGGACGGTTTCTTCGAGAACGAATACTATTACCGCGATCCGATCGCCGTCTTTCGCACTGAAAAGGAAGCACAGAGATTCGCGCAAAAGGACCCGGTTGCGTTCACCGAAAGCAATGGGTTCGAGATTTATACTTCTCAAAATTCGGAATTCGATTTCGATGACGTTCCTGATGAAGACCAACAAAAAGTACGTGAGATTTTGGAGTTTACGGAAGAGGACGATTGGCGAGAGGTGTTCGACGAACGCTTCTCCGGAGGAGGATTTCATGAATTGAAAGGACGTTCACGAGCCATGTGGAATAAGCTCTTCAAACTGTTACGAATAACCACCTATCGAATCCACGAGGTCGACGTCGCGGACGAAACCGCCTACGAAAAACTGGCCGAGCGTATCAAAGCGGGCAAGTTCAACATGAAGGTCCGCCACGAACTGGCCGAGCAGTTCAAGCTGTCAATTGGTGAATACGATTATCGTGGCGAAGCGTAACCGTCGAAGCCCAGGACGCGAATAGCAATCGGCTGAGCGACGGTACATTTGTGGGCAACAGGCCAAGCCAATCAATGGGACGCGCAATTCGGAACCAGTAATGCTGTCCCGGCACAGCTTGAATATTCGATCCCACTGAACTCAACCACAGCTCAAGCAATCCTGTACGCGAACTTATCCAGCACCGAGCCTCGCAAAATGAGGTTGATTCTTGAACGGGAACTTGACGTTTACACGACCGAACATGGCTTGATTACCGAATGGACGGAAGTTCGGGCAAAGAACAGTTGGGTAGACGTGCTGGCGGTGCCGACGGTTGCCTCCTACGATCCGGAATCCGATCAAGCAATCCGAGAAGTCCCCTTTGTGGAAACCACCAGCGTGCTGAGTGAGTTCGTCAAGGGAGTTGTCGTCGGTTCAAGTGGCACATGGTCGAGTTTTTCTG
>SYJV01000556.1 GCA_005798335.1 Planctomycetaceae bacterium | reverse complement strand
TCTAAGGCGAGCGGCAGATGGGAATTTACCAAGGCCTCAGCGAATACAAGCCCGATGCGCAAGCGAGTGCGTCAATCCTGGCATACACTCGCTTGCGCTTCGGGCTTGTATTGGTAAGAAACTATCTGCCGCTCGCCTAAGAAGCTCTTTGAAAAGTGGGCACGGCTTCCGCTGAGCCAAATTCGCTACGCAGCTTGACTGCGATGATCGGCCTGCCCCCGAAGTTCGCGCAGGACGCGCTCGCATAGATTGGAATTAATAGCATTGACGGCACGCGCTGCGGTGACACCATCCAGTACGCGATGATCGCAAAGTAGAGTAATCCACATTCGTCCATCAGCTTGTAGTGGGCCATAGTCGAGTGAAGCGGTCAATAAATTCGGGTGTGTACGATTTAAAACACCCTGTGATGACAGCGTCGATATGCTAGCCGATCCCAATCGTCGAGCCCGCTGCCCAGGATCGCAGAACAGTCGCCACCACCACCCGACCCTACGCAGAGGCATCGGTAACTTTGCCAATAGAAATTGTCGTTTGAAAACAACTCTCGGGTCCTCGAATTGAAATCGACTTAGCTGTGCTTGAATGTCCAGCAGAGGCGTACGCTCGGGGCATTGAAAGCGCCCCCAAAACAACCGATCGGCGCCATCTACTACACGGTTGATTGAGAGTGAAATTACGCTGTAAACCGTTTGATGGATTCTTGGCCAAGGGTAAGGTAAATAGAATTGCCTCAGTTCAGGAACATCACGACTGGCCAACCCCATTGCCTTGATAAACATTGCCGCCCAGGAAATTCGCTGAGCCAATAGGCAGCGAGCCTCGGCAATTTCCGCAACATCGAACCAGCGCTCGACGCTAAATGATGGCACTTTCCGCGAAAAATAAAGAAGGTCAAGCACCAGCGAGCGATCGGCAGTCACGGTTCTGGTAGTTCCGTGTTGAACTTGCGACACAGTAAACCTCCTACGCACTCAAACGCCTGGACTGGCGACCGCGAAACCGCTGCTCAGCAGGTTACAATGCTGGCATTGCGGTTCAGGGCGCTTCGTCTGTCGAAATAATGGAGAAGGAAAAAAATGTCAACCTCAACGTATACGAATCGTCGAACGTGGATTCGCCTTTCGGCAGGTGCTGCGTCGCTGTTGTCGGCTGCAATAGGGCGCCGCGTGTGGTGCGGTCCGCTGGCCAGCGACAATCCATCTATTCAAAAACCACGACAAATTGCTTTGGAATTGCTCAAGCCCAGTGAACGGGATTTGCGTCACGGATTACAACTGCACGAAGAATCCTTAGTCTTTGAATCCTATGGATTCGCCCCGCGCGCCGCGATCGATGGTGATCAATATCGTCAAGCGATCGAATCGGGTGCCAGCGACGACGAATTGGTCGATCTACGCGAAGAAATGACGATGACTCGTTGCGCTACAAACGATGTCGAACGCCACGAGTTTCTCGACGCCATGCGTTCGGTCGGCGTAACGTGCATCTTCGAAAATTGTGGCGAAGAAGGGAACGACCCGCTACGGTTGCTCAAGCGATTGGCGCGATATCAGTTCACGGTGGACCAAATGGCCCCCGACTTGACCAAAGCCATTCGGCCGTCGGACGTAGTGGCCGCGAAAGCCGCTGGCCGATTCTGCTTGGCGTTCACGACCAATGGTGTCCCTTTGCGACAACAGTGGATCGATCAGCGTGACGAATTGCGACACGTCAAACTATTTCGCCAAATGGGAGTGCGCATGATGCACTTGACCTACAATCGTCGCAACCCACTGGGCGATGGTGCAGGCGAGGCCAACGACGCCGGGCTGAGCGATTTCGGAAAAACGGCAATCCAAGAATTGAATCGGCTGGGAATCATTGTCGATGTCGCTCATTCGGGATGGCGCACCAGTCTTGAGGCCGCCAAGGCTTCGAAGCGTCCTATGGTTGCCAGCCACTCCGCCTGCGCTTCGTTGCACAAACATTATCGTGGCAAGCCAGACGATACGATCAAGGCGATTTGTGATACCGGCGGAGTGATCGGGATTTGTTGCATTCCACGATTTCTTGGAGGTAATGGGGACATCACGGCATTTCTCGACCATATCGACTATGCCATCAAGAAGTTCGGTGCTGATCACGTCGCGATCGGTACCGATGTCGCCTATGTATCCCGCAATGAATCAGTGGAGCGGGCGAAATTGCCCAAGCGCACCAATGGCAATTCATTCATGTCGAACCGGCCGTCCCGTTGGGAACACCTCTGGCCCGCCGATGACTTTCGCGCAAGCGCTGACGCAACCGCCAGCTTGTCGTGGGTCAACTGGCCACTGTTTACCGTCGGTATGGTGCAACGCGGTCATGCGGACGAAACCATTCGCAAGGTCCTCGGTCAAAACGTGCTGCGAGTGTGGGAAGCGAACGAAAGCTAGTGCTTTAATAAAGCCACGATTTAGCGTTGAGGCCGTAACGGAAACCGTCAAAGCACTAGTGCGGTCCTCAATGCTCGTCGTGTTGGTCAGCCTCGGGTAGATCGGCCAAGCCTAGTTCGACGATTCTCCTGAGCAATCTAGGGCGACTGATGCCTAGCCAGCGCGCTGCTTGGGCGCGATTCCGAGGCGACAGTTTCAGGGCTCGTCCAATCATGGTCCGTTCCACTTCCAGCAGCACTTGATCCAAGTCGATCGGATCGAACGCTTGCAAACCGCCGAGTACGGTCCCTCCAAATGTTCGAATCGCCAGCGGTAGATGATTGGGTTGAATGGAATTCGAGTGAACCAGTTGCCCCAAAATATCTTGAGAGAATTTTTGTAGCTCCGCAACATTTTCAGGCCAGTCATAGGCGGTCAGCAGGTCCAGTGCCGCGGAGCTAATAACCGGTGGGGCCCGTTGCTGACGGCTCGCCACTGCTGCGAGCACTTGGTGGAGCAGAATCGAAATATCTTCGCGCCGCGCCGCGAGAGATGGGAGCTCAATTTCCAATATACCGATCCGCGATGCTAAAGTTGACCAGATATCACCTCGCGCAGACAGTTCGCTCACCGATGTGCGGCTAGTGGCTGCGAGGCAGCAGCGTGGTTCAATTTCGGCCAGCCAGTGCTGGATACGCCCCACTACGGAAGCTTCCGCTTGGTCAATTCGTTCAAGAACCAGTTGGTGCGCTTCCGAAGGAGAGTCTGGGGATAGCAAGGACTGGAAAACTTCCAACATATCGCCGCACAACGACTCGTCTAATGTCGCACAATCGATTGGAAAAAAACGCCCAGCGGCCAGCGGCAACCCCAGGTTCTTCAATCGTGCCACGAAGATGGCGCGCAGAACATCGAGTTTGCCGACTCCCTTGGCGCCCCACAAGAAAAGATCGGCCTGAGATGCGATGGCGAGTTGTACGCGCTTCATGGCGAACTGGATTGCTGGCGATGTTCCCAACATTGGCAGCAGGCCGTCAAGGTGGATCCACTGCGACCGAAATCGCATTAACCAATCCGTCGCTTGAGATACTCTTGATTTCGCAGGCACATCGATCGGCGTGGATGATAACCCTTGATCAACTGCATGCAACACTAAGAAATTGCGATCATTCTCCCCGGACCCAGCAATCGGAACAAAGTACTGGGCGATCTGACCGGTAGGAGCGACCGGTGGCCAAGAAATTTGGCGAGTCACCATATTGCCGTTCAATACCGCTTGAGGTGGAGCAATTGCCAGCAGTAGCTCCCGAAAAGCAGACGCATCGGCAGGGAGTTCCCAGGAACACTTCAATCCTACTAATTCGGCAGCCTCGACCTGGGCTGCTTCACACATGGCCTTGTTAATAAAGACGATCTCGCCGCGCGATTGGAGCCAGGCGATCGGCCAAGCAGACAGATCGAGCTGCTTGACAAGCAGTCGACCATTTCCTCCGCGATAGTTTCCATTCATCGCAAACGCCTTCGCCGCAATTTGCAGGTCGCTGCGCGGGCTGATAAAGGTGTACCGTTAGCGCTAGCCTTTCGGACGTCGCGTGTGTTGCGCTTTGACTCGCCAATCGAAGTACGAAATCACTTGGAACGATTTCCATACATTGGCGGGCAATATACTGACGCCCAACGATAGCGCCAACGGCACACTTTTATCTGACCAGTCGCTGAACAGGCGGCCACAATCCAATATTGATTAAATCCCCGCGGTCTAACCTGTGGGATTCTAACCCCGTGCCCACTCTAGTCCCATCATGATACATGCCACAAGCATGAAAATGCTGGAACAGATCAGCATGACCGTGTAAACATTGAGTTGTTTGGTGGGGGTATTTGAACTGCTCATGAATCGCGACTCTTATTAGAAAATCGAAATGGGACCAGTTGATTCAGTACAACTTTGAATCGACGCGATCGCCTTCACGAATGTATCCCTTCTGGTATCCCGGGAGAATTTCGCCCACCGAGCTATTATCCGAGACCGTGAGTATCTTGATTCGTCCCAAGTACTGGAAATTTCGACTTACTTCCAGCGTATGCCCAACCCGAACTCCATCGTCTCGCCCCAAATTGATTTCGACTCGGCCGTTGGTACTCATGGCACTCACCAGCCCGTTGACGCCCGGCGGCAACCCATCCAACTTGGTATCGGGTTTGATGCCAAGAATGTCAAGCTTTTCTTTAGCAGAGGTATAGTCGGTAGCGACTGTTGCGTAGCGCTCTTCGAGCGCGAGCAGACTGCCGCGCGTGCGGAACAACATGTCGGTCAGATCACCATATCGTTTGTGCATTAAATCGCGATCCTCGAGCGCATCCATCAACTGCTTGCGAATCTGCTCGTTTTCCTTGATTTCCGCCTCGCGCTTGCTGACCAGTTCCTTATGAGTCTGATCGAGTTCAGTATGCGTTGATTGCAATCGACTGTTGATGGCTTGCAGAGCCGTTAGTTGTTCGTCTTTGTCTTTATATTGCGTTTGCAGCAACGAGACAACAGTTCGACGAGCGGTCGCTTCGATGGCCAGTTTGTTGTTGGCCGACTCCAGTTGCTCTTGCACCTGTTTCTTGGCGACTTCCTCTTCGCTGAGTTTTTTCTGCAGATTCTCTGCAACGACACGGTTATTGCGATGAGTTGCATTAACGAGGATCGACATCAAGCAGAAAATAATGCTGAACAACAGAACCAAGAAAATCATTACACGTCCGAGCAGTGTCATATATTTTCACCTAAACCAAAGGTGCTCAGCAATTCGAAAGGATGTGGTAACTCTAATTGCTAACCATAGCAGCGTGACGAGATTCCAAAGTTCGCAGGTTGCCCTGCAATCGATGCAGTTGATCTGTCAATTCCGTCAACTGTTTAAACTGTGCGTCACGAGCGGCGATGGTTTTTGTTAGTGCTTCACGCTGGGCAGCAACTTCTGCAGCCTTGTCAAATCTCTCTTTTTCAGTCTGTCGATGCGTTTGCGCCAGTTCCGTGTACGCGGTCTGAATCTGTTCAAGGTTCTTAAGCTTTTCGTTGACTTCGAATTCCATTTGTTCGACTTGTGTCTGCAGCGCCGCTAGCACTGAACGACGCGCAATTTGCTCGATCGCCAACTCGGCCTTGTGCTTTTCCAACATCTCGGTCAGTTGTTGAACCTGAGCATTCAGTCGCTCGACATCCGCCTTGCGTTTGTCCGCCATGGCCCGCGTGTCGACACTAGTCCAGTGCACAGCAGTCGCCAATGTGAAAAAGGCGACACTGAAGAACAATATCAGTGCCGTGAATGCTTTGCCCAAGAAAGTCATCGACATCCGCTCTATTTATTGGCTTGACAAGAAGTTAATAGTCCGACTCAATACAAAAAACGGACCTATCCAGTGCAATATGTTCCACCCAAATGAACGCGGACAAGTCTTCGGCGAATGCCAAAAGTGGTAATGGCAATTAGCAATATAATTGGGCGCAGTTCCGAGTGTCAACGATTCCGGTTTAAAATAGGTGATCTAGCCAGTATTAGCAAAGCCGCTGCGCTAGGCGCGCAGGGCTGCAAACTCGTTTAACCTGCGGGCCGATGGCGAGGATTGCAGTCAGATTTCGCGCCGACTCACAATAATTCTCGCCTTCGGCCGCGGTCAAACGAGTTTGCGACCTGTGCTGCAAGGATTGCAGGCTCAGGCTAACGCGAATCGTTGGACGCGGTTATTTAGCGAATCCAATACAAAAAGCTGGCGTTTTGAGTTGATCGCCAATGACCACGGACTGCTGAACTCACCAGGCTTCGAGCCCGGACCCCCCCACATTTCTAGATGTTTGCCTTCCTGCGAAAGTCGCTGAACGCGATGATTGCCTAGCTCCGCAAGCAACACCGAACCATCTATATCAAAGTCGATTCCATAGGGATAACGCAATTCGCCGGGCCGATTGCCAGGTGAACCCCACTGCATCACTTTTTCCGGATGTGGACCATCGGTACGAAAAACCTGCACACGGTGATTATGGGCATCAACGATCCATAGCAACTGATTCCGATCGATCGCTAGTGCCTGCGGCCGGGCGAAATCGCCTTCGCTGCGTCCCTGTTTGCCCCAACGGCGCAAGAAGACACCGTCTGCATCGAATTCTTGAATTTGATCAATTTGTCCGTATTGGGCAACAAAAATGTGACCTCGCTGATTCTGGCAAACGTCCGTAACAAAGTGAAACTCGCCAGGATTCTCACCAAACACGCCGCCGATAGTGCGAGGTTGATCAAGTTGGCCAGTGCGCGAGTAAAACAAAACTCGAAAGTAATGCGTGTCCGCGACCATGATCGAATTATCTTTAGCCAAACCGATTCCTGTGGGTTTGCCTTGTACGATCAGAGGAATCAACCAGCTCCGTAGGTAATTTCCGTCCGCGTCGAACACTTGTACTTTACCCATCAAGTCGACGATATAAACGTTGTCTTGCGAGTCTATTACCATGGCTCGCGGTTTGTGAAACATGCCAATTGCGTCGCGTGTGCGAGCTTTTCGACCCCATACCAGGTCCGGAGTTCGGACGATTTCGCGACTGGGCCTGCCGCATCCAGTCAATACGCCAAGCGCGGAGGCGGCCATAACGCCGGCGAAACCCATGCGCGTGCCATCTTGCAAGAACTTGCGTCGAGAATGTTGAGTCACTGTTTGAGACAAAGCGCACGTCGAATTCTGTCCGAGATTCAGCAAACACATGTTGCATAACTTAGGCGAGCTGCAGATGGGAGTTTACCAATAAAGCCCGACGCGCAAGCGAGTGCGTCAATCCAGGCTCTCACTCGCTTGCGCGTCGGGCTTGTATTGGTATATTCCCATCTGCCGCTCGCCTTAAGACCTGGCGCCCGCAGCGAATTCGCGCTAAAAGCAGGTAATGAGCATGGTTGTGCGCATGCGTCAGATGGCATTATAGTACATTTTCGAGTGGGCAGGACAGTTTTCATTGGACGGAAGTCAGCATGGTGCGGACCCTTGATTGGAAGCGAAACGACGACCTTCGCGACGTCGTGCATGTGATCGTACAGTCCTTGGTCGAAGGAAAATTGGTGGCCTTGCCTGCTGAGACGGCATATCACTTAGTTGCCAGCGGACTTAATCCCGAGGCAGTCAATAGATTAGTCAGCTATCCGCGCCGCAGTCCCAGCCGAGTGCCTTGTATATTTCTCCGCAGTCCCGAAGAGTCGCTGGATTACTGCTCGCAAATGTCGCGAGTGGCCTTGCGGATCGTCAATCGAGCATGGCCGGGGCCGATGGTCGTCCAACTGCCTGCGACCGACGAGGGGAGCGTATTTCGACAGCTTCCTGCGCAAACGCAGAAAAATCTTATCGTGGACAATCGATTCTTGTCGCTGCGCGTGGCAGCGCACGAAGCGTTGACACAAGCCATGCAGCTCATGCCGGGCCCCTTGATAGCCGCACCGTTAGAAGATCGCGCTGGAGCGGCCGCGTGCTATGGTCAGTCGGTGGCAGCAGACGCGACGAACGATTTGTCGTTGTTGATCGAGGATGGCCAAACGCACTTTGGTGGCTTCGCAACTGCGATTCGAGTCGATGGTAACCGGGTTTCGTTGATTCATAGCGGAGTGCTCGACCAAAGCGTGTTGATAGGCATGGCGCAACTGCACGTATTGCTGGTATGTACGGGAAATACCTGCCGCAGTCCAATGGCCGAAGCGATCTTAAGGGAGTTGCTCAAGAAGAAATTTCCCAAGCTTTATCGACCTGGCCAGCCAGAGCCAACGCTTACTGGGTCCGCGGGACTGAGTGCCTATCCGGGTGGTCATGCCTCGCCAGAAGCAATGGCGGTGATGAACAAACGCGGGCTCAACTTGCAGGAGCACCAGAGCCGGCCTGTGACGGAACGTCTACTGCGCCATGCAGATCTGGTATTGACCATGACCGCTGCGCATCGCCGGGCAATCATCGATCGATGGCCAGAATTTGCGAGCAAAACAAATCTTCTCAGTGGAGATGGGCAAGACACCGCCGACCCATTTGGCGGAAACAGTTCCGTTTATTCGGCTTGTGCCGAACAAATCGAGAGCTACTTGGTCCAATGGGTGCAGCGCATCGACGAAAGTTGGTTTCCAAATTGGATTGGTCAGTTAAGCTAGTCACTTAAGGGCGAACTGGCGGCTTGATAGCCGCGCCATTATCTTGTGGCTCATCTAGTAAATAGAACATGCGAATTGCGATTGCCAGCGATCATCGAGGCGTATTGATCAAAGCCAAGCTTGTAACAGCTTTGGCCGCTGATGGGCATTCCGTCGAAGACCTAGGTACCCATGGTGAACAAAGCGTAGACTACCCCGACTATGCCAAAGCTGTCGGGAAATTAGTGGCCCATGGCCAAGTCGATCGCGGCATATTGATTTGCGGTACCGGTATCGGCATGGCTATTACAGCGAACAAATTTCCCGGTGTGCGCGCCGCCAGTTGCAATGACGAAATCATGGCGGAAATGTCGCGCAAACATAATGATGTAAACGTGCTCTGCCTGCCTGGCGATATGATCGGCAATCGTCCCGTGACCGACTTGGTGCGAGTGTGGCTATCCACAGAATTCGAAGGCGGACGGCATTCACGGCGGCTGGAGAAAATCGCCGAGCTGGAGAGCCGCCAGACCGAGCATTGAAGAATTGCGGATTCTGTCGCTTCTAACGTCCAAGCTGTGACGACTTTTAATTTCTCGAACGCAATTTATTAAGTTCACCATTGAGTCAAAAAGGGAAACGTATACCCTGGAACGTGTCGGCGTCGTGATCGGCTAATTTGCAGGTCCGACGCGCTTTACGCGTTTGTTTAACCCGGATGAACGGCCAACACGAATCCATGAGTCACATGCCTTCTCCAGCCGCCGACGAAGTTGAACTGCTGCTAAGGAATGCTCGTTTGCGAGATGAACTCGAACCCTACATTGACGAGTCTTTCGCAATTGTGAGTTTCCAGCGCATGCCGTTGGACAAAGAGAACGAGTTTCTTGAGTCGATGTTGGCTTGGGAACGCGCGCCGGCGCTGCCGATCAGCAAGTGGTTCTTTCCAGAGTTGACATTACCCACGCCGGAATCGCTGGACGACGACGTACTGCGCGTGCTGTTGTACGATACCATCGACCGATTGTTTAGCGCAAGAATCGTGTTGGACATGACCGAGCATCTTTCGGATCGACAGTTGTACACGCTGATCTTGCGCGACATTCTGCCGTCATGCGAAAAGAAACTCGACCTGCCAGACAATTACCTTCATTGGCGTTGCGTGGACGAAGGCGATGTGGATGTTTGGTTGCGATATTACGCGACCGAAAGCGAGCGGATGCAGTGGCTGGAGAACAATTTCGAATCGCTGCCTGAAGCTGAGTTTGCTCCATTTCCTCGCGACCTGCCACGGCCCGAAAATGAGTAAATTCCATGGCGACGGTCCGTGAAATCGCCCAAACCCTTGAACGCATCGCACCGTTAGAACTAAGCGAGTCATGGGATAATGTCGGACTACTTCTTGGCGACCCGTCGTCCAGCGTCCAGCGCCTGATGACTTGCTTGACGCTGACACCCGAAAGCGTTCAAGAAGCCATTGTTCGGCGAGCCGAGATGGTTATCTCGCACCATCCCCTTCCGTTCAAACCGCTCAGTCGTATCACAACTGAATCCGCCAGCGGAAAACTAGTCTGGAATTTGGCGCGAGCGGGCATCTCAGTATTCTCGGCTCACACCGCTTGGGACTCTGCTGCGGCCGGTATTAATGCCCAAATCGCGCAGCGATTGTCTTTGCAATCCGCGGAACCCCTCATTCCTTGCACCAAGTTATTTTCCAACGAGCTTGGCGCAGGACGGTACGGAACGTTGACCTCGCCAACTGATCTAGTTTCCTTTGCACGGATGGCTAAAAGCACGATCCCGCACAGCCGGTTGCGAGTCGTCGATGCTGGCCAATCGATCTCTAAAGTTGCGATCGCCTGCGGCAGCGGCGCCAGCCTGCTCCCGGCTGCATTAGCGGCCGGTTGTGACGTACTGCTAACTGGAGAAGCAACTTTTCACCACTGCCTCGAAGCCAAAGCGACCGGTGTGTCGTTAGTCCTGATCGGACACTTTGCCAGCGAGAAATTTGCTATGGATCAGTTAGCACAATTCCTCGGAACTGAATTCCCCAGCCTAAATGTCTGGTCCAGCCTCGATGAGTCGGATCCGGTAAGTCCCGTCTAGCCAGTGGCTAGCACCAGCGGTTCACTTTTTATCAGCCCGACCCTAGGTACTTGCCAAGCGCGCTTTCGAAATGCAGAATGCCTCAACTTGTGCGAGTTCAAAGTCGTGGTTATTCATGCGAGATGCAATCATGAGAATCGCTCGGTCATTCGGTAGGAACTTGCTGGTAATCGGCGCCAGCGTTATTGGCTTGTCCGTGTTGGCAATTTCGCCGCCTTGTCTGGCGGCGGATGGCCAGCCGCGAGTGCTGATGATTACGCAGAGCAAAGGATTTGTGCACCAACCTGTAAAGCGCCCAGAAGGCCAGTTAGCCGAATGCGAACTAGCGATGCGCCAACTGTCGGTGCAGTCTGGCGTTTTCACGTTGCAGACTTCTCAAGACGCCGCAGCCGACATGACTCGCGAAAACTTGCAGAAGTTTGACATCGTCATGTTTTATACCAGCGGTGATTTGCCCATCAGCGCTGAGAACATGAATTACTTCATCAACGACTGGCTCAAACAAGCGAAACATGGGTTCATTGGTGTCCATTCCTCAACTGACACGTTCAAAGAAAACAAATTGTATTACGAGATGATTGGTGGTTCGTTTATTGGACATCCATGGGGCGCAAATACCCAAGTAACGATTTCTGTCCACGAACCAAATCACCCCACCATGCTTCCATTCGGACGCGAGATCACCATGAAAGAAGAGATTTATCAATATCGCAACTGGCGACCAGAAAATGTCCGCGTTTTGATGAGCTTGGATATGGAGAAGACCGAACTCAAACGCCCCGAGCACGTACCCATCGCGTGGGTCAAACAGTGGGGCCAAGGACGAATCTATTACAACAACCTCGGCCACCGACCTGACACTTGGCAAAACAAGCAGTTCCTGGCATCCATTCTGGCAGCGATCAATTGGATTGGCGCCGACAGTGAAGCTATGGCCAAGCCAAACCCCGAACTCTCGCGCCAATTAGGAGAATTGGCAGCGAAAGCAGCCGGACAAGCAGACCGCAAGTAAAGGCGTAATGCTTGAGTTTACTTGACTGGGCACGCGGCCTTTGGATTGCCATATTCGAGCGTGGCACACCATCGATTCGTATCGTCAGGCCCAAATCAGGCCTTTCTTTGGATGGTGAGAATTCGAGCCTGAAGAGAATCCTATTGCGACTATGATCACGATCGAAACAAAGTGCCAGCAAGCGTATAAAAATCCATCAGCTACATAGTCTGGATGAAATCCAAGCGATCGATAATGGGTTTGGCCAAAGATGGCTGGCACAAGAACTGTCGCGACCAAAGCCACACTTAACATAGGCCGTTGAACTATATGACGAGTTGCCCACACAACAGAAAGTGCAACGAAGACCCGCGCACTAACCTCCAATGCGCCAACCAATGCAGTCTGAGGAGTCAAATAATCTAACAAACCGCGCCAATTGAATCGATTGGCCCACGCTGCTACGATCGCGGCTAGCGTTATCCAGATAAACAACAAACGAAGCGAATATGTCTTCCTGCGACGCAACGCGCATTCCCGAGGTGGTAGCTTACCCAGCAGTCGCAAGCCCACCGCCCAAGTCAAAAGTAATCCACCCATGACGATGAATTGATAAACGGCCCAGTACATTTCCCATCCGCTTTCGACCAGCGCGGTTCCCAATCCCCAACAAATCAAGAGAAATACAAAGCCCTGCAGAGTACGGTACCGCAAATCTGTGACTGGCGATGCCAATCGCAACGCTACTGCGATGCCCCAGGCGATCTTTAAAGCACCAATGACCTGCCATGCGACGCGATTGTAATTCTGATGGTTGCCGCTGAAATAGAGCCGCGCGACGAGAAATCCCAATAGGACGCTCGTAAGAAGCAAAGAACGCACCAGGTCCGAAACGCCCGCACGTCGACATTCACCAATAAACAATACCAACCACGCGATTGCGAAAAGGCTCGTACAGACTCCAATCAGCGCGCGCCTGCCGACTGTGTCTTCGATGACGCGAACGATTTTTCCATTGAGGGCGTCGACATAGATCACCCGCTCCCGATCACCAATGTATTTCACTTGCTTTCCATCTAATGTGAATTTGGGTGAGGAAAAATTCAATCCAGAATATTTGTAGCTTGTCAGAATGTTGCCTGTGGGCAACTCCCGTACTTGAAAGGTCAATGGCCAACTCTCAGGTTTGGACAAGTCCGCGTCTCGAATGGTCAAATAGTTCTTGCCTACTTGGTCATACACCCTACCGTCCAATGCACCTTGCGTCGGCATAATCGTATTAGTCGCTGCGTCCAAAGTCTGAACAGGTTTCCTGTTGATATCGAACAGCGTTAGAAATTTCTCGTGCAATCGCCAGTTTGGACGGCAATCCGGCGGTAGCGCGCTCGGTGGAACGGGCACGCTGGAGACTATCTTGCCAGTCATCGCATCCCGAACGTCGATGGCTGTAGCATCGGGTCGAAGCGAAGATATCAGACCGCTTGAGGTTTGGACGGTGACTAATCCACTGCATCCAACTACAGGCCAGCGGGAAACATACTCTGGTCCCTGATCGGACATTTTGTAGAGCACCAACATTTCGACATACCCTTGGAAATTCGGAATGGGTGTTGGATGCAGTCGATCTGGACGGCGCAGTTCGTCAATCCAAACCACCGTTGAGTTTGGTATATCGTTTGAATCCTTATACCAAGGAAGATTGCCAACAAGTGGAACGGCAAAAAAAGCCGGTGCGCCGACAATTGGCACCAAATGGTTGGTAAACGCTTCGAACGGTCGCCGTCGAATTGCAAATTCTGGGTCTAGCAAATCGCGCCATTCCAGGAACGTCTGATTCGAGAATTCGTGCTGCCCCTGTGAGATAAGATATCGACTCCCAACGAGAGCGGATGAATATTTACCAACAGATCGAACGCGTGACTTCCGAGTGCTAGGATCAATTTGTTGAAGCCAGAAACGGTTGTAGCGATGACTAGTCCGAACAATACTTCCGCCCGGAGATATTTCAGGCAACTTGGCCGAGTAAAAAAAATCTGGCTCTGATGTCTTTCCGTTCAACTGCGTTCGAACTCTGCGTTCACAATCAACCAGATATTCTCGAAACACGCACTGATGTGGTCGCAGCATGCCGTGGCGATAAGGCAAGTATTGATGCTGGATCACCACGAAGCGGTCGTCGATCCACTTAACATCAAACCAGTAATCCAAACTGGAGATAGGGAAATGGACTGCCGTCCACCACATTGCCAACGCGAGCGGCAAGGCGGTTGTCGAAAGCACCCAGCGAACTACACGCTGCCGATAGTTGAATAGGTACATTGTGGGCAGAGATGGAGTCATGATGCCAAAATCATATTGGACACGACAAGGCAAAGCCAGTTTGCCTATTCGAACGCGTATCAAGGATTCCGATCGAACTTCGGTTCCACCTTTCCCATGTACCCGGAATCAACGACTTCGCCGCGATCACTTGTAAAGTCATTCAACTCAAGCAGTCTGACCGAAATTGGTGTATGCTATTGACTTAGCGGGAACGGAATTCGATGATTTTGACGACTTGGCGCGAAAGCTAGTAGTTTCGCGGTTCGAAATCCGATTTGAATATAAGCCCATCAAATTCTCCCACCTCAACAACTGGATGCTGCCATGCTGACGATCCTTGGCGGAAATCAACGTTTTTGCGACGGCGTTTCTCGACGTAGTTTTCTGAAAATCGGCGGGCTCAGCTTCGGTGGAGCTGGATTTTCGCTCGCTGACCTAATGCGTGCCGAAGCCACAACCGGCCGAGCGCAAAGACACAAGGCAGTCATCAATGTGTTTTTGGCGGGCGGACCTCCCCATCAAGACATGTGGGAAATCAAGTCCGACGCACCTAGCGAAATTCGCGGAGAATTTCGTCCGATACCGACAAGCGTTTCCGGAATTCAAATTTGTGAAGTTTTTTCCAAGCTCGCCAGTTTGATGCACAAATCGGTCGTGATTCGATCGGTAGTCGGTTGCCGAGATCGCCACGATTCTTATCAGTGCATGAGCGGCTGGCTGAACGACGATATGAAAGCGCTCGGAGGTAGGCCGTCGGTCGGTTCCGCAGCAGCAAAAATGCTGGGCTCGTGCGATTCGTCCGTTCCGGCTTACATTGGGTTGGCCAATCGCACCCAACATGTGCCTTGGTCGGACTCGGGAAACGCCGGGTTTCTCGGTGCAGCTTACTCGCCATTCAAGCCCGATGGACCGGGTATGGAGAACATGAAACTCAATGGCATATCGCTAGAGCAACTACAGAATCGCAAGCAGTTGATCGGTAGTCTCGACCGGCTGCGCCGCGACCTCGATGCTCGCGGTGTGATGGAGAGCATGGATGCGTTCGGTTCCAAGGCACTGGATGTTCTCACCAGCAGCAAGTTACTCGACGCGCTCGACCTGTCCAAGGAAGATCCGAAAATTGTTGCGCGCTATGGCGATGGCAAGCCTTACAACTATCAATACGATGGCGCGCCAACTTGCAATGAACATCTGCTGATTGCGCGCCGCTTGGTGGAGGCCGGTGCACGTTGCGTTAGTCTCAGCTACGGGCGCTGGGATAGTCACGGGCAAAACTTTGCGCTGGTTCGTGATCACGGTGGCAAACTAGATCAATGCTTGAGTGCCTTGGTCGAAGACCTCGACCAACGAGGCATGCTGGACGATGTCACAGTGGTGGTCTGGGGCGAGTTTGGTCGAACCCCAAAAATCAATAACGGAGCAGGTCGCGATCATTGGTCCAATGTTAGCTGTGCCTGGCTGGCTGGCGGCGGTATGCGAGTGGGGCAAGCGATCGGGTCAACCAATCGGCTCGGCGAGTTCGCAGTTGGCCGACCCGTCCATTTGCAAGAGATCATCGCGACGTTGTACCACAACCTTGGTATCGATGTTGGCACAGCAACCATCATCGACCCAAGTGGAAGACCTCAACGACTGGTCGAGCAATCACCAATCAGCGAACTGGTTTGATCAGTTCTGCTCGTACCCAGTTTGCTATCTACTTGGCCAGGACGAACTTAATACAGCATGGACCGCCAACGGAAATTGAGTTTCCGGTTGGCGTTAGTTGGCCAGAGCTTGGATCGATGCGGAACGGGACGATCGAATCCGAACCCTGGTTTTCTGCTAATAAGTAATGGCCGGTTGGATCGATCCTGAAGTTGCGCGGAGTCTTGCCCAGCGTCGACGCGTGACCGACTACAGTGAGTTTCTCTGCCGCAGCATCGAACGCAAAGATCGCGATACTGTTGTGGCCGCGGTTGGAGCAGTAGACAAATTTGCCATTGGGGTGTACCAGCGTTTCCGCAGTTGAGTTGGAGTCGGCATTGTCAGTCGGAAGCGTGGACAGTGTTTCAAGTTCATGAAACCGACCCGCTTGCCAGCGGATGGACGACAGTTTGGACGCGATTTCATGATTGACAAAAGCGTGCTTGCCGTCGGGATGAAAAGCGAGGTGACGAGGACCGTTACCGGGAGCGGCACGATAATTCCCGCTGGGTTGTGCCTCAAGTTTGCCGGTACCGTGGTGTAATTTGTACACCAGTACTTGGTCCAACCCGAGATCCACCGCACACGCAAACTCGTTGCTGGGATCGCTTATTATGCAGTGAGCATGAGGGCCCTCTTGCCGCTGTGGATTGACACTCTTGCCCTCGTGCTGAATTCCACTGGCCGGTGGAGCAAGTGAGCCGTCATCGTTGATCGGCAACGACGCTATGCTGCCGCTGCCATAGTTTGCCACAAGCGCAACCGTACCAGTTTGGTCTGTGGAGACATAGCAAGGCCCTTGACCCGCAGATGGCTGGCCGCCAATTTCCGTTAACTTGCCATCGGCTTCCATGCGATAGGCCATCACTTGAGCACCATGCCGCTGATCTCCGCGACGCACTTCGCTGACCGCGTAAAGCACGGGTTTAGTCGGATGAATCGTCAGGAAGGACGGATTATCCAGTTTGGCAACCAGTTGCGGTTCCGCCAGGTTGCCGCTGGCCAGGTCGAGTTGGCTGCGATAAATCCCTTCGCTCTTGGGTCCGGTATAGGTTCCAATATAAAAGGGTATCATCTTATCTTCCGATTTAGATTGCCCGAACGCGTAACTGCCCGGCATTGCTGCAACAAAGAGAGTAGTCAGGCACAGTAACGAGTCTAACAAACGCATTCGCTTTGTTTGCCACATTCTCATGCACTTTCTCAATTCGAACTGAAGAGCATCATGTTTCCGAGGTGGGTACGAGTATAACGAAATCACTTTGCAGGATGTTGTCTATCTCGACGGAAACACGATGTGGCGATTCACAGCCAGCAGCAGTCAGTTATTCATTACTGCTGACAATCTCACCTCCGGCGCGCGTCGCGATCGCTTGATACAAACGATGGTCAATCGTATTGGGCACGAAGAAAACCGAAGCATCTGCGCGCATGAAATTAACGCCAGCGGGATGGTAACTGCTGAAGTCTTCAAAATGACCCACCGGGTCATTGGGCGCGTGATCGGCGACTCCCAAGATGCGCGCATGAGGTTCAGCGGCTTCAGGGATGTTGCCATGCCATATACCACTACCCAATCGGCTGCCTCGTTCGCCAATCATGATCGTGTTGCTAAGTCCGTCGAGCACATCGCTAAATCGAATACGGCTGTTCCCAAAAAACATGCCGTCTCCGCGAAACGGAGCGTCTTCTAGTTCGAAAGTACCAAACATCCCCATGAAATTGCTCTTGGCGATTGGAAACAGTTTGTCACCATCGTCATCCACTCCGGCGAGACGAGTTGTTCGAGCGGCATGGCTGTTCGTTCCATGGCTATGTCCATCGCCTTCGGCTATTTCAAAGAGGTTCGGACCAATATCCGATGAGCAGATAAACGTAGGAATCACCGCCACGCGTACTTCGCGATGCACGTCTGCTTCGATTGGCACGCGGAAGTCTATCCGGCTGGCCAAATTGGTTTGTTCCATAAACGGCAACAGAGCCGCCGCCCATCCCCATCCAGGCTCGCCCGTCGAACCATGGGAGACAAAACCTGACGGCAGTCGTTTGTATGTGGACTCGTAATTATGGATCGCAAGTCCCAGTTGACGAACGCTGTTGGAGCACTGCATGCGACGCGCGGCTTCTCGGGCTGCTTGTACGGCTGGAAGTAGCAGTCCCACCAAGACACCAATAATTGCAATCACGACGAGCAGCTCCACTAACGTGAAGGCTCGCATTTTCAGTTCGTTCATTATTTGCACCAATAAATAGAAATGTACGATAAAATCATTGCTCGAAAAAATCTCTTTTCGAGGGGCGCGCAGTTGAGCAAATTACCGCAATTGCTCAATCACAATTGGGGGCATCGCTCAAACAACGATTGAGGACAATCGTTCGAAGAGAACACCAGTTGACTCAGAAGTGGTGCTATGCGGCCGGAGGTCCGCGAGAAAGATTGGTGGTTCTTACCTGTAGATGAGCATCTTGCCGGTAGAAGTGTGCAAATTCACTCGAAAGTTCGCATTCCGATATCAAAGGCACAGACGTGGGACGCGCGGTAGCCTGCGACAAGTGAAAACAGATTTGGCAATCATCGTGGGGCGCGACAATTTCCAACCCGCCCGTCGCTTGCTTGTCTGCCGAGAGAGATGCCTGGGTGCCGCTGTGCGAACAGCAGCAATGACTGCTGTGCCGTGTATCGCAGACAGCGGCTTCAGCTCTGCAATTCAAATGACAAGCATGATGATGCAGCCACAACGGCATCGCACCGGCGCTGGCAATCGCCAAGGCCAGAAAGCATACGATTTGCCGAAGGAGGCTCATACGATCCAACACCCAAATGTGCTCGCACTTGAAGGTAACGCGACAATTACGCTCGATTAATAGTCGCATTAACTGGTTCCGCCGTCAAGTATTTTGTTTCACTTTCGCTCTTCATCCGGGCAGAATTGTTGAATCGTACGGTTTTTCATCAACTTCAATGGTCGCGGATTCAAATTTTTCGATAATTGAACGCCAAATCGGATCCCACTTCTGCTGTTGTTTCCATTCGTAAAATCGGTAACCACAGATGATGACAAACGCTATGGTCATCATGGCGATATCACCGTAGTACGCTGCGGAGCCGGCAATCAGCGCACTGCAAATGACGTAGCTCCATGCATTTGAGTTCAGAACACTAGCCGAGTCACGTGATTTGATGGACTCGATTAAGTATCTTTCTTCGTTGGTAAAGTCGGGACGTGGCATCGGTTTCCCTTGAGCTTGACAGTTAGGTTTGCCTCTCCTTTCTTACTGTCTAGAGGCGTCAGAGTGCTGCAACACCTGCTGCAACATGGGTAGGGCAAGCTGCCAATTCCACTGGTGGCCACCCTCGAATCGATCGATGACCAGCGAATCGCTGGCCTTCAAGGTCCTGATAGCTACGTCGCATGCGTTCGATGGCCGCTGTCGCCCAGTCGGGTTTGATTAAAGAATCGCTCGAACCGATTTGCCAAATGGCGGGGCGCGGAGCAATTAAGGAAGCGATTTCCGGAACGTCACCAAAAGCCAGCAAGCCCGGAATCACTTGCGCGCCACAACTGTATCGCTGCTCAATGCGCTCCTGCATGACGTTGAGGGCTCCAGAAACGACGGCAATTCTAATGCGCGGTTCGAGCGCCGCTGTCAACATGGTCATGCGGCCACCGTACGACAAGCCAACACAGCCAACTCGATCCGCATCGACCGTGGGTTGTTTCATCAAAAATTCCAGTGCCCACAAGCTGTCTCGTAGGTTTTCCGCGATCAGCAGCTTGCCCAGCAATTGCATGCGCACGAATGTCACGCCGCACGGGTCTTGTTTGCCATACGCTTCGGGATCACCCAGCCGTACTCCGAACGGCGCAAAGCAAGGAGTGACCACCACGAATCCCGCTCGCACCAAGGTCTCTCCACTGTCGCCCTCACCGATCGCCAGATGACCGCGAGGTCCGTGGCCGTGTAGCGCCAAGATGCCAGAATATTTCTGCTCGCTTGCTCCCTTGGGAGTCAGTATGCATAGGGGCAGAACTTTCCCTTCGCTCTCGAGCAATAAATCTTCAAACGTGTGATCGATGTGTTCGATTCGGCGTAGCACCGTCTGTGTCCAAGATCTGGGTGGTTGAAACTCGCCAAGCGACTTGCGTAACTTGTCCGCAAAATCGGTTTGCCAGTGGCGGCATTGGTCAGCCGTCGTTCCTTGAAAACGAAGCGATAGCGGAGCGTCCTGAGCCCATTTCCGAATCGATTCGTCGACTGTTGGAGCACGATTGCGATCTTGGGCGACAGCGAGTCCAGCAATCCGCCCGCTGACGATCAAGGTGCCACAGAAAACGATTAACAAACACGTGCATCGGAGATGCATAGCAACGACACACCTCCTAGATCGCACCGAACCGCAATCATGAGAAGTTATTAACGAGGCAATTGCCCACTACAGTTCGGCAATTGGCTGACCACCTTCGACCAGGGCAGTAGGTCTACCTGAAGGATTGATCCAGTGATCGTAGGGATTGATTCCCAAATGTTCGAAGACTGTTGCAGCTAGATCGCTGGGCCCGAGTGGCCGCTGTTGAATTGCGCCTCCGCGACGATCGGTTGCACCGATGATTTGGCCACCGCGTGAGCCTCCGCCAGCGACAAGCATGGACATTACTTGTGGCCAGTGATCGCGACCGGCAGTCTTGGTCATTACTGGGCTGCGACCAAATTCACCGATAATTAAAACGAGAGTTGTCTCGAGCATTCCGCGTTGGTCGAGGTCATTTACTAGTGCCGTAATACCACGATCGAGCACCGGTAGCATCGGAGCCAGCCCTTTTGAGATTCCACCCCAACGAACTTCGTCGCCGTGATGATCCCAATGTCCCCACGCGTCGCTCAAGGTAACGTAGGTCACGCCGGCTTCGACAAGTCGCCGCGCCAATAGCGCCTTTTCTCCCAAAGAATCGCGCCCGTAAAGTTGGCGAATCGAATCCGGTTCCTGAGATAAATCGAAAGCACTCTGAGCAGCTCCTCCGAGCACTAACTCGAACGCCTCTTGTGTGTATTTGTCCTGACGAGCGAAACCGTTTGAATGCTCAACCTGCTCGCGGTAACGATCAAACTCCAATCGCAATTGTTCTCGGTCTCGTAAACGTGGAATGTCCAGTCCTTTGGGCATCGCAAAGCGGCCCTCCACGCGACCACCATCGAGCGGCTCATATTCTTGACCGAGGTCCCCGGCTCCGTAGACATCTGCCGCTAAACTGTTCGCTAGAGCAACGTATGGTGGCATACCAGGAGAATTCGGACCGTGAAATTTTGCAGCTACAGAGCCCATCGACGGATAGCCACCTCCCTGTCGACCGATATCTGTACGCTGTGCTTTTGGGTTCCCCGCCTGAAACGTAATGGGAGTATGGTTGCTGGAACTGGCATCCATCGACCGAATAATAGTGAACTTGTCCATATACTTGGCCAGCAACGGCATGTGCTCGCAGATCTGAATCCCAGGAACGCAAGTCGGTATCGGCTGGAAAGGTCCTCGGATGTTCTCCGGCATCTCGGGCTTCATGTCCCAAGTATCAATTTGGCTCGGCCCGCCGGAAAGCCAGATTTGAATAATCGACGTAGACTTAGTCGGTCGGCCTTGGCTGGCGGCGCGGGCCTTGGCGGACAACAGCAGCGGCACAGAGACACCAGCGATTCCGCCCAGTCCAGTTTGCAGGAACCACCTGCGATTTCCTATGTGAATCAAGTCTTGGCCTGGAGGACCGAATGGACTGGAGCCAGACGCGAGACGATGTTGTTGGGCATGTCCATTGCTGGTCGACTCGGAGAACTGGTTCATTGGCATGGCGGGGTCCAATGGAGGTAGGGAATTAGCGATCGATTCGTGGAAAACTCAAAGTAATACTAGCGTAAATGTCAACGAATAGAAAATAGCGAAGCTTTACAGGACATTGAGAAGCACCTGAGATTCGGGCTCAATTCCCAAAGCAACACAACCACTCTTGGCGATTGCCATCTTGATTCGAAGCAACTCGCAGCAGCAAACGATTGCCACTGACCGCTGGGCTGGCGAAGGCTTCGTCACCGATCTTGTTTTCGGCAAGTAGTTCAAATCGGGATGGATTCGCGGCAACTACATACATCGTACCTCCTTCGTTCGCCCAATAAATTTTTCCGGCGGAGAGAATTGGGGAGGCGCTGACGGCACCGGGGAGTCGTTTCAGCCACATTTCTTTTCCATCTGTTATGCGCCAGCAAAAGAAAATCCCGTCGGTTAGCGCATACAAGTGTCCATCGTGGACGATCATTGATTGTTCATAGCAGTTCTTATTATTCTTCCACAGTACTCGTTTACTGCCGTCGGCGCGAATCGCCACAGTTTCGTTTTTCGGGAAACCGCCACTGGCAAGCACAATGTCCTTTTCCCAAACGGCTGTACCGCAAGTCGCGGTGGCGGTACCAGGCGCGGACCAATTCAATTTGCCGGACGCCGGATTGTAGGACCAGACCTGATCCATACCACTGATCAGCAGTTGGTCCTTACCGGCGACATGGGCTACTACCGGTGACGAGAAAGAAATACTGGCAGGACGCTCTGTCTTCCAGGTTGGAGTCCCCGTCTGGCGATCGAGTGCAACTAGGTAACTTTCACCGTCATGTTCTGCGGCAACGATCACTAGTCCTTGGTAGATCAGTGGAGACGGAGCATAACCGTACTCGAATCGCTTGGGATTGAATGGCCCCACGGTCTTTTGCCAAAGTTGTTTGCCATCGAGCCCTAGCGCGGTCGCTTGCGTGGTTTTGTGATTAAAGAAAACGGTGAACAACCGCTCACCATCGCTGGCGATCGTCGGAGTTGCTTCTGTGTTATTGCGATGATTATGTTCGGGAAATCCGCCCTGGTTGATTTGCTCGATCCACAACTGTTTGCCAGAAACCAAGTCGAATGCGACCACCGACTGAATTTGTGAAGCCTTGTCGGCAGTCGTCAAGAATACTCGTCCTCCGACAACGATTGGCGAACTATGCCCTCGTCCAGGAACCAGCGACTTCCACAGCAAATTTTTCTCTTGGCCAAACTCGATCGGCAACTGTGCCGCGGCGACCTGGCCGTTGCGCGATGGCCCGCGCCACCAGGGCCAGTCTGAGCTTTCGGACAACTTTGGGAAATCTCCAATGCCGCGTTCTTGCGCTATGGCCAATGGGATCTGATGGTAGGCAATGAGCATATTCAAAGAACAAAACGCAGCAATTCTTGCGAATGACAACGACATAGCGCGAACCCTTGTGGACATTTTGACTTCAACAGTGAGTAGATGCAGTGTAGAGTAATGACCGCACCGATTGAACCATGGATTATATGAATGTTGCAGAATGTTGGAGCAGGAATGACTCAAGGCGGAGTTTGCCAGTGGTGGAAGTCCGAATGGGGACCCGGCCCATTGATCTCATTGGCTCTACCACTAATGGCCTCTACAGCGTTCGTGTCGTTAACTTTATTCACCGACAGAACGCTCTTATATTGGCAATCTGAAAAAGCTGCATCGGCCGCGATGGGTGCCGGTTCCGTATATTGGTGCATTATCTGTTTGCCGACCGGGCTGCTGGGCTATGTAAGTGTCTTTGTATCGCAATATGTTGGCGCGAAGCAGAGAGATCGCATCGGCGTAGCCTACCAGCATGCGATGCGTTTAGCCTGGATTATTGTGCCATTGCTGCTACTCTGTTTGGTGTTCGCACCTAGCCTGTTCGCTCTTGCCGGACACGCCCCAGAACTGCGAGAAATGGAGACGACCTATCTGCGAGTATTGTTGGTAGGTGGTTTAGCTGTCTTGATCTACAGCGCTCAAGGCGGGCTGCTGACAGGTTTAGGCAGAACCAAAGCCGTCATGCTGATCGATGCACTTGCCACAGTTGTCAACTTGGTCCTGGACTTCATACTGATTTTTGGCTGGGGGCCAATACCCGCCATGGGCGTGCTGGGAGCAGCCGTAGCAACTGCAATATCATTTTGGATCAAAGTCCCTATGGCACATTGGTTGATTCACAGTGATTCCGCGATGGGAAGCGAACTGTGTTTTAATCGCGCGAGTCCATGGGAGCCAGCGCTACTGAAACGATTGGTTGTCTTTGGAGCGCCAGCAGGGCTGCAAATGCTGGCCGAGGCAGGAGCGTTTACGATCATCATGTTGCAAGTTGGAAAGCTGGGCGAGCTACCCATGGCAGCTACGACGCTGGCGCTAGGATTGAATGTTCTAGCTTTTGTGCCGATGATGGGTCTGGGGATCGGCGTAGGAGTACTGGTCGGTCAACGTTTGACCGAGAATCGAATCGATTTGGCTGAGCGGACGGTAACCTGCGCATCGGTACTGGCAGGATGTTATACCGGAATATTTGCAATTCTCTTGGGACTGTTTCCCGATTTCATGGTGGCCATTTATTCGTGGGGTACGGACGCCGAACGATTTGAGCAGATGCGTCCGATGCTAGTGCCGCTGCTGAGAATTATTGCACTTTATTGCGTGATCGATGGATTTCAAATTGTCTACGTGGGTGCAATCAAGGGTGCGGGCGACACTTGGTTCGTGCTGTTAGCCACAACGGTTCTGTCCTTTGGAGTGGTGCTCCTGGGAGTCGCCTATGAAATCCGGTTTGGCAGTAGTGTCATGCTGTGGTGGTGGGTCATCGCCTTATGGGTGCTGGCAATGGCAATCGCATTCGGTGGACGATTTTTTCAAGGCAAGTGGAAATCGATGCGCGTGATCGAGGTACAATACTGAGCTGAGAAGAGAAGAGGAAAATAATCATGTCTCAAGCGATCGTCGATCCCGAGCAACTGCGGCAGTTTGCTGCATTGCTAAAACGCTATAACCAACAGCTTCGCGATTCTACAAGCACCCTGGCTCAAGCGCTGGGCAAACTGTCCGATTCGTGGCGCGATCAAGAGCATCGCAAGTTCGCTGACGACTTCGAAGAGCATCTCAAAGCGATTCAGAAAATCGTAGAAACTGCTGACCAGCACGTACCCTATTTGCTGAAGAAGGCGCAAATTATCGATCAATATTTGCAAAGGTAGTTACCTACGCCACGACCAGGCAACGGCGTCGACGTCGCGGCCAACTGGATTTTGGAGAATCGAATTGAGTTCTACGGCTGATGTTCGCTCGATGGCCCAGATGCAAGTTCTGCGCGAGAAATGCGAACGAACTCGCGTAAATCTGTTGCGCGAACTTGAAAATCTGCAATTGGAAATGAGGAAAATCGCCTCTTGGATCGAAGACGGAGCCCAAGCGTATTGGCAAGACGAATTGAAAACCGCCAATCGAGTGTGGCGCGAGGCAAAGGAATCGCTGGCGCGATGCGAGTCCTATGTGCGTGAATCGGAAAAGCGTCCTTGCACCGAGCAGCGAAAACACCTTGCCAAAGCTACCGAGCGACAATCGCTGTGCGAGCGGCAAGTGCGCTTGGCTCGCGAGGCAAATTTGGTGTGGCATCGCGAGGCCACCAAACTGCAAGCAAAACTACAGCGCGTTATGGACTTAGCTGAATCGGAACTTCCCGTCGCCGTTAATCGCCTCGAAGGCCTCTTAATTGCGTTGGAAGCGTATGCCAATGTTCACGTACCTCGCACCGAAGCAAATTGATTACTGTCATTAGGCAATCCGGCACTCGCGTAGCCTACTCTGGATTCAAATGGGAAGTCGACCGGTATTGTAGCCTGCCATAATCCTCAGTCACTTTATATGGAAGTTCGGCAAGGAATGCGATCTCATGACAATGGGATTTCGACTCAATAGTGACTTGTTTCTGAATCCTGAAATCGGCTTAAATTCAAAAGTGGCCGCATTAACTGGGCGTTATTGCGGCCACGTTCGAACGAGATCGACGGAGCAAGCTTTCCAAAACGAGTCTGCTTTCAAGCAACGTTAATCGCCGAAGTTGGCGATCACTTGGCCGTCCTCGCGATGCATCAGATATTCGTAAGCGCTGTCGGCGTTGCTTGAATTGCTGGGACCGTTGGAAATGTAGTCGATGTTCTGCGAGACGAATCGTACCGATCCATCTCCAAACACAAAGTTCGCGCCACCGGTGTGGTGACTGCTGTAGCTTTCGGCCATCTGGTCTGCGTTGCCTGGTGCTGGAGCAACTGCATGATTGATCGCCGCTCGTCCGGATGCCAGCACATCGTCGGCACAATTACCTTGCTGACCCTGCATGCAACCGGCCCAAACTGCGGCGCGATGTATCCATGGTCCCCGGGTCCAACAGACTTCACCCACGAGAATCGTATTGGTCGTTCCGTCGGTCAACTTGGAAATACCAATCTTATGCTGCACGAACGCACCAGATCCACTGTTTGAAAACCCCGCGCGCCAAAAGACTCCTGTCGAGCCGTCGATGCCGCAACCGGCGTGTGAGCAATTGCCTTTGTAATTGGAAAGCGCCCAAGGAGCGAATCGCAAGGAAATTCCCGGTTGCGCTAGACGCAGCACTGGCCCGTTGTCGCTGGGGCAACGATAGACTGCCAAAGGAGTGTTGGCGAATCGCGTCATGTTTTGCAACAATTCACCGCGGCCAATCCCAGCTTGATCATAGAGATTTCCTTGCTCGATAAATGGGAGCAAGAACGCACCCCACGCCCAACTCTCAACATCCGTGACCACGTTGTTACCAGCGGGTTGGTAATGAGGATCAGCATGTTGCTGCACAATTCCAGGCGGAAATTGTTTGTGCACGTCATGATAGTTGTGCATGCCCAAGCCAATCTGTTTCAGATTGTTGGTGCATTGCATTCTTCGCGCTGCCTCGCGAGCCGCCTGGACCGCTGGCAATAGCAAGCCGACCAACACACCAATAATAGCGATCACCACCAACAACTCAACCAATGTAAATCCCTTCGAGCTGCGCGAACCGTTATTCATTTCAATGCCCTTTCCAAATAATGATAGATAAAAACACGGGTTCAAATTTGCTATGCGCGATTCCTCTGCACAGGCGACCTGTAATTCACTCTTTCCAATTGATCAAATCCACCCAACACGTGTTAACAATTGAACGGCCCTGAGGTTCAAACAAGACCGAATAAGACTCAGGAACTTGCTGTGCATTACAGTTGCGCAATATTGCGATTCAGTATAACAAATACGCAACGAGTGAAAAACACAGAGTTATGAAAAGAAGGGCACGGAAGATAGTTGAACTGGTTAGCGGGAAAGAAACTAACTGCGCAGAGGTAGCAGCCAGGTGCTTATCTGACGCCTGCGTTTTTCGCTTCTGGCAAACAAAAAATTCATCGTGCCGCCAACAAGCAAATGAGTGATCAGGGTACATTATTGAACGCTAACTTCTGGCAACCAATTGACTACTTGCAAAGAGATTTCGATGAGCACCCGATTTTCGCAGACTCTCGTTATCGCCGTGGCGCTGTGGATGAATTCTCCCTGGCCGATGACGGTCGCCCGAGCACAGGAAGCGAAGTCTACGATCGCGATCAAGGCTACGACGGACCGAGCTGACGCGATTTACAAGGTTGGCGAAACCGCAACTTTTTCAATCGTTGTGTCGCTAAACAATAGACCAGTCGAAGAGGGCTCGGTTGAGTGTGTGTTCTCCAAGGATGGCGTGCAGCCTAAGGCAGCTCAAAGTTTGAAATTGATCAATGGTACGGCGACGGTGCAGGGCAAGCTCTCCGAACCGGGCTTTCTGTTGCTGCGCGCGACATTTGGCAAATCGACTGCCTTGGTTTCGGCGGGATTCGATCCGCTTCAATTGAAACCAAGTCTTCCGGTTCCGGACGATTTCGATCAGTTCTGGTCTGCTCAAAAGTCTGCTTTGGCGGCGATCGCAGTTCGCGCCACACTCACACCTGTCGATTCAGCAATGGATAATATCGAATCATTTGACGTGCAAGTCGATTGCCTCGGGGCACCTGTTTCGGGATATTTCAGCCGACCGCGAAATGCCAAGCCGAAGTCGCTGCCCGCGATTCTGTTTGTGCATGGCGCCGGTGTGCGCAGCGCCAGCCTCGGCAACGCGAGCTGGGCTCTCGAGGAGGGTGGCATGTTGGCGCTGGACATCAACGCTCATGGCATTCCTAATGGCAAGCCGGCAGAATACTACACACAGCTTTCCACCGGAGAATTGAAGGATTATCGAAGCAGTGGGCGCGAGGATCGCGAGAAGTGCTATTTCAAAGGGATGTTTTCGCGATTGATTCGAGCGATCGACTTTCTGGCGCAACAAGCTGAATGGGACGGCAAGACGATGATAGTCTACGGCAGCAGCCAAGGTGGATTCCAAGCCTTCGCTGCGGGTGGTCTCGATCTTCGTGTAACATTCTTGTGCGCCGGAGTTCCTGCCGGATGTGACCACACTGGTGCGAGTGTCGGCAGAGTTAACGGTTGGCCAAAATTGGTTCCAACTGACGCATCCGGCAAGCCTAACACCGAATCCGAAAGGACTGCGCGTTATTTCGACTGTGTCAACTTTGCCACGCGCGCCAAGTGCAAAGGAGCAGCCGTTACGGTTGGGTTTATCGACACTACGTGCCCGCCCACCAGCGTCTATGCGGCATATAACGCACTTGGAATTCCCAAATCAATTCACACCGACGTTTTGGCGGGACACACGAGCACTCCAGCAGCCAGCCGCTTTATGCGACAAGCCGCCATTGAACATATTCGCGACATGAAGTAGTGGAGCTTGCCGTTAGATCGATACGTCTCTTCCGCGGGAGTAAATGTTATGGAATTCTCGAATCGACAGATCCCAACGCGACGGGATTGCTTGAGCTTGGCAGCCGCCGCTGCTTTGGTCGCAACAGTTGAAAATGACTCTATGTGCCTGGGTGCTGACCAGCAGTCTCGCCGCCCAACGAAGGCGGAATTGGATCGTGTGCTAAGCCAGCCAACTTTGGATTTGCACTTCGTCGAGCAACCCGTGGTGGTAAAGTCGATGGAATTGCTGAAAGCTGGCAAGGAGTATCTGCTGCGCACGCGATCTACAAGCGGACTGGAGGTAGTCACGGCGCCCAATCCAACGCGGATGTCTGAAGCTTATCCCATTTTTCTAAAAAACATCGCGCCGGTTTTCATTAACCGAGATGCTCGCGAACTTGAGCAGTTGCTGTGGGAAGTTTACCGACATGGTAGCAACTACAAATTGCAGGGAATCGCGTTGTGGGCAGGTGTCGCCGCTGCGGAGATCGGGTTGTTGGAGTTGCTTGGCCAAGCGAGTCAGCGTCCGGTAGCCGATTTTTTTGGTGGCCAACGCAAGCGCGACATCGCCGTCTATCATGCCAGTGGCAATCGCGGAAATAAACCTGAAGTAGAAATCGAATACTTGCAGAAACTGGTTGCGGACTCGGGTGCTAAGGCAATCAAATTCAGGCTTGGCGGAAGAATGAGTCGCAATGAGGACTCGCTGCCAGGACGTACCGAGGCGCTAATTCCGCTAGTCAGAAAAACCTTCGGCGACGCTATGGCTTTGTATGCTGATTCGAACAGTTCTTACGATACCGCCAATGCAATTCGCATCGGTAAGATCATGGAAGAATATCAATACGGATTCTACGAGGAACCTTGCCCGTTCGATTGGTTATGGGAAACCAAAGACGTCGCGGACGCGTTGACGATTCCAGTAGCAGGCGGTGAACAAGAGTTTAGCATGCGCAACTGGATGTGGATGGTTGAAAACCGCGGAGTGGACATATTGCAACCGGATCTGCATTATGGTGGCGGCTTTATTCGCGCGACACAAGTTGCTCGCATGGGCGCGCTGGCAGGGATGCAAGTCGTTCCGCATATGTCCGGTGGCGGCTTGGGTTACATGGACGTTGTGCACTTTGCGTCGTTCACTCCGAACATCGGGCCTTTTATGGAATTCAAGGGCAACACGGCATTGCCAGTGGAGTGTTCCTCTTCGTCGTTGAAGGCTGAGAATGGGATCGTGCGCTGTCCGACCGGTCCAGGGTTTGGCGTGCGCATAGAGCCAGACTTTGTAAAACGTGCCCGGCGCGTAGAAATCATAAGTTGAAGACAAAGCCAAGCGGCTTAATGAACATAGGATCATGGATTGTGACGATCCCAATGACGTTTATGGAGTTGCCATGCTCGCTTGGCTGTCCTTCCTCGATGGAAAACTCGAAGAATCACTGCGACTGCACGCTCAGGCTGAAGAGATCGAACCGCGCGAAGCCAAAATGAAGTACCAAATTGGGCTCGTCCTCTTAAAAAGTGGTCGGCCTGCCGACGCGATCATGAAATTCAAATCGGCTCTCGAAATTGAACCCTGGCATGCCGATGCAACGCAAGCCACTAAGACGAGCGGCAGATGGGAATTTACCAAGGCCTCAGCGAATACAAGCCCCATGCGCAAGCGAGTGCGTCAATCCTGGCATACACTCGCTTGCGCTTCGGGCTTGTATTGGTAAGAAACTATCTGCCGCTCGCCTAACTCGCAGAATGCCCACGGGCTGGCAATGTTAGCCGACGTATGCGCCGCCGCTGGTCAACCTGCACAAGCAATCAAAGCACTTCGACTGGCAATGCGGCGAGCACTGTTGCAAGACCCGTCAATCATCCCTGGACTGCAGCAAGCCATCGATAAGCTCACAAACATTAGGCTTTGTTTCTAAAGTCGCCTTTCGCTCCGCGAAAGATTGGAAAAGACAGAGCTTTCGCGGAGCGAAAGTCGACAATCTGGTTGTTTGAACCGCATTTTCCCGAGCTATAGCGTTTACTTCAGCAGCAGCAACTCGCTGCACAGCAATACGACGACTCCAACAACCCACGCGGGTACTTGAAAGTACGAGGTGATTACGAGCTGCTTACAATCCGGACACCAGGCTAGATTGTCTTCAACCAATCCGGCGCTGGCCAGCGGTTGCTTGCACTGGTTGCAATAACAGGGTGAATAAACCGGCAACGGAGTCAGCTTGAAATTGGCCGGATCGAGTTTCATGGCAGCACTCTTGCGAGACCTTGGATATCCGACTTCACAACCCTAATCAACACTAGCATGTTTTTTCCCCAGAGATCGTCACAAAATCTTGCGAATCTAGAAACGCCTAATAATCTACGATGTCGGACCGCACACAATTACCGCAGACGCAGTCCAAGTGGTAGCGATTCGCCGATAATTTGAGTAGCTTCGCTAGTGATGGGCGATCCTCCTTCCTCGATCAGCGACAAATAGTGGGCGGGTGCCGCGTGCAAGCGAGCGATGATCGAACGTCGGAGTCCGTGGTCAATATCGCGATAGCGATCGTGCGTCCGTCGCGCACATTGCATGATCGCCAGTGCCCAATTCGGCTCGTCGCTTTCCAGCAACAGCAAACGCTCCAGCCAACCAATTACGGTTTCGATTTCGACGACGTTATTCAATGGGCCATAGACGGGAACACGGCTGCCCAGCCTGCCAATGGTCCACAAAATTGCGCCGCGCGCTGCTGCCCATTTCTTGACGCCGTACAAATCGAGCAGCCATCTCCCGAGCTGTGTTTTTTCCTGCTTAGGCAATAGTTCGAGCGAGCCGACCAAACGCAACAACTCCGTAAACTCTCCGATACTCAGATTGGCACTCCCTTTGGCACGCTTTTCCGGATCGAGCAAATTGCGAAGCGAATTGGCGATCTGTTGGTACACTGCCAGTTGTTGCCCCGCAGTGAATCCGCCTGCGATACGGCGCCACAAAATCAACGATTCGTTACGAGAGCTGGGCGCTGTAAAAGCCAGCTTGCCATAGACCAACCGCCAAGTTTGTCCAACTCGCCAATCATCGGCAGCAACTCCGTAGCCGGGTCTCAGGCAATATCCCAACAGGTTTAACCAGCGCGCTTCATGCTGCGGACTGCGTCGACTGCCATCAATTAATTCGAGCAAGTCCTGCCAGATCGCGCGCAGTAGGCTGGGCGGCCAGCATTGCCGATCCGTTCCCATGCACTCGGCTAAGTTCTGCATGAGCTGGTCGGGTTCCAAGTCTCCGTGAGTACCAAATGCTCGCTCCAATACACTTCTGGCGGCATCGCACAACGATTGTTCGACAATGGTACTGCAGTCCTGGCTGCTGGCCGCGATCCGATCTGTTTCCACAGTCGAACGAACATCGAAATCTAGCTGCCAGCGATGGGAATCGTCGACGGCCGCGCACCACATTTGCAACGTCCCAATCTCAGTCAAATCGGCCTCCAGAATGACGGGCAAGCGTTCGCTCCGCCGTCGGCCAGGCAACTGCAAGACCGTTCGCAAGGGCGGCAGCAAATTGAAACTCTCTCCCGCAACATCGACCATTTCGCCTAGGCGATCCGCCAGTCGCGTACTCGAACAGGCGATCGAAAACTGCACCGGTTCGCCGACGGTTAACTCCAGCGGAACTTCGGCAAGTCGCATCTGATCTCCGGCGCTGGATGCTCCCGGCATGATGCAGATAGCTCGTGGAGGATTTTGCGAGATGACCAAGTAATAGGATCGCGCCAATTTGGCTTCGATGCGCACTCCTTCGCCTCTGCGAACCAAACCAAAGTACGCGGCGCCTCGTGCGACAGCCAAGTCCAACCGATCGTTTTCTAGCAGCGTAGGGGTCCAATTGACTCCCGACACACTGCCGGTCGAATTGAACCAACGCGTCAGTTGCTCGATCAAACGCTGGCGGATTTGACTGGACGAGAGCACGCCACCGTTGAACAAAACGAAATCCGGCCTGGCAGCAACCAAATCACTCAACGATTGGTGGTCGTCGTCGCATCTACCGTCCCAGCGATGCTGCCACAGAAAATCGGCCAAGTGTTTGGAGATCGCCGGATCCTGTGCATACGGTAAACCAAACTCTTGGAATCCGGCGGCCTGGCCGACTGGCTGTGCGTGCACGTCGACGAAGGGAAAGAAACCGTCGAGCAGAACTTGCTGAACTTCACCGGAATCCAATGGTACCCGCGTGCCGCTGCCGATCAATCTCGATCCGCTGCCAGGCAAGTTCAGCGTGTATTCCCGCGGCGGATTCTCGCCCAACAATTGCTCCTTGGCCGATCGGCACGATTGTCGCAGAGCATCCCAGGTACGTGGCGGCAGTGTTCCTTCACCGACGATTTTGGCTTCGACCAATTTCGCCAGTGCCAGATCAAAATTGTCCCCTCCCAGGATCAGGTGCTTGCCCACCGCTACGCGATGCAACGAAAGTAATTGGCGATGGCTTTCGTGCAGAGTCTCGGAAGAAGATTGCCGCTGGTCCGGCGCACGGACTCGAATCAAGGTAAAGTCCGTCGTGCCGCCACCGATATCGCAAATCAAGATCGTAGAATCGGGACACAGAATAGTCTGCCAGTTATCTTGGTGCATCAGCAACCAGGCATAGAAGGCTGCTTGGGGTTCCTCGATCAGAATTATGCGCGGCAGTCCAGCATCTCGAGCGGATTGTATGGTCAGGCGTCGCGCGACTTCGTCAAATGATGCTGGCAAAGTCAGAACAACGTCCTGTTCGTTTAGCGGATGGTCGATATGCTCCGCGTCCCAAACGTGGCGCAGATAGGCCAAGTACCGCGCGCTCGCTTGAACAGGCGACAGTCGTTCAACATCGGCATCGTTTTGCCAAGGCAGTACAGCCGCTTGGCGGTCAATGCCTGCATGGCATAACCAGCTCTTGGCCGATGCGATCTGGCGCCCGGGCTGTTGATTACCTCGATCGCGTGCAAGTGAACCAACGATCGAACCGGCCGGCAACATATCGCTGGACTTGAACGAGTTTTTTGCCAGTTCCTTGCGTTCTGCTGGCGTGGCCTCGTAATGAAAGGACGGCAATACATCCAATCGTCCGCGCGTGCCGAAATCAATCCATTGGTCGATTGGGAAATTGTGCACCTTCCTCTGCCGCGCTTGAGTATCGATGTAGGCGAGTGCGGAGTTAGTGGTTCCCAAGTCGATGCCGACGATGAATCGGCTGACACGGCTTTCAAAGGCTGAGTCGATGGATGGTTGCGACGGCATGTTGCTTGGCTAGCTGTCTTCCCGAACGTTGAATTCGAGCTTCCAGCGTTGATCGTCCTTGGTACTGTTGCACCACAGTTCGAACACGCCTAGTTCCGAAACACGGCTGTGAAACCTCACTGGAACGTATCCTTCTTGGGGCGTTTCTTCGGCAGAAAACGTCAACTCCATCGGCGCGGTTTCTTGCAATTCCGTTTCGTCCCAATCGCGCAGGGTCGTACCAACCTTATCGTTCTTGCGATTGGCCGATGCAAAAAAGCGGAAGCGAACTTGCCGGCCGACCACCAATCCGACTTCGCGGCCGGGAACATCCAGTTCCGTGCCTTCTTCCATGGCGAAGGGCACCACGCACAGCGCTTGGAGCGGCCGAGGAATTCCTGGAATCGCCAAACCAGCCGTTTCGACGCCAAGGTAATAGCTGCGCGCGGTCCCGCCGCGAATGCGAATGCCGCCGTGATGTTTCGACCAACCATAGAATGCCGCGCCACACGCGACCGCGCGATCCAAATCGTCGACACCGCCGAGCAACTTCGGTCGTTCATTCGCCGTGTGCCAACTGGCCAAAACATCCGCCAGTTTTTCGCGCAGCAGCGCGGACTTGAAGACACCGCCATTGAGCAAGACATGCGTAGCCAGCGCGCTGGACTGGTTCGGCTCGTGGTTGTCCGAAAGAAATGCTGCGATGTGCCGAGTGATGGCAGAATCGACTTCGAACGGTAAGCCGAGTTCTTGAAAACCGCTGGCCGCGTCACGAGCCGGGCGATCGTCGAGACTCGAGGGCGCGAAAAATCCATCCGCCAACAATCGATGAACTTCGTCGCGACCGATGTCAACGGTTACGGTGCCTCCGATTAACTTCGAACCACGTCCAAGAACCGAAATGGATTCTGTCTTCTTGTCACTAGCCGACAGCAAAGATTCTTTGGCCTTGCGGCACGCATGCCATAGCGATACCGCTTGCCAAGCATTCAGCTTGGTCCCTTTTTCAGCAAACTTGGTCGCCGCGAAATGAGCCAGGGTCAAATCCATGTTATCGCCACCGACCAGCAAGTGATTTCCCACCGCCAACCGGCGCAGAACGAGCTCGCCTGATTCCTGTGTGACTCGCACCAGCGTCAAGTCGGTCGTTCCACCTCCCACATCCACGACCAGCAGCAGATCGCCTTCAGTGAGTTCGCGCCGCCATAGATCGCCCTTCCGGTTCAACCAATGGTAAACCGCAGCTTGAGGTTCCTCGAGTAACACAAAATCCTCGGGCAGTCCCGCCGAAATCGCTGCCTCGCGAGTCAGTTCGCGCGCGGCCATATCAAACGACGCAGGAACTGTTAGGGTCACATACTGCTCGGCCAGCGGCGCTGCGGGAAACGCTGCCGACCATGCCGCTACCACATGTTGCAAAATCAAGCGGGACGCTTCGACAGGCGAAATCTTCGCGACTTCTTTGGACGCGTTCCACGGTAGAATCGCCGCGTGTCGATCAACTTGATGGTGACATAACCAACTCTTCGCCGCCGCGACAACTCGATCGGGTTGCTCCGCAGATATCTGTCGTGCGTAACTGCCCACGACTGGTTCTTTGGCAGTGCGTCCAGGCATGGCAAGCATGCCGCCCGAAATATCCGAGTCGCTAGGAAGATAAACAAAACTGGGGAGCGACTCCAGCGATTCGATCTGACCAGGCGCGACAACTTGCGGAATGGACAACACATCAACGCGAGGTTGGTCCACGCGCATTTCAGCGAAGGCCAATAGAGTATTGGTAGTCCCCAGGTCGATACCGATACTGTACTTAGCGATTTGCATGACTGCCAACTTCGATCTCAACTGGGGCGAGAACCAATTGATCCTCGCCAGCTCCTGTCCACACGGGCACCGCGCATTGCGACGCTTTCCAACCACGATGCACAATGACTCCGGAATTGTTGGTTCCCGAATTATTGCCGATGATTCTAGTTCGCAGTGCGCACGTGTCCTCGGCTTTGCACGTCGTTCCTTCCTCACGGTCGTCCAGTGACGAGATTGCGAACATGCGGTCGAGCGACTTGCGGCAGTCGCGAATCACCTCGCGCGCCGCAGCGCCCACTTGAGCATCATCGTAACTGTCGAGCGACTCACCGACCAAGTCAAGAAATCGAGCTTCGCGCTGCAATGTACTCAGCAGTGTCAACGCGTCGCTGCGCGACGATTGAAAAGCAACCACGGCTGGTTTTACACTCTCGCTCGTAGTCGCGCTGGAGTGTTCGAGCGACTTTGCCGGATCGGTCGAGCCCGACGGAGAATCGCCACCCTGAAAGACTTGGCGAATTCGCTGGGCGGTCTCTTTGCTAGACAGAACAGCCACAAACGCCTTTAACGCCAATCCAATGGACATGCCAACAACCTCGTACATCGGTTATCATTCACTAAGGCAAGGGGTGGGGAATTAACCAATACAAGCCCGACGCGCAAGCGAGTGCGTCAAGCCGCGTCAATCCAGGCTCTCACTCGCTGGCGCGTCGGGCTTGTATTGGTTAATTCCCATCTGCCGCTCGCCTAACCAGAATTCTTGCGACAACAGTGTACGTTGGCGACCGTTATTTGCAATCGAGTGCTTGCAGATTACGATCGTCCGTCGAGAGTTAGCCGGCATGAGATCCGGCCGTCACTGGCCAGCGTTGAGTCATCAAGGTGCAGTTATGAATCGCCGACATGTTGTAATGGTAACCTATCTGATCGTTGTTTATGCCGCTATTCATTCCGCGTCGATCGCACTCTCAGCCAACTTTTCCGAAGGCCAAAATCGGGCAGTGAAATTTGGCGTGCATGAGATCGTGCTGATGGGCGAAAGCAACGTGGCCAATCCGTTTGATACGATTTCCTCCGTCACCTTTACACCACCGTCGGGAGCCCAATTCGCGAAAACAGTCCATACGTTTTTTGATGGCGACGGTACTTGGCGAGCAAGAATCTACGCCAGTGAAATTGGCCAATGGACATGGTCGGCAACAAGCGCTACGGATCGGAGGTTGAATGGGCAGAACGGGACCTTCAACGTTGCAGCCTCCCACTTGCGAGGACGTTTGCTGCCGCATCCGCAAAATGCGCGGCAGTGGATCACCGAAGACGGACGCTGGTTTCTGAACATCAACGATACGGCTTATTTCTTGCTATGTCGCCAAGATGGCAACGGAACTCCTGTCTCAGAAGATGATGTAGCCCGATACATGCGCGATGATACCGCGCGCGGGATTACATCGATCCGCTGTTTTCTGGCGAGTCAAAAAGGAGGATTTACGGAATCGAATCAACAATGGAAGGACTGGTATTTCGAAGACGCTACCTTTGATCGATTGCAGCTCGCTAATCTCAAGTCTGCTGACCGCCGCTTGCGCTGGTTGTTGGACGAGTATCCAGACATTGCGGTTCAGTTGATCATGTTCCCGCTGGAAGGATACGCTCAAGACGATCGATTCTGGACGGCGCTAACCGCCAAGCAGCGCGAGCGATTGCTGCGCAATTTGGTCGCGCGTTTCGCAGCGTTTCCGCAGCTTTTCTGGTTGGGAACGAACGATGCCCACTACAGCGAAAAACACCCAAACAGCAACGCCATGGCCCGGGAGGTCGGTCGTTATCTTCAGCAGTATGATCCGTGGCAGCATCCGCGATCGACCGGTCACGCGCGTCGCCTGCCGTTCTACTTCGGCAAAGAAGACTGGGCAACGTACGTGCATATCGAACATGCCCACGACCTTGGAGCACAGCAGTACGCGGTCTACCATGACTTGAACAAGCCCGTATTCCTCGGCGAGGATCGCTACGAACAGGACCGAGTAAATCTGGACCCACTGCATATGCGTTATTGGCAGCGGCGACTGTTTTGGGCATGGTTGCTTTCCGGTGGGTCGACGAATTACGGAGGTCGATGGTGGACAGTGCACCCCTACAGCGAATCCGGTGCGCGACCAGCCATCTATAATCGGCGTCCCGAAAACACTTTCCGCCAACTGCTTGCCGGACTTGATTCAGTACGTTTTATCCGTGACTTCTTTCAGCAGCGATCGGTCGATTTGGGAGAGTTCGAACCTGATCATGCGCTGGTTGAAGACCTGAATGGGCAGAACGATGCTGATGCGCCAAAGCTGATGCGGCGCCACATGGACGAATTCCTGATATACCATCCCAATGCCGACGGCAACGAGCGAGCGGCGAATGTCAACTCCACCCGAACCGTCCGCATGCGCCTCGACCTTCGACTAGCAACCGGACAATTCAACTTGGAATGGTATCGAGCCGAAGATGGTCAAACGCAAGACGGCGGCAAAATCTTTGGCGGCGCTCGGCAAGAACTCACTGCTCCCTGGTCAGGCGCCGATATCGTGGCCCTGCTGCGGCAGCGATAATCAATGGTTAACACTACTGCAGTAAGTACTCTACCAACAGCTTGTCTCTACGGGACACTGCAGGATTTTCCCAACCAGTGACAGAATCACCTAGCGAAGAATCTCCGGCGAATTTACGCAAACTGCCTCGCAATGTGAAGCTGCTGGGATTTGCAAGTTTGCTGAATGATATAGCCAGCGAGATGGCGTATCCACTGTTGCCACACTTTGTTATGACGGTGTTGCATGGCAGTCGCATGTCATTAGGCATTATTGAGGGAGCAGCCGACTCGCTGGCGAGTCTCCTGAAATTATTGGCTGGGCATTGGTCGGATCGACTTGGGTCGCGTCGCCGGTTTATTCTGTTCGGCTACGCGATAACCTCGTTCGTTCGCCCGGCGATGGCGCTAATGAGTGCTACCTGGCAAGTGGGATTGGCTCGACTGTTTGATCGGTTTGGAAAAGGAGTTCGCTCGGCTCCTCGCGATGCATTGATTGCGGACTCTACTTTGCCAAGCCAGCGAGGTCGCGCTTTTGGATTCAATCGCGCCATGGACCATGCTGGGGCAACTCTTGGTCCATTGCTGGCCACTTTGTTCTTGATTATCTTTCCTGGCCAGTATCGTTGGTTGTTCGCATTGACGCTGATCCCTGGTTTGGCACTGCTGGCGATGTTGGCATCAGGATTGCGAGATCCGCATCACCAAACGAGCAAGGCGATCGAACCGGCACCGCGGCTTACCCTCGCGCCATTCGATGGACGATTTCGCCTATATCTGCTGTCGTTGTTGGTCTTCACGCTGGGGAACTCGAGCGATGCGTTTCTGCTGGTTCGCGCAGGTGAACTCGGCGTTCCGATTTTTTGGTTGCCGGTACTTTGGAGTGTGTTTCACGTGGTCAAGTGCGTGGGAAACTGGTTGATCGGTCCGCAGGTCGAACGAGTTGGTCCCCGAGCTTTGATCGTCGTCGGTTGGGGCATCTATTCACTAGTTTATCTGCTGTTTGCTTTTGCCGATTCGGCATGGCATGCTTGGGCGTTGTTCCTGGGATATGGGATTTTCTACGCTTGCACCGAATCGGCGGAGAAAGTGCTAGTGGTTGACTTAGTGGGTAGCGAGCGTCGTGGTCTAGCATTTGGCTGGTATCACGCCACGATTGGTATGGGTACGCTTCCAGCAAGTTTGCTGTTTGGAATGTTGTACGATCAAGCGGGTGGATTGGCTGCCTTCGGTACCAGCGCCTGCCTGGCATTTGCTGCATCGCTGATGTTGCTGGCAGTTCGAGATCGCGGGTCTTAGCTGGTTTCACTAATCTCGCGATTGCTTAGGTCGCGTGTCTGATTATCGAGGCAGTTGAGTGAATTCGCTCGTAGGGCGTGAGAGTAAAACGATTGTCCTCAATCGTTCCCCAAGCAGAGTGTTTGTGGAGCTGAGTGTTTTTGGACTGCACTTTAGGGGAACAGTCCTAAAGTGCAGTTTTTGGAGCAATTGAGGACAATTGCTCTACTCTTATGCAATGATCTTGTGCACGACTTGGCCTGCGATGTCGGTCAATCGAAAATCGCGACCAGCGTGCCGATAGACTAGTTGCTCGTGATCGAAGCCCATCAAGTGCAAGATCGTTGCATGTAGGTCGTGAATGTGAACCTTATCAACCATGGCTCGAAAACCGAACTGGTCTGTCTCGCCGTAGGACATACCACCTCGCACGCCACCCCCAGCCATCCACATGCAAAATCCCCATGGATTGTGATCGCGGCCGTCGGCATTTTCTGTCGTGGGAGTGCGTCCAAATTCGCCACCCCAGATGACGAGCGTGTCGTCGAGCATTCCGCGCTGTTTGAGATCTTGCAGTAGCGCGGCGATGGGTTGATCGATATCCAAGCACAGTTTGCGAGTGGATGCGGTATGGTTGGAATGCGTGTCCCACGGCTGGCCATTCCCGTAGTAAATCTGCACAAATCGAACACCGCGTTCGGCCAATCGCCTGGCCAGCAAGCAACCGTTGGCGAAATGCCCGCGCCCGTACCAATCTCGCACATGCTCGGGTTCGCGCTGAATATCGAACGCATCCGATGCTTCGATTTGCATGCGGTACGCAGTTTCCATCGAGCGAATGCGCGCTTCCAAATTCGGATCACCCAAGCGTTGCGATTGGTGCTCCAAATTCAGTTCGCGCATAAGCATCAATTGCCTTCGCTGGGCATCCGACCCGATCTGAGGATTGGTCAGGTATGGGATCATTTTCTTGGGATCGAGATTTGTGTGATTCACAAACGTTCCCTGATGTTCCGCTGGCAAGAATGCGCTTGACCAGAGTTCTGCGAAACGAACTGGACGGCCTGGGCAACACACCACAAAGCCCGGTAGATTTTCGTTCTCGCTGCCAAGACCATACGACAACCAAGCGCCCAGTGTTGGCCGGTTGGGCGTCAGCGTTCCATTGTTCATCATGAACAGAGCTGGACCATGATTCGGATTGTCGGTGTAAAGAGACTTCAATACGCAAAGGTCATCGGCGCAGCGAGCCGTTTGTGGCAACAGTTCGCTGATTTCCAACCCGCTGTTGCCGTGTTTAGAAAACTTGAACGGCACGGCCATCAGCGCGCCAGTCGGACGTTCGGTGCGGAGGTCGGCTCCCGCTGGTTTCTGACCAGCGTATTTATTTAGATCAGGCTTGTAATCGAAAAGATCACCGTGAAACGGACCACCGTTCATGAACAAGTGGATGATCCTCTTGGCCTTGGGGGCGAAATGTGGTCCGCGCTGCTGCGGCGCAACCGCGCCTAGCATGTCGGCCAGCGCCAATGTGCCGATACCGCCACCCAGAGTCTGGAATACCTGTCGCCGAGTGAAATACGAATCATTCATCATGGTTTGATCAATCCACAAACATCAATTCATTACCGCCCAATAGCACTTGCGCAAATTCATGCCATACACCAGCGTCACCACCTCGCACGTACTGAAGAGCCAGGAAGCGCTCGCGCTCGAGCGGCCTACGCCCCAATACCCATTCATACGCCAGTTCGACGCGTTGCTGATCGTCATTGCCCACCTTGGCATGTAACCGGTCTACAATCGCAACCGACGCTGCATACATGAATGGACTATTGAGCGTGAACAGTTGCTGCAATGGTGTAATCGTCGGCACGCGATTGGGGCTGTGAGTTATTGGATCGGGAAAATCATACAATCGTAGCATGTCGGTCAATTCACGCCGCCGCACCGTGCCGTAGACAGTTCGCATGCGGTTGGCCGGTTCGTGCAACTCCGTTGGCTGTCCGCCGATGCGATTGTCCAGAATTCCAGCCACCATCAAAATCGAATCTCGCCAAGCTTCGACGTCCAAAGGCCGACGTTTGAAATGAGAGTAGTAACGGTAGTCCGAATCGGCTGAGGAACCTGGACCACTGGATTGTTGATAGGTCGCTGATAGCATGATTTCGCGATGCAGCCACTTCAGCGACCAGCCGTTGGACACAAATCGCGCGGCGAGATCATTCAGCAATTCCGGGTGAGTTGGTCGATCGCCTTGCGCTCCAAAGTCACTGGGACTGTCGACGATGCCCACACCAAAATGGAGTTTCCATACGCGATTGACAAAGACTCGAGCCACTAGTGCCGGGGACTGGGAAAACAGGCTATCGGCCAGCTCCAAACGTCCGCTACCTTGCGAAAATAAAGGCGGCGTTTCCCGCGACAGCACCGCAATAAACCGTCGCGGTACCGCAGCGCCCAGCTTGTTGGGATTGCCACGGATTTCAACGGACATATCTTGAAGCTGGTCGCGGTAAACGATCCGGCTTCCGTGAGTACCCTCAGCGTTCAGCACTGTCAAATTCGCATCGCGGGCACCGGGTGTCATCGGCGCATCGTAGCCTAGTGTCAATTTGTGTTTGGCAATTTGCTGCTGCAATTCGGCAATTTTCTGGTTGGTTTCCGAATCGGGTTGTTTGTCTTTTTCATTCTTCTCGGCTTTCTTTTTGGAGGCTGTGGCTGTTAATTTTTTCAGTTCAGTTTCCAAATTGGCAACCTGACTGCGCGCTGCCAGGATCGCGGCATCATCAACGCCTGGAATCATCGCTCGATCCGCAAGACGCGTGTTGGCAAAGACACCCGCTAGCGCGTAATAGTCCTCTGCGGAAATCGGATCGAATTTGTGATCGTGGCAACGAGCACAGGCCACATTCAATCCAAGAAAAGTACTAGAAAACGTATGCACACGCTCTTCGTATTCGTCCGACACGATCGATTTAATGATCTCGACCGGCAATTGTAGTTCTTTCCAATAGGATGGGCTCAAACCAAGAAATCCCAGCGCGGCACGATCTTGAGGTGCTGCATCCGGCACGTGATCAGCCGCCAACTGCATGCGTACAAAACGAACATAATCAACGTCGTCGTTGACCGCTCGGATGACCCAGTCGCGATAATGATGCGAACTGGCTTTGACTTCCGACCAAACTTCGGGAACATCACAATAACGGACCAGGTCCAGCCAAAATCTTCCCCAGCGCTGGCCGTAATGAGCCGAACCAAGCCACATATCAATTCGCTGGCTGAAAGCATCCGGCGATCGGTCCGCGAGAAACTCGTCAATTTCTTCCGCAGTTGGCGGCAATCCCAATAAGTCTAACTTGGCTCGCCTGAGCAACGTGGCTCGTGCGGCAGGCGGTGCCGGGCCGAGTTGGCGCTGTTGCTGCGCCGCGAGCACGAAGTAGTCGATGCGCCGCTGAGGCCAGGAATGCATCTGAACAGACGGTAACGCTACGTTTTCCAGAGGAAGAAAAGCCCAGTGCATTCGTCCAGCGTGGATATCGATCGTGCGCTTCGAGGAATCGACTTTTTGCCGAGGTGTGAACGGCAAGCCACGGCGAACCCATTCTTCGAAGATCGCAATCTCTCGGTCAGTCAATTTGCCGTCCGGAGGCATCTGAAACGACGATTCACCATATCTAATTGCATCGACCAGTAGGCTAGCGCCGAGATCTCCCGGCACTGCAGCGGGACCATTGTCTCCCCCAGCCAAAACCGATTCCCTGGAATCTAGTTTCAGCCCACCCTTGATCTTGCCGGATTGTTGCGAGTGGCACGAAAAACATCGCTGCAACAAGAGTGGTCGAACTTTTTGTTCGAAGAATTCCAGCCCCTCTGAACTGTGCGGTGTGGTTTGGGCCGAAATAAATTGAGCTAACAAAAGCAAGGTCAGCATGGACCAGGGTAGGATTCGCATGAGATCCTCTCAGGTAGGAAGTATTTTTAATACCTTACCGAATGGGCGGTCGAATTGCAACCAATTCCTATTACAATCCCTTTGCAGAAACGAGCTGATCGCACTTTTCCCATGTGCTTCACCATGGAGACAGCGTCGGCAAAAAGCGGTCGCCGCATGTCATACGAATTCTTCTCGTCGCAGGATGCACTGTTCGACTCAGCATAATCCAATCTTTTCAGTAAAAGGAGTGTCGCATGTTTGAGTACCGTTGCGTGGATCGGTATCTTTGCCTGGGATTTCTATTGAGTTGGATGGCCCTGTTTTCGTCGGCAGGCAATTGTCATGCGGAGGGCTTGCGCTGGTTGCGAGTTCCACATAACGCTGCGTCAGACGCCAGACGGCTTGGACGGCCAATTCTAGTGTACGTCGGCGCTAATAACTGTCACTATTGCCGTGTCATGGATCGTGAGACCTGGCAGAATAATCGCATCGTCAGGCAAGTTTCTGATGAATGGGTACCATTGAAAGTCGTAGCCGAAGAAAACGAGGTATTGGTAGAGAAGTTTCAAGTGAGCGTGTATCCGACCACGCTGCTATTCTCGCCCGAACGCAAGCTCATCAGCCGGCTCGAAGGATATTTTCCGCCTGAAGCGCTCAGCGACTCGCTATCCAAAGCGCGCGTGGCCAAGCGGAAAGAAGGCGCAGTGACACGCTGACTCCTAGGTTTCACGCTTGTTCCTGCGAGGCCGCGATCTGACGTCCTTCTCGAACGGCCAGAGAAAGCGGTTTGTCGCAGTACACGTAGGCGGTATCTACATCGCGGTGAGCACGAATTATCGCGGTGAGCACGAATTCGCGCCGCGAGGAGCATACTTTAGGTCGGAACACGATCATATGCCCAATCTTTTTGCCGCGAACTCCAAGCTCATGCGAATGTTGTCGTCTTCCGCAGCAACTTGCTCGCGCAAATTCCGGCTACTGACATATTGGAGATTGCGAGCTGGATGGTCCCGAACCTGGCGTAATGTACGAGCCAGATTCTCTCCCGGCAAATCGGGTAGTGTAGCCCAATACTTTTGGGTAAACACGGGAATCTGTAGTGGATCGCGCGTGATCAATTCCAAAGAAAATCGAATCTGAGGATGTTGTTGCAGCAGAATTTCGACCATGCTTCTCAGATCCAAATATCCGCGACCCAAAGGAATATCCGCTAACAAGAAACCATCATCGTACGGTGCGAGCGCCTGATCTTTGATGTGCACCGAACGAGCCCAAGGTGCCAATTTGCGCACTGTCTCAAGAGGATCTTCCAGCAATGCGATGCTGTTCCCAGTATCGACACAGGCACCGACATATTCACTGCTGATAAATTCCAACAGGGCCACGCGTTCGTCATTGCGATGGTCCTTGTGATTCTCCACAGCCAAAGGCAATTTATATTTCTCGACGATCGGAGCCGCCAACTGCAAAGCGGCTTTTCCCCGCAGTTCGGCCTGACGAAACTCCTCCAGCGAATTAAATTGCTCGTACCTTCTGCCCGGGATAATAGTGGTACGAGCAGCCAGCGCGCCGGCTTCGGAAGCGGTTTTGACTTCTTCCTCGAATCGATCACAATCGGCCGAATCCTTAGGCACGGAAATTATCGCTTCGATGTACATCTGCCTGCGGCTGGCCCAATCGCGAAGCTCATGGCACTGATCAACTTCCATGACGCCCAATGCCAACTGCGCTCCTCCAGCACCAACTCGCTGGCAGTGTTCAAGAAAAGTTTGTGGTTCAAATAAATCGTGAGCATTGCCCATCGAATCCTTGCGCCGAAGCGAACAACAATAAGTCACTAGTCCCATACCAGTTCGACCGCTGGCGGGCTGAGCATGCGCGCCATCGATTGTTAAGCTGGTCGCTATTGCACTCGCGCCAACATGGCACATCAATTCGCGGCGATTCATAGACGTACTCCAAATTTATGCTGCGACGACAAGAATAGTTGGACAGCGCCACCTTTTTGCGGAATACAAGCCCGAAGCGCAAGCGAGTGAATTGTCATAATCGTAGTAAGTTCGGGCTTGTATTCCGCAAAAAGTGGCGCTGTCCAAATAGGGAACGTCACTAAACGAACCTGAAATAGTTTACCCGTACATTTCTTGTAATGTATCCACAGTTCAGTTGATGAGCCACTCCTGCAGGAATGACATATGTCAACTCTGTTCACACTGCGATATTGCAGATTGTCCATATACGGGCAGTGCTGAACTGGTTAAAACAATGAAATGCTGCTTCAACAGCGGTGATTTTGAGTACGATAGCGCGAGATCGTAACCTTCTTGACTTTAAACAACCCATGGATCATTCCGAATTGAGAATTGACTTTCGCCCTGATCTAGTTAGCTCATCGAGCTTTGTGGCTTCGAACGCAACCTTGATCGGTGACGTGTTTATTGCTGAAATGGCCAGTGTCTGGTTTGGGGCCGTACTACGCGGCGATGCTGCACCGATTCGCATTGGAAGCCAGTCCAACGTACAAGATCTTTGTTGCTTGCATGCGGACCCTGGGTTTCCGTGTATCATTGGCCAGCGAGTGACGATAGGCCATGCAGCAGTGGTGCACGGGGCAACCATCGAAGACGATTCCCTAATCGGCATTCGCGCGGTGGTGCTTAACGGAGCCCGTGTCGGAGCGCATTCAATTATTGGCGCCGGAGCTGTGGTTACCGAGGGCCAAGTGATACCACCACGATCGCTTGCCGTAGGCGTCCCGGCCAGAGTCCTGCGGGAGCTGACCGACGCCGACATGGAGCGTGTTCGGCAGGCTGCCGACCATTATGTCGCTGCTGGTCAAGCTTATCGAAACACGGACCGATCGTGACAGGCAATCACCAACCGCCGCGAGTCGGCGATATTGAATATGAACTCGGATATCCCATCCCCGGCCACATTTTGCCACCGGAACAATGGGCCAGTACGGCTGTGCATCGGCTGCCCGAGAGCGAGGCGCTCGACTTTCAAAAACTGTTTGGGCGACAATCACCGGTTGTGCTGGATATCGGCTGCGGAAATGGACGATTCGTGGTGACATCGGCAGTCCGCCGTCCCGAAGTCGATCACCTTGGAATTGATATTCTGCCAGTCGTAATTCGTTACGCTACGCGCCGAGGGCGGCAACGAGGTTTACACAATACTCGGTTTGCCGTCAGTGGCGGCGCTGAGTTCTTGCGCCGATATATACCTCGAGGGTCTTTGGCCGAGATTCATATTTACCATCCTCAGCCCTACCAGAATCCGGCAGTCAAGCATCTGCGTCTATTGACACCCGATTTTTTTGAGCTGGTACATAATGCCCTGCGACCGTCTGGACAACTTTATCTACAGTCGGACAACGCAGCTTACTGGCAATATTTGCAGCAGTCGGTTAGTCAACTCATGAATTGGCAAGAGGTCACGACGGCTTGGCCCGATGATCCGCATGGTCGATCGCGCCGCGAGATTATTGCCAGCAGTCAAGGGTTGCCAATTTTTCGATCGTGCTCGACTCGGCGCGAGGATCTCAGCGACGAGCAAATTAGTGCGATCGTGCGCGACCTACCGCCACCCGACTTTGCAGCAAGTCCGCAACGGAATCGTACCGGTTGGACGCGGGCGAGCAAATCGCGGCCAGCGCGCAGAAAAAGATCGTAAGCTATTAGGCGAGCGGCAGATGGGAATTTGCCAATACAAGTCCGAAGCGCAAGCGAGTGCGTCAAACCAGCACGCGTTAAAAGAGCACACGTCAATCCAGGCTCTCACTCGCTTGCGCTGCGGGCTTGTATTGGTAAATTCCCATCTGCCGCTCGCCTTATAACTATCCGAGCAGATCGAGTTGGCTTGGTGGTTCGGGCGCAGTGGCTCTGAATTCGAGGTCAATACTTGCGGGCTGTTCCGTTGTATTGCTAGGTAATCGGCTGCGTCGATGGAGCCCGTGATCGAGTCCCTCACCGCCTCCTTGCGCATCGCGATCAGCACTGGATTGCTCAGCTCGACCGATGGTCTCGGCTGTGAATGATACATGGCCATGGTTAGCTGCTTCCGCAGTCGATGCTCGGTCCTTGGCAGTGGATTGCGAGACTGCTGCTGCGGCGATTGAGGCCGCCGCCAAGGGAGATTGAATTTGCATACATCAATTCCTTGCGTTGGGAAAATCGTTGTCAGAGGCACGCACCTTTTCGGGAAAAACTTGCTGAGACGTCAATTGCGGGAATGGGCGCTTTATCATCGTAGGATTGTCCAGCGATCCGTCGACTTCGATCATCATAAATGCTGCGAATCGCGAGTCGGCAATTAATGGAGTGAGTGTATTGGGAACCCAGAATCGACGGCTGACGTAACTGTACAATTCCAAGTCCAGCTCGCGCCGCAGATTCGTGGACCCGTTGCCGCGTAGGCTGAGCACATCTCCATCGAAAGCCAATTGCAATGGGATCCGATCACCATCAATATTGAAATTAATATCCGCGGTATGAAATGCCGCTCCGTCGGCTGGGCTGACCGACAACGTGCGCATCAGCCTCATCATGATTGGCAGCTCAAAAAGCTTGGCGTTGCGCAATCGAATTACTCCCGAACCGAGGTAAGTTTGTGGGTTCCAAGGCACGCCACCGATATCCAATTTGGCCGAACAGTTGGCTTGTGACGGAACGTGGTTCACGCCTAATTCCTGGAGCAACTGACTGAGATCTGCCGCATCGAGGCTGGACTGCAATTGAAACTTGCCGGTGTCCATACTGCCGTATCCGGATAACGCTACTTTCCCAGAAAGCGCAGCGGCCGACATATCCTGAAGTTGGCTCTGATTCAATGACGGGATCGCTTGCGAAATATATGAACCAAACAGAATTTGATTGCCGATAATCGCATAGGGGCCCGTCAATCGCGACACAGGCACGCCACGCACCGACATCGCGTCAATGGCGAGATTACCTGACAAAGAAATATCTTTGGGATGCGCATGTCCCTTCAACCAAATCGTGCCACGTATTCCACTGGCGAGTTTGCTGGCCCCGATTTCCAGGTCTTCTACATCGAGCTGGAGGTCCAAGGAGCTGCGCAATTCGCTGGGCTTGCTGGGCTGGAACAAGATTCGAGAACCACCCAGCGCACTGATGGGACCGCGCACGTCCAGCTTGGATAAGAAATTTCGCATGGATTCTGGAAGCGCCTGCATCAGTTGGCTGTCCACAATTACGCGAGTCGTCGGCAGCCACTGGATGTCGCTGGTCCAATTGCTGTCGGCAGTTCGCACACACTTTCCAGATATCGCTAAATGGCTGTCACCGTTCGACGCAGATACGCGCTCGATGGTGATCTCACCGGGCCGGTAGCTGATATCGCACGCGACATCGGACAGCAGATACGGAACGGGTTTGGGGAAAAACCTTAACGATTGATCGGTTTCGAAGTTCTTCTTGTGTTCTTCATGCAGAGCGACTTCAATGCCGATCGTGGCTTCGCCTTCACCGCGGTGAATGTCAATTATTGCCTTGTCGATACTGCCTGAGGGTTGGAGCTGTTCCCAGAGTTGCTGTGCTTCGGTGGGTAATGCGCGCAGCAGTTCCTCTTCCATCGGCAACGCATACGCTTCGAATTTCAGGGTCAACGGAATTGATTGGCTTGGTTTGGTGACCCACTGGCCGGAGCACTGAATGCGGCAACTGTCGTTGCGTCCTTCGAATTGTTTGAGTTCCCACTGATGGTCGCGCGCTGTGATGCGGCCGTGTACGTCGTAGATTGGATAACGAAATGCATCGTATTGCAGTGTGCAGCCATATACTTGAGCATCGATCTCCTTGTGCCAGAATTGAGGTTGATCAACACTGCGAGCAAACGAGGCTTTATGAACGTGCAGGCTGCCAGTGGGTTGTAGCGAACGGACGAACCGTTCTGCTGGGCTGCGAGGATCATTACGAGGTGTGAGCGCCGCAAGGAACTTCTCATCCAAGGCAATCGCTTGGTCGCTGCGAACATCCAATTGCCCGAACCACTGCCCGCTGGACTCTTTGAAGTTCCAGTTTGCGCGAACGACCTGCCCACCTGCAAGGCCAACCATTTCGTCGCAGGCGACTTGATGATCTCGATACGTCACTCGCCCGATCGCATTAGTTAACCGATATGGAAATAACCAGGGTTCAAGCGACAATTTTCTGCAATCAATCGTGATGCTGGGCGTCCACTGTTTTCCGTCGGACATCAATCGAACGTTGGCGTCGACGGTCCCTTCCAATTGCAATCGATTCCAGAAATTTTGGAGTTTTGGTGGCAGCGAGTTGTACAATCGAGCGTCCAATTCCAGTCCGCTAACTGTCGCGTCCAAATCTACGGGCGCGTCCAGACCAAAGCCTTGAATATCGGTGCTCAAATCAAATTGAGCTTTGCCGCTCTGGGCCCGCATCGATCGCAATTGCAGTAACGAAGGACTGCAGTAAAACTCTCCTTCAAGTCCATCCAGAGGATAAGGCAATCGCGAGTCTTGCAGTCGCCCTTTGGTAATTTTGCCTCCCAGTTCGAAAGCCACTGGCTGGTCTGCGGCAGATCGACTAACCCCATAAGTTGCCGACGCCTTGCAGTCCAGCCCGGATACTTGTTCCAAGTATTTGGCAAACGACTTTGGCAACCGGCCGATCAGCTCTCGTGAGAAATTCAGTTGTTCCAGCTCGCCTTTCACTTGCCATTGCTGTCGATCCGCCGACAAATCACAGTGGGCGGTCAGCTTTTCGAATACGCCGCCACCTTTGGTTTGGACGGAAATGACCATTGGGTTAGCGGGTTGCTTCGATACCGCTGGCGACACCGGTTCCAGGAATTGGCGAAGATTGTCGATAGATTGAGGAGTGCGGGCATCGCAGATCACGTCGTAGAGCGTGATGCCTGCATTTGCTTGTCGATCGTCCGGATAGATGCGAATTACACCGCCATGAACGCGCACGCGCGGCAACTGAGCGCTCGCACCACTCGCACCCACGAAATACTCCAACGACCACGCACCGCTGCGAGTTTGCCAGACGCTCAACTCCACTCCGTCCAAGTTGATTTCCTGGATACGAATGGTTTGCTGAATCAGATGAGCGACATCCAAATCACCTCGGCAAGCACACCGCTGTATCGAGAGCAGTTCATGCCGCAGTTGCCCTTCGCGCACGAAGAATTTGATATCGCTGGCAAGTATTTCACCTGCACGTGGCGTGGTAACTCGGCCAACCATCACCACCAGTTTTGGAAACATGGCTTGCAATCGTTGCGTAACCGCCGAGCGCAATTGTTGATCGACTTGGACATCCAAAACACGCATCCACAGCACTGCCGCCGCCGCTGCCAGAACGACGATCAGCCACAGAACGGCACTACCCCGCCCGCCCTGCGCCGCGCGCTGTTGCTTGACTGTCGATGAGTTTTTTTGACAAGCAATGCGAGACACGTCCCTGTTCTCGTCCGATCGTTAGAAATCTAACTGCCGTGAATTTCCCGCCGACTATGTAGGATGCTGGCTATGGCACAACCCGCGAGGACTGTAGCCACGAGGATCGCCGGTTCACGATAGCGAATCGAGCCCACAAAAATTATATGCAAAACCGTAAAATAAAAAGTTGGCATCCAACATACCATCGCTAACCAGCCATGCTGTGTCGCGAGTCTACGGCTGGCCCACAGCGCCAGTATCAGCACGCCCAAGCAGGCACCGGTCAGCGCCAGTCGCAGTCCAGTCGATCCAACTTCCTTGCCGTCTGGCCACAAACTCCAGACTCTAGTAAGTTTGACTCCTGCCAGCCAAAGGACGCTTGTCGGATTCTCAAGCGACCATTCCAGCGCCAACCGGGTCATTCTTTGGTTGAGACGGTACTCGAAAACGTCGCCGTCGGCAATCTCAGACTCCGGTCCCAAGTTCCCCAAGCGATCTTCTTCTGCCAATTTGTTCGCGTGCTCGACCGAAAAGCTCATTCCCTCGTCGCTGGCGCCGGTTGCTCCCGCGTGCAGTCCATCGTAGAGACTTGGGCCTACCTGAAGTGTTGTCGGCACAAATCGCCCAGTGATGATAGCATTGCGAATCCACCACGGACTCATTGCTAGCGAACAGGTTGCCAGCGAAACCAGGAAGACCACCAAGTGCTTACTTCGGCGCGGTCCAAACAATAGACCTAATGCTGCCAACGCCGGAGCAAACAGCAGCCAACTCGGTCTCGCCAAGATTCCCAAACCTGCCGCGACTCCGGCGACACTCGCCCAGCGCAACAAACTCGAGTTGGACTTGGATGCAAACGCCGATTGCCAAGCCAAGATGTTGAGTAGCATTAGCGGACAGAAAATGACTTCGCTGAGTATGACGATGCTCATACCGATCGCGCCAGGATACACAGCCGCTAACACACCTGCCCAGCACCCGGCAGCGTATCCTCCCATGCGCCAACCCAATAGAAAAACGATCCACACCGCCGCGGTTCCCATCAACGATCCTGCCAGACGGGCAACCCAGATCCCAAGCGATTCGTCGTTGATCAACGTAAACGGCGCAAGGAAGATGGGGTACAGAGGTGCGCGAAAGATCTTCGAATCCGAGCTGCCGTACTCGTACGATTCGCCTCGCGCGATGTGGCCAGCCAGAATCCAGTAGCTGTGGCTATCACCTAGACGAAAGGCTCGCTGTTCCACTTCGGCCTTCGACTGCCAATAATATACAGTTCCGCAGCGTACACCCAATGCCAGCAACAATATTGCCAACGGCACTGCCCATAGATTGGGAGTTAGTCGGGAAGAATTTTGTTTTGACAAGTCTAATTTTTTCCACGGTGAGATGCCGCAGGATTACAACGAGCAATTTACGAAGTCCTATGGTTACTCGACGAATTTCGGATTTCGATATTCGCTCAACAATTGGGAACTGTCCAAAGCGTATCGGAAAAACTGTTGTTGGAAATGCTCGAGAGGGTCCGATAATATCGCGAACCGCCGAACAGTTAAGTCATGGGCCTCGTGGAAGATGTATTTCGAAGTTCTTCCCGCACATTATTGCAAATGTGACAATTCATTCGCATGAGGGGGTTGAAGGGGGTTGACATTTGAGGTGGGGTGATTATAAGTATCCCTCTATTCCATATTGGTCGCTATTCTCCCAATCCAGTACGGTGGATCGTACTAATTTCGGCGGAGTGTATACTCTTGGTAAGGTCCCCGAGATTGCTACTGAGAATCCACAACAGGAATTGTTCCGATGGCAGAAGATAATACCAAGCATTCCGGTAGATGCCTTCCCGACGCTACGTTGCTTTTTGGCGGGAGATCGGTGTTGGCACGGAACATCGTCGCCCTGATTCGCAAAAACGATATTGACGGTGAACTTATCAACACGGAATCGGTTAGCACTTCCGACGAATCGTTATTAGGTACGATTGATAAAGACCAATTGCTTAGATTGTTATTTATTTCCGACGCAACGATCTCGGATGCATTTCCTTCACCCGACTGGAACGACGGCGATCCTAGTACGAGCAAGGAAGCATGGAAAAAAGAGATGCGAGATTCCGAGTGTAGCTTGATTGGCATTGATGGTACAGATGCTCCCGAGGATCTTATGCTGACGCTTTACCTTCAAGACCGGGCACTCAATCAACTCTGCGCCGCTCCTAAAGAACTTTCAGACGATGAAAACGAATACTTTGACAGCGAGCGAAGGGAATACTTGAAGCTAAGTCAAGCGGCAGATGATATTGCGGGTTAAGCCATAATCCGAGTCCAGGACGACACCAATTCATCATGCCACTAAGTAAAACCCGTCAAGCTGTGATTTCAAGGCAAGCGCGGAAAATTTGGGATTCGTTTCTCCAAAAAAACGAACACAAGTATCATGCGTCGTCTTTCTTTGTCAGTCCTTCTCAGACGCCTCGACAGGTAAATCGTGCAGTGATTGACTTTTGCAAATTCACTGCACAAATCGTGGTTGGAAGAACAGCTCGGATTGCGATCGTACCATTTGATTTGAGCAATGCACGAGTCAATGACTACAACAATCCAGCCGTTTCCTGGCTGGGGTTTTCAAACCTTCATAGCCAGCAACTTAACATATACCTCGATAGGAATTGCTTGAACGAAGTTCCGTCTGAATTGTTGGGTGTCGTCAAGCATCAAGCAGTTTTTCACGAAATTGGGCACCTTCAACATTTAGAACAATTGAGAGCGGAAAGAGAAAAACAGCCAATCGCTGGTCGGCTGCCACAGGGTATGTTGCTCCCGGATGCAAAGGCGGAATTTGAAGCGGAAGCTTGGTGGTTCTCATTCACGATTGTGGGTATGAGCGTTGCCGCGTGTGCGTGTCGCAAGAAATTGGAAAAAGACCCGGAGCTTCCGCCTGTTTGGAAATTGATTCAACATCCAAGCTCCGCCTAACGCCGCACCGATAGAATACCAAGCGGTTAGGATTCTGCTGGTTGGTGATCTGTCTGTTTGGCCGCTTGAGGTCTCCGAAATGGATACACAAGCTGACTCAAGAAGCGGTCCGGTACCTTTTCGCCAAACACGCCATACGATTGCGGCCAGCGATCTCCAGGCAAATAAAAAGTTCCAAACAATAAATCCAACAATGGAACATGCACAGCAAAATTCTTGTCGATCGCTTCCGGTTCAGCTCCATGATGCCAGTGGTGGAACTGCGGAGTTGCAAACAAAAATCGCCACCAGCCGAGCTTAACACCGAGGTTTGCATGGATCAGCACCGAGTGCAACGATACGAATACGATATACGCGTACATAGGCATTTCGTCAAAGCCGAGTGCGAACGAAGGGATGTAAATCAGGCTGCGCGTCAAGGCGAGATCAACAATATGCAGTCGATTTCCAGCCATCCAATCCATGACTTCGGCGGAATGATGAATCGCGTGGAACCGCCACAGCCAAGGAACCTGATGGAACATGCGATGGACCCAGTATTGGACCAGATCTGCCAATAGCATGATCTCCAGGAACTGTAACCACCCCGGCTGAGACCTGATGAAATTGTGGAGCGCTGGGAAATCTGCCCAACCAAATAGCACAACTGCCGGCTTGAGCGTGAGGTACGTCGTTAACTGGACCAACATCGTGCTGACGAAAAAGTAGGTAGCGTCCAGTCGCCAGCCTTTTCGAAATACGCTCTGCGGGAGTCGCCCAAAGAGTTTTTCCAATGGTATGAAGATCAGGGAATAAACAATCAATATCAGCAGGGCGTAATCGAGTCCCAAATACCAATCACTTTTCAAGTCGGTATCGAGTTGAACTCGGGAGCCACCTAGCAACGCAGCCAGTCCCACGATCCCCATTCCGGACATTCCTAGGATCTTGCTGTGGCGCAGCATGACACTGGTCAACCCTAGAAGAAAGCCCGAAACTAGGATGATATGCAAAAGCCCGCGCACCCAAGCGATGGGATAATACTCACGCGCTTCCGGAATCGTAAGATAGGATGGGAAGTGAAAGCAGAATACTGCGCATAGACCGATGGTTGCCAACGACACCGAAGCCGTCCCGCTGATCCACCCTGTCCCCAGCTTTCGATCAGTGTCCAAATTCATAGTCTGGGTAGTCCTCTGGATAAAATTGCCAGCCACGATTCAACGAATCAGGGTCGTTGCCTACACGTCTTTCTTGATAGTTGCCGATCGCCATTTGAATATTCTATCGAGAGCGAGGCACGTTGTCGGAGTACTGAGACGCCCTAGGAAAATCATGCGCTGGGCGAGAAAAGAATCTTATCATGCTTCCGGTGGTATCGGGCGACCGTGCGGGTCAGTACTGGGTGCATTGCTTTCGACCAACAACCGCTCGCGCATTTGCCGATCGGTGAAATGCTCCAGTCGCTCGGCGCCATCGTGCAATACTTCGTTCGACATCCCTGCCTCACTGGCCAAGTAGTGCTCCCACAATCGATGCGATCGCACGATGTTCTGTGCTCGACTGCGACCAGCGGTTGTCAATCGCAGCCCGTCTGATTCTCGGGAAACCAGCCGACGCAACTGCAAGAACTCAATCACAATGCGCGCCCATAGTTTGGTAACCAGCAAGGATCGGACCAACCCTACCAACCGCACCGCGTTTTGTCCAGCAACTTCGGCGCGATAGAGAGTCGCCAACACGTCCTCGCCGAGTATGCGCAGCGAGACTTCCCACTGGCGTAGCAACTGCGATAACAATCCTTTGCGCGGAGCAAACAGCACGCAGAAGAACAGTAACCCTCCCGAAGCAACGGCCATCATGCCCGCCGTGCTGGTACTGCGGTAACCAAACCAAATTGGCACGTTGATGGCTGCTAAATGCCCCAGCACCGCGCTAAGAACTCCGATCACCAGGCTCAGGACGATCATAACCTTCAAACGATCTGTCAGTAGCCACGCTGCCACAGGCGGAACCACGAACATGGCTACGACGAGAATATTCCCAACGGATTCAAACGACGCCACGCTGGTAACCGCGACTAATCCTGCAAGCGCGTAATGCAAGAAATTGACTGGAACTCCTTGAGCACGCGCCAACTGTGGGTCAAAAGTGCTGACTTTCAACATCCGATAAAACGCGGCCACAAACAGTGAATTGATGGTCAGCGTTGTACCCAGCGTAACGACCACGCGTGGGATCGACAGGCCAAATAGGGGCATTTTTCTGATCATCGACGTTTCTATCGACCCATACAGCACACAACCGGGATCTAGATCGACGCTATCGGCCGCTTGTACAATCATCACCAAACCCAGCGCGAATAGAAAGGTGAAAACGACGCCTATCGAAGCGCTCTCATCGACGCGCCCAAACTGCCGTGCAAGTTCGGTCAACAGCACGGTTAGTACACCGACCGATGCTGCCCCTAGAAACATCACCCAGCCCTGCCGCTGGCCTGTCAACAAGAACGCCGCTGCCAGCCCAGGTAGAACTGCATGGCTGATTGCATCCCCCAGTAAGCTCTGCCGGCGCAGGACCAAGAAATTGCCTAGCAGCGCTGCTGACATGGCGCACAATGCTCCCGCCAAAATTATCCAGCCATCGATCTCCCAGGACAGTTCCGCGCTCATGCTGTTTTTCCCTGTTCAGGCAAAACGCGACTAGGCAAATCGGATGCCACAGTTTCTGGCAATAGGGGATGCGGACTTGCGGGTACATCAAACAAACTCTCGGCGCGCATCGCCTCGTCCAGATCCATCAAGTGCTCCGGCATCAATCCGTGCTCGAGATAGTCAGCATCGCGATCGGCCTGCCCCAAATCGACATCCGTTTCGCGCAACAAGTACATTTCCAACAATCGATGTTCGCGCACGATGCGTCGCGCCGCCAGCCAACCGCGCTTGGTTAATTCGATACAATCGTCGGGACGCATGACCACCATGTCCAATTTCTGCAGTTGCTGTCCAACTGCGAGCACGCGATGCGCGCTCCACGTACGCGAATGAATCAGATGGCTCAGCGCGATCGGAACGCTGCCAGGTTTGATAAACGGTCCAGCATTGTTCTGCGATTCGAGATACTCGTAGGCAAAACGAAGGAAATGTTGGAAATCTTGCTGATCTCTCATCCGTCGGTGCCGTAGGCCTTGCCAGACTATTCCGCGAGCGGACCCAAACACTAGACTCACAGCAAATCCACCACAAGCAACCAAGACAATCGTCGCACCACTGGGCAACTTGGCGAACGTGGCGCTGGTCAACGTGCCTATTGAGCAGCTTGCTCCACCGATACATGCACTGACCACGAGGATCTGTTTGAGCGAGTCGCTCCAAAACCTGGCTGCTGCCGCTGGTATCACCAAGAGAGCAATTACCAAAATCAATCCGACCGCCTGCAAGCCGACAATCGTGACACCCACGACTAGCGCAATAAGCAACGTATCCAAAAGCAAAACCGGCAAACCCTGTGATCGAGCCAGTTCGGAATCGAAGCACAGGATTTGTAATTCTTTACCGATTGCCCACACGATTAACATCACCAGCAGTGCGGCACCGCCGCTGAGCCACGCATCTTCGGCCGTCATCGCCGCAGCTTTGCCGTAGATGAATCCCTCCAAACCTGCCGCATTCCCGCCGGAGTCTTGTTGCACGATACCGACCAGCGCCACACCCGCACCAAAGAACACGCTCAGCACAATACCGAGCGCCGCATCCTCGCGCAGCTTGGCCACATGTCGCAATGCCAGCACAGTCAATCCGCCCAGTCCACCACTAATCGCGGCACCAATTAATAACAAAGCCAGGGATTTTTCGTAGCCCGCGCTGACCGACCAGAGATAGGTGGCGGCCACGCCGGGTAACGTTGCATGGCTGATCGCATCGCCCAGCAAAGCGCGTTTGCGCAGCAACATGTAAACACCCAGCAGTCCCGCCGCGATGCCAAGCAAAGTGGTTCCATAAAGCACCACGCGCGTGTTGTAGTCGCTCAGCGTAAGAACTCGCCAAGCCCATGATCGAGGAATCAGTGGGACTGCGGCGGTCTGTCCAGCGATGAATTCGAGCGTGACGGCCACAAAATTCATGGGCTGTTGCTCCGGTCGCGTCGGCGCATCGCATCGCCAACTTCTTCCAGCAGAGTCAATTTGCCACCGTACGTCTTTTGCAGATTTTCGTCCGTGAAAACATCGGCAGTCTTACCCGCAGCGATCAAGCGAGTATTCAGCAACACGATCCTATCAAAGTACTCACGCGCCGTATGCAAATCGTGATGTACGACGACGATCGTTTTGCCAGCGCTTTGCAAAGTTCGCATGATATTTACGATCGCGTTCTCAGTGGCGGCATCCACGGCAGCGAATGGCTCGTCCATGAGATATAAATCCGCCTGCTGTACCAGTGCTCGTGCGAGAAACGTCCTTTGCTGTTGACCGCCGGACAATTGGCTGATTTGTCGTTCGGCTAAATGTTCGATTTCCATCTGCCGTAACGCTTCGTGGGCCGCTTGTCGTTCCTTTTTGGTTACCCGACCAAACCAACCTAGTTGTCCGTAGGTTCCCATCATCACGACATCGAGTGCCGTCGCCGGAAAGTCCCAATCCACGCTTTCTCGCTGTGGCACGTAGGCGACCGCGGATCGATGGTGATGGTACTCCTTGCCGAATATCCGGACTTCGCCAGAGATGCGCGGGACCATGCCGACGATCGCTTTGAGCAACGTGCTTTTACCAGCTCCATTGGGTCCGACCAACCCAACCATACTCGCGCCGGGTACATCGAGGGTAACGTTCCAGAGCACGGGTTTGCGATGATAGGCAACGGTAATATCTCGCACTGAAAGCGGTGCATCGGCGGACATCTTGACGACGGATGAGACGACCGTTGTTTTCATTGAGAGGCCTCGAAACCACGAAATCCATTGGCCGGCACTTGATCAGAACCAAGCGCCTTGGCAATCGATGTTAAATTGTGGTCCATCATGCCGATATAGGTTCCTTCATAAGTTCCGTCTCTTCCCATGGCATCGGAAAATAATTCTCCGGCAACCTTCACTTTGTGGTTTCGCGACGCGGCACCGCGCAATAACGCTTCGATGCTCTCCTTGGGAACACTGCTCTCGATGAATACGTTCTGTACATTGCGACTGACCAACATGTCTACCAATTCGTTGATGCGCTGAAGGCCTGCTTCGCTTTCCGTGCTAATGCCCTGTACAGCTTGTACTTCGACTTCATAGGCTTTACCAAAGTACCTAAACGCATCGTGCGACGTAACCAGCACTCGTCGCTCAGCCGGAACCGCCCGCATGACTTGCTGGCCATAAACATGCAATCGGTCGAGCTTGGCGCGCAATGCTTCGCTGCGTTGTTGATAATGCTGAGCGTTGGATGGGTCAAATTGAGCGAGTCGCTCACCGACAATTTTGCCAACTTGACTCCACAGGTTTACATCCATCCAAACGTGAGGATCGGGATGCGCAGAATGTTGAGGGTCGTTCCCCAATGTACCCGGCTCGAGCAGTTCGGCGACAGGAACAGACGTCTTAGAGTTACCCAGCTCGGTTAACGTCTCCGCCATTTTACCTTCAAGCATCAGACCGTTGTAAAAGACGATGTCCGCCCGCATGATCGCCTGCACATCATCGCGTGTGGGTTTGTATAGGTGAGGATCAACACCATCACCAAGCAATTGCATAACTTTGACTTTTTCGCCGCCAATTTCTCGTACCAAATCCGCGACCATGCCGACGGTAACAGTGGCAGAAATTGGGTACTCGCCCCGAAAAGTCGCCGTCGATTTTTCTTGAAGTGTTGCATTTTTTTGGGTAGGTAACTTGTTCCCGCAACCACCACAGAAGAGAACCACAGCTAAATGGAAAAACACGAGCAATTGACGGCCCATCATCGCACCTTGCCTCAAGGAATTGAGTTTTCGAACAGTCGAAACTTTTTTTAGATTAATCGAAAACTACTTCGATTGTCAAGTTGTAGTGAGTTGCAAAGCTACTTAGGCGAGCGGCAGATGGGAATTTACCAAGGCCTAAGCGAATACCAGCCCGATGCGCAATGCGAGTGCGTCAATCCTGGCATACACTCGCTAGTGCTTC
>SYJV01000555.1 GCA_005798335.1 Planctomycetaceae bacterium | reverse complement strand
TTGGAAAAACTGTTCGTAAAATGATGCGTGAAACAAGTGGAACAACGCCTGAGTCCCTTCCCCTGGCTGACAACGTTAAAGATGTCCGGAGACGAATTAAGGGGACCGGCAAAAATCTTCAGAGCATTGACAAAAAGAAAGCAACAAAGAAAAAGGAGCACTGAGCTAATTCCAGCGATTCAGCCAACATCGCGCGAGCATTGGCACTCACTCCTTACTTTTCGGTTTCTTCTTCGGCACCGACGGTACCGCCGCCTCGTCAAGAACTTCCCGAATCCTGTGGCGCAATGGGTTCTTCTCGGGGTCGCGACCGCCTGCCTTGCGCGGTAACAGCAGCCCCTTGGAAATCGCTTGCGAGTCCGTAAGTGTCCCCGCGTCCATCTCCCGGATGAGCGCACGAAAGCACGAAGCGTGATTCCCTCGCACTATCTTTCCTGTCCACGCTTGATCTTTCGTTGGGTGTTTTTGCAAGGAAACACCACAGATCAAACAAATCCCGCTATCAGCTTTCTCTTGAGCGTTACTGGGTAAGGTTGGTTCAGCCTGGCTCAATGAAGTCCTAAAGGCTTCGAGAGCCTTGATCAATAAGTCGACTTGTCCGAGAACCTGCTGTATGTCCATGTTGTCACTGATTTTTGCAAATTATTTGTCTACCGCAAGTCCTTAGTAGGAAAGAAGTTATACGCTCCCGTCATGTCTCCTGTCTCAATTCTTGGCGATATAATCGTTGACACCACGGGAGACAGACGATAAAATTACCAACGTCGCGAGCAAATCGTGACTAGCGGGAGTCGGCGAAACAGACCTAGCAGGGGAGCCAAGCGAAGTGTGGCCTAGCAAATCGAGCCCGGCGAAGTAGGTGCGAGGTCAGGCAGGCTGGACACAGCAGCTAGCGAGCGAACCGGCGAATCAGGTGAGGTCAGGCAGGCTCGACAGAGCAGCTAGCGACGGGGCGGCGAATCCAGCCCCGGTTTTTTCTTTCCTGTATGGATGCACCCTCACCTTGGAGCCATCCATGCAAGTATCGATCAAAGAAACACGGTGGATTGAAGTGAAAAAGTCAGCGATGGAACGAATCACCAAAGCCCAAACCGAAGGGTTATGCGTGGCCTGCATGCAGCCTCTCGACGCCATGCGCGTGATCCGCGGTTGCCACGAAAGGTGCTACAAGGCGACGATACGCGCGATCGACAAAGGGTTAACTACAGAAGCCGACCGTGTGGCCGCAGGAAAATTGCTAGAGTCGCAAACCGGTGGTCGCGAGCCAACGAACGCCGTTACCAAAGAGTTGGCGGTAGCGCGGTAGGTGTATCACAGTCAGACAGAGAGCAGCGAGGCTATTGGAGTTTGTAAATGGGACGAGAGATTACAAGTCACAAAGTAAACGGATTGAACGAAGCGTTGTTGGTCAACGTGTTGGACGAGCCGGGACAAGGCAATGCGTGCCATGAATATCAGATTCGGCGATGGGTCACGAATACGGGAGATCAACACGACGATGTTGAAATTTGTAGCGTCAAGTTCCAAAGCGGCCCGATCGCCGAAGCCGGTGTGAACGGCATCAGCAATGAGGCGTTGTTGGCCATCGTGGAAGATCGATTGAAGGGCTTTCAGTCCGGCCAGTATGCGTGCCGAGAAAACGCTTTGGCGTTGACGAAGATTCAAGAGGCGATGCAGTGGTTGCATTTCCGAACACGAGAACGAATGAATCGTGGTGTCGAAGGAACGCATGCGGTTTAGTCCGTAGAACGATCAGGGTAACCCGGTCCGCCGATGAGGAGTATTTATGTCGAAAATGCAAGATGGCGGCTCGGGTTCGCCTCGATTTGTCCATGCGACGCACCTCGACACGATACGAATCGAAGTATTGGGCCGTAACCGTGCTGTGACGATGCCGGCTGGTCTGATACTGGACGTTCACGACGCACTGCAAGCGGCGGACATCGAGGATCTGCTATTAGAGACCGGCAAGGCGCTCAATGCTCTGAACGGTGCAAATCAGGAGGCGGAGAACGTGCTGTGTCGGGTGACAGCGCTCTGTACCGCACTTCTTTCAGCAGGGCAGTAGAGGCGAACAAGAAGTATACAGACACCACTCGTCGCTTGTGGAATGTGCTGCTTGAGATCAGGAGGGTTATGATGGTCGGTTTGTGTGGCAACGATCAGTCGAAGAACTTCACCGCAAGAAAGGCTTTACGCCATGACACCCGCCCCCAGGCCGCCCGACGAAGCAAGCTACTCCGGACGCTTTGCAGCACGATTGCGCATGCTCCGCGAGAAAACCGGTATGACAGGTATGGAGTTCTCGCAAGCAATCCGAGACGAAGGCTATGCTCTTGGGCAGCGAACCTATTTCGATTGGGAAACCGGGCGCACAACTCCGTCGCTCGACGTGTTTCCAATATTGACGCAGCTACTAAAGCTGAAGTCTCCACGATCACTGCTGCCGGAAAAATAATTGCACAAATTGTGCAATGTATCGATTGCACAAAATCCCGAATAGAGTTACGCTGTCGCTTAGTGGCATCGAAGATCAGTAGAACATTCCGGAACAGCCCCCGGCTATCCCGATCGATGCCACACATTGGTCAGGTAGTCCGGGGGTTTTTTTGTAACGCTTGGATCACGGGGCAGGACCGATCTTCGCGGAGTTGCATCGTAGGTTCCCGCGCGGAAGGGGCCGGAGGAAAAACTATGAGCAAACCAAAAGACGTTGATCGTGCTCCCGTGCATGCGGTGGGACCGGACGTGAGAGTGACGATTGATGAAGCCGTTTGCGCGGCGTTTTTTCGGCTGACCAAAATCGTTCGTTTTCGCAATGCGTTCACCGCGGGTCATCGAGCATGGCGTTTGCAATGGCCACTTTTCAACCCGTACCGAGGCCGCCAGGCGAAGGCGTGGATTGCAGGCCGTTTTATTGAGCACAAATGAGGCCCAACGCTTGCGATAACGCTCCGCATCACGGGGCAAATGAGCCCTATAGCTGTTCCGACGTACCTAGGTGTTAATGTGGGTTACTTGAAAAATTTTGACGACCTGACGGATGGCGATCGCATTTCGGTGCGCTGGCTGATGGGTACGCAGCCCTACACCAATCGGGGTTACTTCCGTGGGTTTTTCAAATCGACGCGGGGGAACTATCGCATCCTGCTGACACACCAGCGCAATGGAAACGGCGGTTTTTTTATCCACACCAAAGCAATCTTCAGTCTGGAAGTGGAAAGTGTGGGTTGTTGAACGAAGAAGAAAAGATCTGTGAACTGTAGTTGACACATTGAATTCAGGCGATACACTCTCTCGCCGGTTGGACCTGACGGTTTTGACTTGGATGGCTGATTGGATACGGAAATGGGTTCGGAAACTCAAGAATTGGTAATTGACAGCGAGTTTAGCGGGCAGCTTTGGCCTCTGTCGACCATCGAGCTTGCGCACCTCGAGGCGTCGATTATGTCGGTCGGTTGCCGCGAAAGCCTGAAGGTCTGGGCCGGCGCGAATATCCTGGTCGATGGCCATAATCGATACGCGATTTGCCAACACAACAACGTGCCGTTTCGAGTTGAGTATCTGGAATTCTCCAGTCGTGATGAGGCCGCGGATTGGATCGACAAAAACCAAGCGGCACGGAGAAATTGCACGCCAGATCAATACAAAATTATCACCGGTCGAATCTACAACAGGCGGAAAAAAACTAAATCCGAAGCCGGTGCGAAAGGCGGGGTAAGCAAAGATCAAATTGATCCTTGCTTCGAAAACACAGCGAAAGAAGTAGCGGC
>SYJV01000554.1 GCA_005798335.1 Planctomycetaceae bacterium | reverse complement strand
CTTTGCAATAAGTTCGAAAACTCAACCCAATCCTCGCCTAGCGGCTGCGGGTTAAACGATTTCGCTGCAACGACTTGTTCTTTCCACTGCAAATGAAAGTGGCGCTGTCCATCTAATCGACAATGGGATCGGGAGATTCATTCAATGGCGGCGGACAACTTCGTACGTTTGATCGCGGCTTGCACGGTACTGATTGTTGGTGCCGCGCAAGTTGTTAGCGCGGATACTCGTCCGCCCAATGTTGTTTTCATCCTTGCCGATGACCTTGGTTGGGGAGATTTGAGTTGCCAGGGCAATCAGTTTCTGAAGACTCCTAATATCGATCGATTGGCTGTAGAGGGTCGGCAGTTTACGAATTTCTACGTCAATGGCTCAGTTTGTTCGCCCAGTCGTTGTGCTTTTTTTACGGGTCAATATCCGGCTCGACATCGAATCCATGGTCATTATGCAGCGCGCGAGCTGAACGAATCTCGGGGCATGTCGAATTGGTTGGAGCCCAGCGTGCCGAACGTAGCCAGATTGCTGAAGAGCGCAGGCTACGCGACTGCTCACGTAGGCAAATGGCACTTGGGAAACGACGCGAACGGGCCAGCGACCAAAGAATATGGATTCGATTTCGTCGGAACTGGTGAACGCGGCGGTGCTGGCGTGGCTCGCAACGATCCTTATTTTCGCGCCAATTCCAGCAAACTGTTCGTCGATGAATCGTTGGAGTTTATTCGCTCGCACAAGGACCAGCCCTTTTACTTGCAACTGTGGACATTGGTTCCTCATGCCACTCTCAACCCAACTGACGAGCAAATGGAGCCGTTCGAGAACTTGAATTCCCAAGGCGCGGACCACAAAAGTGCTCGAACGATTTTTTACGCTAGCGTCACGGACCTCGATCGACAGATCGGACGTTTGTTGAACGGTCTGGAGGAGATGGGGTTGGCCGAGAACACGCTGGTGGTTTTCAGCAGCGATAATGGCCCGGAGGAGATTTTCATTCGCAATGCGGGCCACAGTGGCGTCGGTTCACCTGGCCCGTTCCGAGGACGCAAACGAAGTTTGTACGAAGGTGGTGTTCGGGTTCCATTTCTGGTCAGATATCCCGCCAAGATTTCCGCTGGCATCGTGGACGACGCGTCGATTGTAGCTGGCGTCGATTTCCTACCAACCATTTGCAAGTTGGCAGGTGTAAGTGTTCCAGCCAATCACGTTCTGGACGGTGAGGACGTCAGCGATCTGTTTAGCGGCCAAAGCCGCGCGCGCACCAAACCACTCTTCTGGAATTGGCGGTTTCGCATTGCTGGGCATCCGTCCAGTATCAGCCCGCAACTAGCCATCCGCGACGGGCAGTGGAAACTGCTCGCCAATCCTAACCAAAGCCGTGTCGAGTTATATGACTTGACCGTCGATCCGATGCAAGTGGATAACGTCGCGGCGCAGCATCCTGCAGTCGTTCAGCGGCTGATGGAACAAGTTCTTGCATGGAGCGCAACGCTGCCCGCGGGCCCACACGACCCGGGCGCTGGTGACAATCAATACCCTTGGCCTAAGAGTTTGCCGGGGAAGAAGTAAGAAAAACGTCCCTCCCTTTTCCGTTTGCATACAGTAGTCCGACGTGACCTAGAACGTGCGTTGGATCGACAATCCTGCAGTGTGAGCGATTGAGGACGTGTGACCAATTGACGGTTTTTGGACTGGCCAGTACACTCGCCAACCATCTGGCATACGTAAAGTCAATGATTCTCGGGGTTTGTGTTCTGCGAACACCCCACGCACCGGCACTGGAGGTTGCAAAACATTATGGCGAAAGCAAACAAGCTCATCTATTACTTCGGCAAATCGAAAACTGACGGTGCCGGAAACATGAAAGCGTTGCTTGGTGGTAAAGGCGCCAATTTGGCGGCGATGACCAAGATCGGATTGCCTGTCCCATCGGGTTTCACCATCACCACCGAGGTCTGCGTCAATTATTACAAATCTGGAAAAAAGTTTCCGGCCGAACTCGTTAGCGAGCTGACAAAAGCGATCGCTTGGATTGAGAAGGAAACTGGCAAGAAATTTGGCGACGTGAAGAATCCGTTGTTGGTGTCCGTGCGATCCGGAGCGCGCGATTCGATGCCGGGTATGATGGATACAATTCTCAACCTGGGGCTAAACGACGAAACGACCGAAGGACTCGCTGCGGCAACCAAGAACGGTCGATTTGCATGGGATTCTTACCGTCGTTTTATTCAGATGTATGGCGACGTGGTCATGGGAGTACAAAAGCGTCACGAGAACGAACATGAACCATTCGACGAAGTGATGGATCACGTCAAGGAAGAGGCCGGTGTTACTGAGGATACTCAGCTATCCGAAACTCAATTACGCGAACTTGTGACGCGATACAAAAAGCTGATCAAAGAGCGCACTGGTAAGGCTTTCCCCAACGAACCTGTCAAACAACTTGAGGGTGCGGTGGCGGCAGTATTCAGCTCGTGGATGAACGAACGTGCGATACTTTACCGACAGAAGTATCGCATTCCGGACGAATGGGGAACTGCGGTCAATGTTCAAAGCATGGTGTTTGGCAACATGGGTGACGATTGCGCCACGGGCGTTGCGTTTACTCGTGATCCTGCCACTGGCGAAAACGTATTCTACGGAGAGTATCTGGTCAACGCTCAGGGCGAAGACGTCGTGGCTGGCGTGCGAACTCCTCTGGAGATCGCCGACATGGCTAAAGACAAGACGATCGGTGCCGCCTACAAGGAATTGGTCGAAGTTCGCAAGACTCTGGAAAAGAACTTTGGCGATGTGCAGGACTTTGAGTTTACGATCGAGAAGAAAAAGCTGTACATGCTGCAAACTCGTAACGGCAAGCGAACGGCGCTGGCCTACGTGAAAATTGCCCACGATATGGTCAAGGAAAAGCTGATGACACCCGAGCATGCGATCAAGTCGGGTGATCCAGAGGCGCTCAACCAATTACTGCAACCCATTTTCGATACCACGGCCTATGCGAACGCCAAGAAAGAAGGCCGCATGATGGCAACCGGCTTGCCGGCTGGCCCGGGAGCGGCATCGGGGGCAGTCGTGTTTACCGCCGGCAAGGCCGAAGAACTCGCGGCCAAGGGTCAGCATGTTGTTTTGGCGCGCATCGAAACCAGCCCAGAAGATTTGCGCGGCATGATCGCCTCGGACGGGATCTTGACGTGCCGTGGCGGTGTATCCAGCCATGCGGCGCTGGTCGCGCGGCAGATGGGCAAAGTCTGCGTAGCCGGTGCTGGCGACATCGAAATTGATTACTCCCGCGGCACGCTAAGCTGCAAAGGTGTGACGCTGAAAGAAGGCGATCCCATCAGCATTAATGGCTCGACGGGCGAGGTCTTTCACGGCAAGATCGACACCGCCGACAGCGAACTTAAACAAGTATTGATCGGCAAGACGATGAAGCCCGCCGACAGCAAGGTATATCAGTATTACAGTTCGCTGATGAAATTGGCCGACAAATATCGCACGATGGGAATCCGCACCAACGCCGATCAACCCGATCAAGTTGCCAATGCAATCGCGTTTGGAGCCGAGGGAATTGGACTTTGTCGCACCGAGCATATGTTTTTCGACGGTGATCGCATCATCGCGGTTCGCCAGATGATCTTGGCTGAAAAAGAAGAAGATCGCAAAAAGGCGCTTGCGAAACTGCTCCCGTACCAACAGAGAG
>SYJV01000553.1 GCA_005798335.1 Planctomycetaceae bacterium | reverse complement strand
GTACCTTTTGTGCGCAGCACCCGAAGGGCGAGTTTCTCACACTAGGTACCTGACACTTATTTCTCGAGCGATACTTAGCGTTTCTAGAACACGAGCTGCTATTTTGTCTCACCATTAGTGCGCAACGAAAATCGGGATTGCAGGCGCGGTGACAAGGCTGGCACATGCGCCAGGGGTTGGCCCGCGACCGCTGGTGTTGCAACTGTTGCTTCGCGGATTTTCTTGCTCAGCACGGCAGCGTCATACCAAGAAAAACTCAGTTGCGGGTCAGCGGCATAGCGTCCTAGCATCCGCAACGTTTCAGTTCGATTTGCATCATCGTACAAAAATATATATCGCTCTTCGCCCTTTACTAGCGCCAGAACGTTGATCTCCTTGCTCATGTCCGATACCTCCGTGCCACGCACTTGAGTTCCGTTCAATCGTTGGAGGTTCGATCCGGGCTGGCTGGGTGCACAGCAAGATCGCCGACGAGCGAACGAGTTGGTCGTGTAGTTTCGTGTCGCGAATTACCAGCAACAGACGGCGATGCCTGTTGAGCCACCTGGCGCGCGAACTACCGCTGGTATCGGACAATAGGCCAACGAAAGATCAAGCGGCTTTCGTCCTGTCCGCCGCGGCTGGCAAGCGTTTCTGTGAGATGAAAATGGCAACACACGCGTATAAAGTCTTCGCTGCGTTGGAGATAAGCTTGCCATCCCCCGAAACGCGCGTCGTCGCGAAAATAAAAGTACTCCGCAAGACGCTCGGTGAGATCTTCATCATGACCATTATAAGCGGACATGTGTGAGATGATGGCATCAGCCTGTAGGGCCGCAGCAGGTCGTTCGCGGCCGGGTGGATCGGGAACGAAGCCGCGCGGATCGGGCCAATCTTCCGGCAAATTCGATACGAGTGAATTGTCGGCATCGGTTGAGCGATCGAGCTGATCACCTTCGTTGACCGCGGCTCCGTCGTACGATGCAGTGCGCACGTTCTCCGATTCTGCCGATTGTTCCGCCGGCTGCGCGCGATCCTCCGGCAACAAACCTGGCTCTTGCGCCGACGGAGCCGGAGCATCGCTTGCCGGCGCCGGTGCTGGCAATCGCTCGTGTATCTCCGTGGTCGGCGCAGGCTCTTGGGGCAATGATGGCGTTTGTGTTTTTAGTTGCTCGGTGGCCAAGGCTCGTTGCGCTTCGTGATGAATCCATCGCGGGATCTTTTTCTCCTGCTTCGTTCCCCATGGCAATCCATATCCAGGCAAGACAGGATGGAAACTTGGATTTGCAGCATACCAATTCACTTTCAGACTCATGCGCGGCGGATAGTAAGCGCTAAAATCGGTGACCGATCCGACGAGTACGGCATCGACTCCTAAGAAGCGCGCCAAACGCTGGTAGTCTTCCCCGCTGCGCAGTGGTCCAGTAAACTCAGCCACTCGACGCTTGACCGCACCGACCGGCAATACTTCGAATCCAGGCGTGGCTTGCAGTTCGTTCGCATAGCCAAGCGCCACTCGCTCGCCGGACAACGTTGGCTCCTCGCTCTGATTGAAAAACGGAAGCACGGCGATTTGCTTGAGTTGCGGAAACGGATTGTAGTACCGTGGCTTGTGCTTGACGTCTGGTACCAGCGCACAACCGCTGATCGTCATTGGCAACGAAGCTATGATGCAGAACAGGCATCGAGTTAGAATTTGCCCGATGGACACTTGACAAGTGCGCACGTGGGGGATTCCCAGAATTGGCGAAAGTTGGTGGCGTTGCCAGCTCTTCGGCAGAATCCGCCGCTGCTCGCAATCGCCGACAAAATGATGTTCGCCGAACAAAGCATGACAGCAGATCGATCAGCGACCGTTACGCCAATTTCTCAACTTAAATGCTCGCACACCCCCATGGCTTGTCTATTTAATCGTCAAAGTCACCCTAATCGCTTTAATCAAAACCGAAGAAAACGGTGATTCCAGCGAGTTGCTTTCACTTGTCGTATGCATGAAGTAGGACGGTATATCTTGGTTGTCCTACGTGGGTTAATGCCAGCAAATCAAAAATCTAACGAATCGGTGGTAAGAGACGGCCATGAATTTGATGAAATGGGATGCCACCCGCCCATCTTTCTCGGCAATCTAACGAGATCGGCAAATTGTCGCCAAGCACCCAAAAGTGGTGTGATGGAATTGGCTCCTTTGCAAGCCAACGATCATCGCGGGGATGGCGTGCCCCCAGCCAAAGATCGCGCGCGACCGCCAATTGCGTCACGATTAATTGGCCTCGTTGCACAGAGATTTCTATGGGTGAAGTTGCACTCAATTTTGCTGTTGGACAGGGGCTCAATTGTTCGCGTGATTTGCTTCTTGTATCCACGGCGATTGTCTGCCCACCGAGTTCAACAATCCAGTCCTGGCGGCCTCGTTCCATGGCAAGCGAAACGAGTAACCGACCATCGCACGTGGCGAAAGCCATTTCCCGTGCAGGTGGCAACACCAGCGCACCGTGCTTGTCCAACGAAATTTTCTTTGCCTGGGGCGGCACAAAGTCGATCGTACTACTGAGGTGCATTTCGTAATCGAACCCGCGATAGTGCAATCTGACCAGACCAGTTAAATCTCTTGGCAACTCCTTCAATTGCGCATTAACGAGAAAATCATCGATACTGTGAAGTGCCACGGAACTACCTTGATTGATCTCATAATCGTCAAGAATTCTACTGGATTGCATTTTCGAATACTGGCCAATTGGAGCAGGAATGCGATGGCTATATCGAATCGCGTGTCCAGCAGAAATCCGAATGGCTTGGGTAACCGGATCATGCGGCGTTATCGATTTGGCGACCCTTTCGATCGGAACAACTACACCGTCGGGCTCTGAGTTGATCTTAAATTCCCAATGGCTCACACGGTCGGACGGGAAGTGAGAGATATTTACGCAGATCGCCTTCAGTTGCTGCATATCCTTCTGAAACAGGTGGCCGCCAACCCACAATTCGCCGCTCCTTAGTTCAATAGATTCCCCAGGCAGTCCCCATACTCGCTTCACCGTCGATTGCGTTTCTCCCTCGGTTTTGAAGACAATTGCATCCAAACGTTGGATCTCGCGCGGCGATGCGACAGCCTGAATGCTGGCAGTTTGGCCGGGTATTACTCGATCTGCGACTGTGCACTGTCCGCCACAACACCGACACCGCGTTGGAAACTCCCAACTGTAAGTCGCATCGTCAACGAGAAACCGATAGCCACATTCTTCGCATACGGCCTGTCGCGCTGGTCCGATCCAGGTTGGGGCCATGGAATTGGAGCCGATACGAAAGGATTTGTTTGGCGAGTCAACTTGAAACGCGCAGCCACCGCCGTTGACCAGCAGCAGGCATATCAGGAGTAACGTATTCGCTCGTCGCACGAGCATACACCTAACAGTTCGAGCAATTGACCGTGGTCCAGCGACAAGATCGATTCTCCGACTGATGAATTGCCGCCACCAAGTTTTCGCTACTCCAAACTACCTGTGTTGTACGTCAGCAGCAAGCGGTGCATCGGCATGGATAGCACAGTCCTGGACTGTTTTCAGATTTCAAATATCCGCTATTTGAGATTTGAGGATGAGTATCGAGGTTTGATATTCGAGATTCGAGATTTGAGTCTCGATAATCCTCCAAGCAATTGGGGACAACTGCTCTACTCTCCTGGTCGGTATCAGCTACAAGAGCATGCTTTCGTAAGCTGCCGCAATCATTTGGCACGCTTGTTCGATTTCTTGCTCGCTGGTTTGCCAACCGAGGCTAACTCGATAAGTGCGAGAGATTTGGTCGGCGGTGAGTCCGATTGCGGTGTAGGTCGAGCTAGAGGAACCGTTACCGATAGTGGAAACTGGCGATAGCAATGGCCCGAAGCAGATTTCCGGTATCCTCTGTTGCAAGTCATTAGCGCGAGTGCGAGGCAATTCGAAGCTGAGCGAGTTTGGCAGCCGCTGCGCTCGGCTGCCGTGAACCGGTATCACGACTCCCAGCAAATGTTCGAGCTGGGCATGAAATCGATCTCTCAATTCTGCCAAGCGATCTGCGGCAGCCTCCATTCCCTGCATAGCCAACTTTGCCGCATGACCAAGTGCAACGATATGTGCGACGTTTTCTGTGCCGGGTCGCAAGCCTCCCTCGTGTCCATCGCCGCAGAGAATCGGTTCAATGGAAACGCCCAAGCGGATGTACAAGGCGCCGACTCCCTTGGGTGCGTAGAATTTGTGTCCACTAAGACTGAGTAGGTCGATACCAAGTTCATCGACCGAGCATTGAATTTTGCCCACACTTTGAGCTGCATCGGTGTGAAATAGCACATCCCGTTGGTCGCAGATTTCGGAGATTTGTGCTATTGGCTGGATCGTACCAATATGGTGATTGGCATGCAACACGTTGACCAGCCGAGTGTTGTCTCGCAGCAATCGCTCTATGTCGCCAGTTTGGACAACTCCTTGAGCATCGCAGGGCACAACGCTGACGTGCCATCCTTGTAGTTGCAGTTGTTCAACACAGCGCTGCGTTGAACAATGTTCAATTGCGGTGG
>SYJV01000552.1 GCA_005798335.1 Planctomycetaceae bacterium | reverse complement strand
GTTCGATATGGCTGAGGTAAGCAAGGGAGTGCCGCTATTAAAGTTCGCGTTCACGCTGTAAGTACCGCGATCCGTAAGCGGAAATACGACTGACGCAAGACCGTTGGCATCTGTGGTCGCGCCGAGCGTGGTCGTGACTGGCCCGGTCAGTGTGAAAGTCACAGTTTGTCCAGCAAGTGCACCTGTTGGTGCACTGGTCCGCGTCAGTGTCGTACTGACTGACAAGGCGTTGCCGACGAACTCGAAGGGCGAAACGGTTAGCGCCGACAATGACGTACTGGCCGCCGTCACCGTCGCGGGGATCGCTGAGCTTTGCTCAATTGGTTTGCCAGTCAAGCCCCAAGAAAGTACAGCCGATTGTTCAGATGGAATCGAAAGGCGCAGATTGGGTTGTGACGTTTCGATCGAAACGTCACTTAGCATCACATCGCCAATTTCGTCTGGATTAATATCAGTACCATTCAGCGCTATTCGCGTTTCGAGTGCCTCCAAATTGGGTCGGTATGAACAAGAACAACGTTTTTCCGCTTTTCGATTTTTCTTGTAACGTCGAGTCATGACTGCCGCCCGATTACCATTGCCAGGAAAATGTCTTGAGAAGGAGAAAAGCCTACACGGCAGTTCCTAGCAATTCTTTTCTCAGAACTGCCCAATTAGATATGCAAGAAGCGTGAGCGAAACCTGCAAAAAATTCTCACCATTTTGTTGGCAAATCGTGAGATTTGCATCTCATGGGAAAATGGCGCCAGCGATAGAGGTGGCCGTTGATTCTGGAAAATAAACCTATCTTCTCTTTGTGCAATCGGCACGAAAAAGCGAGCGATTCAGCAGCCGCAGTTGGAGCTCACCATTGTTCACTATTTGGGGCGTTGATCCGCGATTAATACGGAGACTCCGTGCACTTGGTTGCCCTCATAGCGGATGTTTTTCGCTTCTGCGGCGATGCGAATGCCGCTCCGGTTCGCCGGGCCGCGGGATTCCTCGATCACATTGTTGACGATTTCGACTCCTTCCACTTCCCCTTGGACATCGATCGCGACCCCGCTTTCGCCTCCGCTGTTGATGATGCGGTTGTTTTCAAAGCGATTGCGATGTGGCCCAAAAGCACCGCCATGACCGCGAAAGTAGATTCCGGCTTGGCGGCTGTCGCGGATTTCGTTGTTGCGGATTAGGTTGTTGGAATCGCTGTGGCCAAGCGTCATGCCGTAACCGCACTGCGCGATAACGTTCTTTTCATACAGGCCATGTTGGGCACCCCAGCAAAAATAGACTCCTTCCGCACATTTGGTAACCGTATTTCCACGAACGATCGACCGTTGCGACCCGGACCCTGAGTGAATTGCCAGTCGAACACCGTCGAGTAGTTTGCAATTCTCGACGAGCACATCGTGCGAAATACCCCAAACAATTCCGTCACAATAAAAGTTGCGGACCGTAACTCCGCGAACCATCATACGCTTGCATTGATCAAAACGAATCGCTCCGTCATCAAATGCTCCTTTGTCGAGCATGGTGTTTTGCGACTTGTTACCGTCAACCATCAAATCCTCGATGGCGGCATGCGAAATATTCGTTCCCTGTATCAAAGCAAAATTTGTGGCAATCTTCGGCTTACCGGAGAGATGGTAGCGCTCCGATAAGCGCTCGTTGAGTTTGTACCGGTTGCCTTTGCGTGCGATCAACGTTCGCTGAATGATGTTCGTTCCTTTGCCATGTGGGTCCTGTGCGACCAAGCGTACTCCGTCGCCGACACGAAATCCTTTCGCATCGGCAAGCGTAACTTCCTGATCCCAATGATCGCCGTCGACCGTTAGATCGGTGGTTGTTGAAGGCTCTTTGAACAATATTGTCTGTTCGCCGCTGCCCACCAACCTGACGTGTGACTGCAAGAATATCGAATTGCGCAAGCGATAGGTTCCGGGAAGAATCTTCACCGTGCCGCCACCTTGCCGAGCTACGTAGTCGACGGCCGCTTGGATCGCTTTGCCCGTATCGCCGCGCAAGTCACCGTCGTTTTGACCGACCGTGATCGTTACAGGCTCTTCCCATTCCGGTTCAACGGAATCGCCATGGATCGTCCTTGGCTGGGCATTTTCAGGCAAGTCATCGGCGACACACGGGACATGGCTTGCGATAACGAGCAACGCACCCAGGACTTTGCCGGAAAAGTTCCACAGATTTGGAACAATAATTCTGAGCATGGGAAGCCTCTCCAACGTTAAGTTCAACCTAGGAATTTGATTGCACGACTCACACGCTGTGAGGTACGACAAACGGAGCGCGGTAGTCACGCGACAGGAAAGCATTCGCTTCCTTGGCTCCGTCACCGATGTATTGTTCCTTCTGAGCATTCATCGTCAACGTCCGACCCATTCGATAGGTTGCAGCGTTCAGTTGTACACCTGCTTCTTTCAAGTTTGCTTGCAGGTTATTGAACGATTCGACTACTTCGCGGTTGTCTCCCAGCTTTTGCGATTTGGGATCGAAGGGCACATCATTCCCCAAGCGGTACGATGCATTTGCCGCATGAATTAACACGCAAGAGTAGTGTCCGATTTCGACATCCGCGTTGCAATCGGACACATTGCGGCTGCGCACAGCTTTCAGGAAACTCCCCCACGCTCCACCATTGGTGACTTTGACATCAAGCTTGTCCAGCTTCTGCGGCTGGCCGCCGTTCTTGGGAAAAAACGTGTTATTCGTAATCATTCCTTCTGTTGTATAGAACTCATTCAGTACTTTGAACCGAGACAGCAGGCTTTCGGGTTTTTCCTCGGCACCTCGGACCAATCCACGTACTTCGAACAGTAGAGTAACGTCGCCGTATTCATACACGGCCATCTGCATGTTGGGAGTTTGCCCTTGATCTGCTTCGGCGAATCGACCTCCTAGACTCCAAACTCGCGAAGGTATTGTTGCGCCAGGGATTGCCCAGCGAGCTACATCAAGTTCATGAATTCCCTGATTGCCGATATCACCATTGCCGAAATCCCAAAACCAGTGCCAATTGTAGTGGACTAGATTTCCGTGATGGGGTTGTTGGGGTGCCGGTCCGAGCCACAAATTGAAATCGACTTCACTGGGAGCTGGTGCAATGGGTTTGTGACCAATACTCCAACGTGGTTTGCAGCAATATCCCTTAGAGACCAATAACTTGCCATACTTCCCGGACTGTACCGTTGCAATCTCGCTGGCCTGCCAAGAGTTGCTGCGCTGTTGAGTTCCGTGCTGGACGATTCGATGGTATCTTCTCGCCGCCTCGACACATCGTCTGCCTTCGGTGATGTTATGACTCAAAGGCTTTTCGACGTAGACATCCTTACCCGCCTGGCATGCCCAAATGGTTGCCAAGGAGTGCCAGTGATTTGGGGTTGCGATTGAAATCGCGTCGAACTCCTTGTCGTTAAGCGCTTCGCGCAAATCTTGAAAGCACTTTGGCCGATGCCCCCATTTGTCCTGCACCATCTTGCTGCGCGATTCGAAGAGCCGTGCATCGGGATCGATCAAATGCGTGACTTGGCAACCGGGTAGACCGATGTACTGTTCGATATGAGCTCGCCCCTGCCCATGAATCCCTGCAACGCCGACGCGGATCACGTCGTTCGCTCCCAGGATTTGACCGGAGGACTTGGTTCCGCCAATCGTGAATAGTGGAAACACGCTGCTCGCTGCGGCACTCTTCAATAACGCACGACGAGAAATTTTGTTCATCGATTATCGCCCTTCCAACAATTTGCTCAGCGTCACCTTGGCAGAATATTTCAGTTTATTGTAACGCAACGCGCAAGCGAAAAAACTATGTATGCCATGGGATCGCATTCGCTTCGGGCTTATAGACTGCAAATATGTATCGCTGTCCAGTTCATTGAATTGGCAGATACCACACAGCGAATCGCGACACCCCGAGCGTGGTTTGGGGCAGCGAGTTTGCCCCCAGCTTGCCATCGGCGATACGGAACATCCGTAGAATTTGCGCCGGAGTTGCAGGCGCGAGATAAGTGCGATGCTGAGTTGCTTGAAGCCTAACAATCCACCGAACCAGTCGGTGGGACTCGCGCTCGGTTGGAGTCTCGCTCGCGTCGAACTCCGTCGGAACAACTCGCCCTTAGATTTCGTATTGCCACTCGCCTAAGCACAATACCGTTCAACGAACGTGGGATAAGCTTCCAGCTTGTCAACCTGTAGCGGAGTTTCGCCATTGCTTGCACAAGATATTGACAAGCTGTAAGCTTATCCCACGTTCGTTGAACGGTATTGCGCCTAAGCAACACATACTTGAAGAATAACGGCGCCAGTCCCAATTGCGGAATTACATGATCGAGAAATAATTCTCGCAGGCGAAGTCGAGATAATCGATGCGTAATTCCAGAGGATATTTGTGGTACAAGCAATAATTGCGAACTTGCAATAGCAGATCGCGCGGATGGCAATTGCGGAATGGACGCCCATTCGCACGATAGTGCTTTTCGACCAAGTAGTTAATGGACTCGGGTTGATACGGCAAGCCGATTTTTGGACACATGATTTCGAACAGCTTTCGAAACGCTTCTTCGCTGGGGTTGGGCACTTCGATCTTGTAGGGAATACGCCTTAGGAACGCGTCGTCAACGAGATCCTTGGGTTGCAGATTGGTGGAAAAGATTACCAGTTGATCGAACGGGACTTGAGTCTTCTTGCCGCTACAAAGATTGAGGTAGTCGTAGCGTTTTTCCAAGGGCACGATCCAACGGTTCAGCAACTCGTCGACGCGCATTTTTTGGCGGCCAAAGTCGTCGATGAGCAGCACACCGCAATTGCTCTTCAATTGCAAAGGGGCTTCGCTGATGTTCGTCGTGTGGTCTTTGCGCACTTCGAGCATATCCATCGTCAATTCACCGCCGGCAACGATCGTGGGACGGCGAACTCGCACCCAACGCTTGTCAAACTTGCTTTCTTCGAAAGGCGAAACGTTGGCGGGCGTACTGTCTTCTTCCTGGTGCATCAGCGGATCAAACAGACGCATGATCTCACCTTCGATTATGATACTGCGAGGTATCCAGATGTACTTGCCAAACGCTTGAGTGACGCGTTCGGCGATACTGGTCTTGCCGTTTCCTGGATAACCGTACAGAAACATGCCTTTGCCGCTGTTGATCGCCGGCCCCAACCGACCGAACATCTTGCGATCGATCAATAAATCCTTGAAGGCGCGGGCGAGGTCTTGAGGGCCAGGACTCTGACCTTCAACCGATTGCATTTTAACGGCTTGGCAATATTGTTCGAGCGGTACAGGCGCGGCACCAAAATAAGTCGTGCGCAGGAGGTATCGACGGGCGCGATCCATGCCTTGGTCAGTCAATATATGTGTGTAATCGTGCAGCGAATTCGCGCCGCGGTACGCGGTCATTTGTTCGTATTTAAGTCGATTGAGAATCGGTTCGAGCAATCGGAACGGCAGTTTGATTTGGTCAGCAATCATGCGCCCAGGAGCTTCGCCTTTGCTCAACAAGTACCGCATGATCAACTCTTCGACCAATCCCTCCCCGATGCCTGCTTCACGGAGCGACCCGGGTACATTGGGAATGAAAGGCTCCTCGGAGTCGCCGGTGATCTTTGCAAAACTCTGAGGTACTTTGTTGTTCACTGCTTGGCTTGCCGACGTCGCGGCTGCATTTGGCTCGGGCAACGAGGCGGAAGCGGCCGGCTTAGCCGGTGGGGCAGCCACAACTTCCGCGCCTGCGGAGGCACCAGGAGAATTGCCTGCAAGCTGATTGATGCGCTGTAGCAATTCATCCAATTTGGCGGAATCACCCGATGAATTGCCTCCCGCTAGTGCACTGGTCAATCCCGTCATCGAAGCAGGTCCGGAACTAGGCATAGGTATCTCTACTAGCACGAAATCTGGATTGGTTGAACTGCCGAGGCACGGAATCGGCGTTGCCATTTTGGCTTGTATCGAAAAGTAGGTCACGCTCGGCTACGCCGCAACCTGTTAAGTAAACGGCTGTGCGATTACGCGAGTGCAGCAATCACTACAATCCGATCAATCGCTATAGTTGGCGATCGTTGCAGAGCTTCTTAATTTCGCTCCAGCCAGCTTAGGAGCCTAGTAATTGGCCAAGTATTGATGACTTGATCTGCCAGAACCCCCGCGCGCCGGGCTTGAATGACGCCAAAGGACATCACATCCATCCCGTCGATTGTGTGCGCATCGGTATTGATGGATATCGGAACCCCCGCCGCAATTGCGCTCATTAAAAACGACTCGGATAAATCAAGCCGCGTGGGATGCGCGTTCAGTTCCAAACACTTTCGTTCGTTAGCGGCAGTTTGAATCACTGCGGACATGTCCACTTCGTAGGGTTGCCGCCTACCGATCAACCGGCCGGTTGGATGCGCGATGCAGTCGACATGAGGATTGCACAGCGCACCGACAATGCGGGCGGTGATTTCCTGGCGCGACTGCTTTTGGCCATAATGGACACTGGCGACGACCCAATCAGCCTGTTCCAAAACTTCATCCGGCAAGTCCAATGGTCCGGATTCGAGAATATCACATTCGATCCCTTTGAGTATGCGGACCGCTGGACCGTTCGCTGGGTTGCGATTGAGTTGGTCGATCTCGGCCCATTGAGCTAACAATCGCTCAGGGCCCAGTCCTCGAGCCATACTGACGCGTTTGGAATGATCTGTGATGGCGATGTACTTTAATCCTCGCTTTGCCGCGGCGGCGGCCATCGCTTCGATCGATTCAGTGCCATCGGAAGCAACCGTGTGCATATGCAAATCGCCCTGCATGTCTCGCAACTGTACGAGATTTGGAAATCCGTGGTCAGATCCAGCCCACTGGATTTCGTGGCGGCCCTCGCGAAGCTCAGGTGGTATCCACTGCAAACCTAGAGTCGAATAGAGTTCCTCTTCCGACGCGCCCGCAAAGAGTTCGCCGGGCGCACTCAGTTTGGCAACGCCGTATTCATTGACGGTCATGCCCATTTTTTTAGCTCGTTGTCGAATGGCCACATTGTGTTCCTTCGAGCCGGTGAAGTACTGCAACGCAGCACCGAAACTGGCTTGAGGAACTACACGCATATCGACTTGGAATTGATCGTCCACGCGCAGCGACATCTTGGTATCGCCGCGCCCAATCACACTGGCAATGCCGCGTAGTTGGCCGAAATGGTCCATTACCGCCGCGGGATCGTCGCTGATGACGAGCATATCGAGATCGCCGACGGTCTCTTTTCCTCGCCGCAAGCTGCCAGCGAATTCTAAGCGCTTGATCGAAGCGCATTGCGTCATGTGCGCGCGAATGCGCGATGCCAGTGTTTGCGCCTGATCAATTCGCATGCGTTGGGCAGCCGACTGGGCAATCGTTAAGCCCTCGAGAATCGACTGCTCCGTTTTCTCGCCAAAGCCCTTAATCTGTCGAACTTGATGTTGTTCGCATGCGGTGCGCAATTGTTCCAAATTCTCGACGCCCAGTTCACGATGCAAGGCGATTGCCTTCTTGGCGCCCAGTCCGGGTATATGCATGATCTTGATCAACCCAGGCGGGATCTTCTTGCGCAATTCGTCCAACTGCGGTAGGCTGCCAGTGGTTACCAAAGTTCTGCTTTTGTCTGCGAGCGTTTGACCGATGCCAGGCACGTCCTTGAGGTCTCTAGCGGAGTCCGTGAGAATATCTGCTACGTTTTCCGGCAACTCGCGAATGGCTTTGGCACCGTTGCGATACGCGCGGATGCGAAACATGTTCTCTCCGCTCAACTCAAGCAATTCTGCCATCTGGTCGAAAACATCCGCGATTTCGCTATTCTCCATCTCAGCTCACCTTCGTAACCATCACGCTGCTGCCATAACTAGATCTAGAGGTAGCGGCAGCCGTCGAGGCTTTCGTTCTTCGTTCAATGCTGGCTGGGTTTCGAAGGACTTGACACGAAAGCCCAGACGACGCCCTCGACGACTTCCGCTACCTTTAAATCTAGTTATAGCAGCAGGGGAGAAGGCATCCCAAATGCTTTCGAGATTTTTCTCGACGCTGGCTCTATTGATGTCGCAGCGCTTCGATCGGGTTCATGTGGGCGGCTTTGCGAGCGGGGTAGACTCCGAATACGATACCCGTTGCGACTGAGATACCAAACGCGACGACTACGCTCCAGGTGCTGGTTGCAGTCGGAATTCCCGCAAACTGAGTTACGCTCCACGGTAACGCGACGCCGAGGAAAATTCCGATTAAGCCGCCAGTTGTGCTGAGCACAATGGTCTCGATCAAGAACTGACGAATGATATCGCCGCGGCGAGCGCCAATGGCGCGACGAATGCCAATTTCGCGTGTACGTTCAGTGACGGTGGCGAGCATGATATTCATGATTCCGATGCCACCTACCAACAGGGATATGCCTGCGATGGAACCGAGAACGATATTCCACACCTGTTTTTCATGTTCGGCCTGATTGAGCAGTTCAAGAGGCACGACGACTTCATAGTCTTTCGCGCGGGTATGTCGAATTTCAAGCAGCCGGCGGACCATATCCGCAGTCTGCGGAACGATGTCTTCCGAATTAACGGCCAACGTGATTTCGCTCAATGGGTTTCGTTCGTAGGATCGACTGCCCGCCGAAACGATGCGTTGCAGTTCCCCAAACCTGCTGCGCACTGCGGTCAGCGGAATATACATGTCCTCGTTCATATTATCGTTTCCAATCTGGCCAACCGCTTCCGCTCCCGATGATTGCTGTTTAAGAATTCCGACTACTCGATAGGCTCCGTCACCCAGCAGCACTGCTTCGCCGAGTGGATCGGCAAAGCTGAACAAACGACGCGCGGCACCTTCACTGAGGACGACGACGTTGCTGATCTGATCCAGATCCTGCTGCGTGATGAATCGCCCGCGGGAAATTTTCAAGTTCTTGACCATGAGCAATTCAGGAGTCGTACCAAGTATTCTCGCATTCTGAATTCGAAAAGTTTGGTGCTGAGCATTCTTGCGCACCAAAGCAAGTGGCACGACGCGCTCGACTGTGGGTAAACTACCGCTCAGTGAACGCAGGTCTTCATAGGTCAATCCATATTCGAGAACTCGCGAAGTCGTCTGGCCAGAGGTATTGCCAGATTGCGAACCACCTTGTGAACCACTGCCCGGTCGAACGCTGCGCACCATCACGTTGCAAGCGCCCAATTGCCGAATTTGTTCGACCGCTTTGCGTTTGGAACCCTCGCCCACACTGAGCATGGCGATCACCGACGCAACTCCAAGAATCGTTCCCAGGATGGTTAGGAAACTTCTCAGTTTATGAAGCAGCAGGTTGCGGACCGCTAACTGAATTGTGGCTATCCACACGGATGAACGCCTTATTTCTTCGCCGGTCCACTCACCAGCGCCGCCGTCAGCGTCCCTTTGGGCGCGATGGGAGTTGCCGGCGGTGAGACTTGATCAAGCTCGGGATTATTCTGCTTCTCGTCCGCAGTCTCGATCAACTCCGTCGGGTTCAGAACCACTCGTTCCCCCGCTTGAATGCCGTCGGTGACGGTTACAAATAGATCATTGCTCGGTCCGAGCGTAATATCGCGATGAGCGACAGACGAGCCATCTTCAACGTACAGCCAACTCTTGCCGTCGCGCTGCACAATTGCCTGCACCGGAACTGCGTTGACGTGTTCCAGCAGATCGATATGTATTTCGGCCACAGCAGTCATGCCTGGTTTGAGCTGTCCCACCGTTTCGTCGATTTTCACGATTGCTTTGTAGACTTTCGTGTCCGATCCATAGTAATAGTTCTGTTCTGGTAGTACTGCGACCGACTGGACAGTACCTTCGTATCTGCGTTCTGCAAAGGCATCGATTGAGATAGTGGCCTTTTGACCAACTTTAACACGATCCAAGACTGATTCGTGGACACTGACCTGAACTTGCATTTGCTGAAGATTGGGCAAAGACATAAAGTGCTGACTCTTGCGGATGGCCGCACCTTCGCGAATTTCAATGTCGCGATCCGAAGCGTACGTTACCATGCCGTCCGAAGGCGCCAGAATCTTGCACTTGTCAAGCTGAGCCTTGAATCGAGCGAGTAGCTCTTCTTCTTTCTTCAAAGATTCCTTCCGGGCTGCCAATATGCCCTTGGCTTGCTGCAGTTTGGCCGAGTTCGTTAGCAGCACTTGCTTCAGGCTTTGCTCAGCAGTTGTTTGTTTTCCTCGGAGCGTCAAAGTTTGCATCCGTAACTCGTAATGCTCAATCTTATCCAAGGAAGCCAACTGGGTCTTCATCTTGTTGAGCTTCGCCGAGTAGTCAGCTTCGGCTTGAAGGTAACTGAGCACCGAACGATCTTTTTCACTCTTGCCTGCATAGCCCAGTTTGAAAAGCGACTCGATGCCGACTTTCTCGTTGCGACGCAGTTTGAGGTTCATCTCGGCGGTTAGGATCTCATTGTTAACGTCGTCGATCAGCCGATTGATCGCCTCGACGGCCAGGCGATGCGTCCCTTTTTCTTCATCTTGATACATCTTCAAGTCCAATTGCGCGAGCTGAACGTCTAGCTCTGCTTTGTCCTTGGAGCTTTGATTTTCGATTTCCTGATTCTTCAAACTGGCTTCTGCTTGCATGAACTCGGCTTTCGAGCGTTCGGTGTCGAGAACTTGCTGATCCAACTCAGTCAAAATGGGAGCCGAATCAAATTCCGCCAACAAATCACCCTTTTTTACTGACGAACCGTTGGGGATGATCCATACCACCGGTGTGCCGTAGACACCATCGTTGCGTAGATCGTCTACTTCGCACAATATTCGCACGTTCGACTGGCTCTCCAAATTACCGCGCTCGATTACTGAGATAGGCAGATCTCGCGATTGGACCGTGTACATCACCAGCGATTTATTGGAGACCGAATGGTTGGTTTGCAGCCCCGCGATCAACCAGTATCCAATCGCCAAGCCGATCGCGCCGACCGTGAACCACATCCATTTGCTGCTGGGTAAGGTCATTCCGTGTAGCCTCGATACCCAGGAGTGGCTGGCCGAACCAGACGACTGCAATGGGTTAGAAATGGCGCTCATAAGTTGCTCCAGTGCATAGAAACTGCAATTCATGATCAACTAAATCGCTAAATGCGAAAGTTTGGATTTGAATTGCAATCAAACTAGGGAGTTGACCAATAGGTTCAATAAATCGTCAGAACCTACGCATCAAAAGTCAGGTTGGGGTTTGGGTGGGATTATGGTTGGTCGTGGCTGGCGCCCAGCCAAAAGACCGGTGGGATGTTGAATTATATCGTGCATCGTAGTTTGTTGCCAACAGAAGTTCGCTGTAAACCTGGTGATGCCGCATCATTCTTGGGGGAAAAATCCCTAGGGACCCGTACTTCCGCAGGGGCGATGCTGAAATGTTAGGTGCTTACCAATACAAGCCCGACGCGCAAGAGAGTGTGACCGTGCCGGGATTGTGTCCGTGCCAGGATTGACGCACTCGCTTGCGCTTCGGGCTTGTATACGCTCACGGCATGGTAAATTGCCATCTGCCGCTCGCCTTAAGCTTTCTCCCTATGAGGTCGAGCAAAATCTGGTGGCATCGTTGATGCAAAACCACTGGATTTGTCGATTCTGTGACATTTTGTCGTTTATGCAGTTTCGAACTGAATTTCAAATTCTGACGGTCCGATTGAGAGGTACGGTCAAGCAACTTGTTATGATTGTGACATCTACGAACGAGCTAGTGGCGGTAGCTTCCGAGTCGAAATGCTAGCTTGAGGTCCGTCACCTATGAACCAGCAACATGCCTTTGAAGGCTATTCTACTGAAGGCTTCTTCGACGAATTATTCGACGCTGAGGGCCAGCCTCGCGGGGGAGCCAGTATATTAATCGACAAATTCAGCGCGCTTTCAGCGACTGAATTGAAGCAGCGTCAAGAAGCGGTTGATCGAGCGCTGCTGAGAATGGGAATTACCTTTACGGTCTATGGAGACCAACAAGGTACGGAGAAGATCTTTCCATTCGACATCGTGCCGCGCATCGTAGACGCGATCGAGTGGCGATTGATCGAGGCAGGGCTCAAACAGCGCATCGAAGCACTGAACCGATTCATCAACGATGTGTACCATGACCAGGATATTATTCGTGAGGGCATTGTTCCCAGAGATTTGTTGGATAAAGCCAAATCCTATCGCCACCAATGCCGAGGCTTGAATCCGCCAGGCGGAATTTGGTGCCATATCACGGGCACGGACTTGATTCGCCATGCCGACGGTAAGATCTATGTTCTGGAAGATAATCTGCGCTGCCCGTCGGGAGTTTCCTACGTACTGCAGAATCGCCTGGTGATGAAGAGCAGTTTTCCAATGGCGTTTCGCGATCTGCGCGTACGGCCGGTGGATACTTATCCCAGCAAGTTGTACGAGACATTGGCAGGTCTGGCTTCCAACGCGATCACAACTCCGACGATCGTCGTATTAAGCCCCGGCATTTATAACTCGGCCTACTACGAACATTCATTTCTGGCACAGCAGATGGGTGTCGAGCTAGTGGAAGGCCGTGATTTGCTGGTCAAAGATGACTTCGTATATATGCGCACCACCGACGGATTTCAGCGAGTGGATGTAATTTATCGGCGCATCGATGACGACTTTATCGACCCACTTGCGTTCCGAGCCGATTCCATGCTCGGGGTCGCGGGGCTGATGAATGTGTATCGCAAAGGGCATGTGGCGCTGGCCAATGCGCCAGGGACAGGCGTGGCCGACGACAAAGTGATCTATGCTTTCGTGCCCGACATGATCAAGTTTTATCTCGACCAAGAGCCCATTCTGCCCAACGTTCCCACCTATGTTTGTGCCCGCGATGACGATCGGCGTTTCGTACTGGATCATCTTGACGAGTTAGTCATCAAGGCGGCGAACGAGGCGGGTGGCTATGGCATGCTGATTGGCCCGCATTCGACTCGCCAGCAGCAAGTAGAATTCGCGCACAAGATCGAAGCGGACCCAAGAAACTATATCGCCCAGCCTACGCTGGCTCTGTCGCGCGTGCCCACTCTAGTCACCGATCACTTTGAAGGCCGGCACGTCGATTTGCGACCTTATATTTTGTACGGGCGGGACATTTGGGTGCTGCCCGGTGGTCTGACTCGCGTGGCGCTGCGAAAAGGTTCGTTAGTCGTAAATTCCTCGCAGGGCGGCGGCAGTAAGGATACGTGGGTATTAGCTGACGAACAGGCCGAAGCGGTTGAATCCCAACAGAGCCAGCAGCAAATCGTCGCGCGAATGGCAAGTTAGCAACTCTTGAGATATTAGCGCAAATAGAGACTAAGGCAGAGATTGGAATATGCTGAGCCGAGTAGCGGAATCAATTTATTGGATGGCTCGATATGTGGAGCGCGCCGAAAATTTGGCGCGCTTCATTGATGTTACGTTGAACTTGATACTCGACCAGCCAGCCGGTTCGGACTCACAGTGGCGTCCGCTGGTCAGCACTACCGGCGACGATGAGTATTTCGCCAAGAACTATGGCGAAGCGACTGCCGAAAGCGTGATTCAGTTCTTGACCTCGGACAAGAAGTATCCCAACTCGATCGTCTCCTCGTTGCGCGCTGCACGCGAAAATGCGCGTACGGTACGCGAGTCGATTTCCTCAGAAGCTTGGGAACAACTGAACGAGTTCTATCATTTCGTGAACAGCTCGGCCACCGATCAAGCACGGTTTGCCTCGCCGTCGGAGTTCTTTCGATCGGTCAAACAGCATGCCCACTTGTTCCATGGAATCCTCGACGCGACGATGTCGCGCGATAAAGGATGGCATTTCGCGAATCTCGGCAGATTGATGGAACGTGCCGACAAGACCAGCAGAATTTTAGATGTCAAATATTTTGCTCTACTGCCGTCGGTCAACGATGTCGGCACTACGATCGACGATCTTGGTTGGTCCGCTGTCTTGCGATCAGTCAGCGGTTTTGAGATGTATCGCAAACGCTTCCGCGGACTGTCCGTGCGGCGCGTAGTCGAGTTCTTGATCCTCGATCGCGAATTTCCCCGCGCGGTACAGTATTGTTTGATGGGCGCCGATTGGTCTCTCCACGAAGTTGTCGGATCGCCGGTAGGATCCTATCGGAACTTGGCCGAAAGACGACTTGGCAGTCTAAAAAGCGAACTTGCATTTGCCGATATCGAATTGATCATCGAACGCGGGTTGCACGAATTCATCGACAATTTGCAAACGAAACTCAACAGCGTCAGCGAAGGGATCCATGAATCCTTTTTCGCCATGCGACCGATTGAGAAAACGGCTTGAACCAGGGTGGCTGTCTAAAAAAGTTGTCTATGTCGATTCGCGTTGCGCTGCATCACACTACGAATTACACCTACGATCGGCTGGTATCATTGGGACCGCATCTGGTGCGGTTGCGCCCAGCGCCCCATTGCCGAACACCGATATCCAGTTACTCATTGAAGGTCGAGCCGGCGGAACATTTCGTCAATTGGCAACAGGACCCGCACGGTAACTTTTTGGCTCGTTACGTGTTTCCCAAACCAGCGCGCAGCTTGCGCATCGAAGTCGATCTGCTGGCCGAGATGACGGTGATCAATCCGTTCGATTTTTTCGTCGAGCCGTCGGCTGAGAAATATCCGTTTCAATATGACGCGTGGCTGGATCGCGAACTGCGACCGTTTCTTGAGACTTTGCCGTTGGAAAATTCGGGACGCAAGTTTCTCACAACCATCGACCAAACTCCGCGATTGACCGTGAACTTTTTAGTCGACCTGAACCAGCGCATCCAAAGCGAGATCGATTATTTGATCCGCTTGGAACCCGGCGTGCAGACGCCCGAAGAAACACTGGTGCGCAAACAAGGCTCGTGTCGCGATTCAGCTTGGTTGCTGGTACAAATGCTGCGACATTCGGGCATCGCGGCCCGATTCGTTTCGGGTTACTTGATTCAGTTGGCACCCGACCAGAAGAGTTTGGATGGTCCATCTGGCCCAGAAGCTGACTTTACCGATCTGCACGCGTGGGCGGAGGCCTTCGTACCGGGTGCGGGCTGGATCGGATTGGACCCAACGTCTGGCTTGTTAGCTGGCGAGGGGCATATTCCGCTCGCATGTACGCCAGACCCATCGAGCGCCGCACCGATATCCGGCGCGCTCGACGAATGCGAGGTCAAGTTCGACTTTGCGATGCAGGTTACGCGCATCCACGAAGATCCGCGAGTCACCAAACCCTACACGCTGGACCAGTGGAATGCCATCGAAGCGTTGGGAAAAGAGATCGACCAGCGATTGCGCGCCGGTGATGTGCGACTGACGATGGGAGGTGAGCCAACCTTTGTATCGATCGACGATATGGACGGTGCGGAGTGGAACACCGCGGCGGTTGGTCCTCACAAACGCAAACTTTCCGAGGTCTTGATCAAGCGTCTGCGCGAGCGGTTTGCGCCCGACGGGCTGTTGCACTACGGTCAGGGTAAATGGTATCCAGGCGAATCACTACCTCGTTGGTCGCTGGCATGTTTCTGGCGCCGCGATGGAGTTGCGATTTGGCAGGACGAGAACTTGATCGCCGATATCGATCGGGACTATGGTCATGGATTTGCTGAAACCGACACGTTTGCTAGGCATTTCGCCAAAGTCCTGGGCGTGCCTGCGAAGTGGATCACACCTGCTTACGAAGACGTCGCTCACTACCTGTGGAAAGAGCAGCGTTTGCCCATCAATGTCGATCCACGTGATTCGAAACTGAAAGATCCTGAGCAACGTGCGCGCCTGGCTAAGATCTTCGAGCGTGGCATCAATCAACCAAGCGGCTTGGTCATGCCATTGCAACGTCAATGGTGGCAAGGGCGCGCTCGATGGCTGAGCGGTCCGTGGCCAACGCGCTCGGAAAAAATGTTTCTGCTGCCCGGCGACTCACCGATCGGTTTGCGCCTACCTCTAGAATCGCTTCCATGGATTCCGCCCGCTAACCTGCCTGAGTTTCTTCCGGTCGATCCACTCGCACCCCAATCAGCGCTGCCCGAGCCTCCCTTCCGCCGGCAACCGCTACACTCCACGCATATCGATCCAGTCCTGGGTGGCGCCACAATCGAACAACAACTCTCCGCCAGTAAAGGCGATGCGGCGGATTCGCCAACCATGGAAGCCGATCCGCGTGAAGAGCATCCGGTTGCGACAAGCGTGCGTACCGCGATGTGTTTCGAACCGCGCGGAGGCAAGATTCATGCGTTCATGCCACCTGTGGAATCGCTCGAAGATTTTCTTGAGTTGATTTCCGCTCTCGAGACGACTGCGATCGATCTGCGCATGCCAATCGTGATCGAAGGATATTTGCCACCCTCAGATGCTCGATTGAATCAAATCAAGGTAACGCCCGATCCTGGCGTGATTGAGGTGAACATTCATCCTGCCGCGAACTGGGACGAGTTAGTAGATAATACGACGACTTTATACGAGGCAGCACGTTCGACTCGGTTGGCTACTGAGAAGTTCGATTTAGACGGCAAGCACACTGGCACCGGTGGCGGGAATCATGTGGTGCTGGGTGGTCCCTCACCGGCCGAAAGTCCGATTTTGCGACGGCCGGATCTGCTGCGCAGCTTGATTGGGTACTGGGTGAATCATCCTTCGTTATCCTATCTTTTCAGCGGACGATTTATCGGTCCAACTAGCCAAGCGCCGCGCGTGGACGAGGGGCGCAAGGACGCTTTATACGAACTGGAACTGGCTTTTTCGCTTGTGCCACCGCGCCATGAGAATTGCCCACCGTGGTTGGTCGATCGATTGTTTCGCAACTTGTTGATCGACTTGACCGGCAACACGCATCGCGCGGAGTTCTGCATCGACAAACTTTACTCGCCGGACAGCAGCAGTGGGAGGCTGGGATTGCTCGAATTCCGCGGATTTGAAATGCCTCCGCATGCCCAGATGAGCTTGACGCAGCAACTGTTGATTCGAGCGCTGATCGCGCGTTTTTGGGAGACGCCCTACGATCGACCATTGATCGATTGGGGCACGACATTGCATGATCGTTTCATGTTACCGCATTTCGTATGGCGCGATTTTGGCGAAGTGATTGACGAATTGAACCTGGTAGACCTACCCATCGACCGCGCTTGGTTTGCACCGCACTTTGAATTTCGATTTCCGAAGATCGGCCAAATGTCGCTGGGTGATATGCGTTTGGACTTGCGTTCGGCGATCGAGCCGTGGTATGTCTTAGGGGAGGAACCGGCCGGTGGCGGTACCGTCCGATTTGTGGATTCTTCGGTTGAGCGATTGCAAGTAGAAGTTTCCGGAATGGTCGGGTCACGATATGTCGTCACATGCGGAGGTCGGCGAGTTCCGTTGTGTTCGACTGGAATTCAAGGCCAGTATGTCGCCGGGGTGCGCTATCGCGCGTGGGCTCCGGCCAGCGCGCTGCATCCAACCATTGGGGTGCACACTCCTCTGGTGTTCGATTTTATCGATACTTGGTCCAATCGTTCGATCGGTGGCTGTACTTATCACGTAGCGCACCCAGCGGGTCGCAATTATCAATCCTTTCCCGTGAACGCATACGAAGCCGAGGCCCGCCGAGTCGCTCGGTTTTTCGCGAACGGCCATACTCCGGGCCAGGTAACGCCGCCATCTGTGGAAATGAATGCCGCGTTTCCCATGACACTCGATTTGCGCCGAGCGGTCCGACCGTTATGAGTGCGCCTTCTGGAAGCAATTCCTTCGCGGAACTGTTAAGCGACTATCACCCACCGGCGAGTGTTTACGATGAGCTCGTTGTCGAACATCAGTTGCGGTCCCATTGGATATCGTTTTTTCGCTATATCGATCAACTAGGTGTGTCAGAGATTCAGCGGCGCTGGGAGCTGGCGCAGCGGCAGATCGCCAGCGATGGTTTGACCGCCGCTGTCCAGAATTTGCATGGTGGCAAGGCTCGACCGTGGACCTTGGACGCTATGCCCTTGTTAATACCGCACCAAGCATGGGAACAGTTGGTTGCCGGTCTGGTACAACGTGCCAGGCTCTATGAAGCGATCTTGGCGGACTTGTTTGGAGCCCAACGACTGCTGCGCGAACACTTAATTCCACCGGAGATACTGTTTGGGCATCCCAGTTTCTACCCGGCGTATCACGAGCTAGTTGCTGGTAACCAAAAGTATCTGCAACTATTTGCGACAGATTTAGCGCGCTCGGCGGATGGCGGCTGGTGGGCGATGGGCGATCGCACGCGAGCGCCATTTGGATTGGGGTACTTACTGGAGAACCGAATCGTCACCTCGCGAAACTTGCCTGTAGCGTTTCGCAACTGCCGTGCGCAGCGCTTGGCACCGTTTTTTATATCTCTCCAGGAGTCGCTGCGCAAACTGGCACCAAGATATCGCGATAATCCGCGGATTGTGCTGTGGACCAGCGGACCGCGCAGCCAATCCTACGTCGAGGATGCTTATCTGGCTCGATATTTGGGATACACGCTGGCCGAAGGTGACGATTTGGCGGTGCGAGAAAACCGAGTTATGCTGAAGACTCTTGGCGGACTACTGCCGGTCGAGGTCTTGTTCCGCCGTTTGGACGACGACGATTGCGACCAGGTCGAATTGAACCCGGAGTCGGACAAGGGAATTGCTGGCTTGGTTGAAGTCATGCGCTGCCAAGAAGTAGCGGTCGCCAATGCGCTGGGAAGTCGCTTGGTCGAATCGCCCGTTTTTTACCCTTACCTCGATAAGATCTGCCGTTACTTGATGAGTGAGGATTTGCTGATCCCGTCGGTTCCCACGTGGTGGTGCGCCGATCGAATTTCGCTCGACTATGTGTGGAGCCACTTCGACCAGTTGCTGATTCGACCAGCGTTTCGCACGTACGATTCGCCGGCCATCCATCCCGGGTCACTGACCAGTGGCCAGCGAACTGACTTGATCGAGCGCATCAAGAAACATCCATCGCAATTCGTCGCTCAACAAATGCAGGTGCGGTCGACGACGCCGGTTTTCGTTGACGGTCGGTTGCAACCGTGGTTCGTCGCGCTGCGCGGGTTCGTGGTAGAGAATGGCGGTACCTATTCAGCTCTGCCGAGCGCTCTGTCGCGAGTTTCGCCCGACCCAATGGTGCTGAACCAGACCATGACTTCGGGCGAACGCAGTCAGGATGTGTGGATTCTCTCTGAAAAGCCTGTCGAGAAAGTCACACTGCTCAAGGCAGAAACCAAAGCTGTCACGCTAAGGCGCAGCGGCGACGATTTCCCGAGTCGAGTTGCGGACAATCTTTTCTGGCTCGGTCGCAACGTAGAGCGCGCCGAGGCACAAGCTCGATTGTTGCGCACGGCGCTGCTTCGATTGACTGACGAGCGAGAGAAAGTCGATGAAATGCCGGTTTTGCTACGCGCCTTGGCGGAACGTGGTCAGATCGAACCCGATTATGTGATCGATGGATTGCAGCAGCGGCTGCCGAGCGTTTCCGAGATGCTTCCGGAGTCCGTGTTTGATGCGACTCAATCGATGAGCCTGCGATCAACAGTCAATGAAATCACGCGCATTGCATCCAGTGTGCGCGACCGGGTTGCCATTGACATGTGGCGCATGATCCGCAGAATCGATGAGACCTGCCAGCGTCCTAATGCGACCGGCGCGATCGACGCAACCGATTCCATTGGTGTGCTCGATCGAGTCATCACGGAACTGGTGGCGCTAGCCGGTTTGTCTGCCGAAAGCATGACGCGAACTCAGGCTTGGCGCTTCCTCGAACTTGGCCGACGCATCGAACGCGCCTGGCAAACCACGGCGCTCTGCCGTGCCATGCTAACCAAAGCGACTAGCGAGACGGAAGCGGTACTGGATGCTGTACTGGTCACTCTCGATAGTATTATGACCTACCGTTCGCGCTATATGGCCAGCCTACAAGCGGCTCCGGTGCTTGACCTTGTGCTGACTGACGAGACCAACCCACGGTCGATCGGTTATCAACTGGCGGTGATCATGAATCACGTCGAGTGTTTGCCGAGCGATCCACGTCAGGCCGTGCGTTCGCCCGAATATCGTTTGGCGCTCACTCTGCTAAATACCGTGCAATTGGCCGACGTTATTGCCCTCGTCCGCGTCGATACCAGCGGCGAACGCTCGGCGCTGGTGCGACTACTGGATCGTTTGGGTGAACTATTACCCAGACTTTCCGAAGCAATATCTGGAAAGTTCCTCATCCATGTTGGCCAGCAGCGACATTACGCTGGAAAAGAGCGAGGTCCAGCATGAAGTACAAGATCACACACATTACCAAGTACATCTACGAATCTCCCGTGCGAGTATGCCAGAACCTCGTGTTGCAAACGCCGCGCGATGACTGGCGAATCCGGACCCTTTCGCACCATGTGCGATTTCGGCCCACTCCACAGATTCACAATCGTCGCCGCGATTTTTTTGGTAATACGGTACACGCGTTTTCTATTGAAGAAAGCCATCGGCAGTTGACTGTTACCGCGACCAGCCGAGTAAGCGTTCGGCCGCGTCCTGCCTTCGTTCCGGAAAGTACGCAGGATTGGCAGCAAGTCCTGGCGGACGTTCAGCAGCAGCGAGACCCCAATTGGCTGGAAGCGAGCCAATTCCAATTCGATTCGCGACGCATTCGTCGCGCCGATGAGTTCGCTCAGTACGCGGCCAAGTCGTTTACCGCGAATTGCCCGATCGCTCAAGCACTGATCCATCTGACTCATCGAATTCGCCAAGACTTTACCTACGATCCCGGCGCCACACTCGTTAACACCTCGACCGAAGAAGCCTTTCAATTGCGGCGGGGCGTGTGCCAGGACTTCGCTCAGATTCAGATTGCCTGCCTGCGATCACTGAGCCTGCCAGCTCGCTACGTCAGCGGCTATCTGCGCACTGTCCCACCGGAAGGAAAACCACGTTTGGTTGGTTGCGACCAGTCTCACGCGTGGGTCTCAGTCTATTGTGGCGCTGAATTGGGTTGGTTGGATGTAGATCCTACCAATGATTGCCTGTGTAATCTCGATCATATTCCGGTAGCGGTCGGCCGCGATTATCAGGACGTCGTTCCACTGCGCGGTGTCTTTCTCGGCGGCGGGCAACATACGTTAACGGTCAGTGTCGACGTAGCACCTGTGGAATAAGCTGTAGCGATTGCGAATACCAGCCCGACGCGCAAGCGAGTGCGTGCCGTGATTTCACTCGCTTCTGTGCCGGGACTGATGCACTCGCTTGTATCTTGAAATTACGGGCAATTTACAGGTCGATGTTACCTGCGATTGTTAGCTTTCGCTAGAGGCGGAAGAATATCGTCTTGTCGTTCGTGAGGAGCGTTTACCACTCGCTGTGGCTTTGACCACCTGCAGACCCTTGATCTTCAGCACGCCAAACGTGATGTCTCCTTCTGCCTTCAAGCTCAGGCCCTTGACCTGCACCTTACCGGTTTCCGTATTGATCAGCAGGCCGTCGCCTGGCAGTCCGGCGGTAAGCGTCAAATTGGGCGCGAGCGTAAGCATGTGGAGAAAGATGTAGCTGTACTGAGAATAAGGTGAAGCCAATGGGTGCCGGAAACTCTGTGGCTCTGTGCCTCTGTGTGAATCCAATCCGTGTAACTGAAAGTTGTCACACAGAGTCGCAGAGTCGCAGAGTCGGAGATGTCCGTCCTAGTTGCTCTTGTCGCTGCTAAGTCGGATGGGCAAGGCGGATTTGGCGGCGGCTTGGAAGTAACCGGCGGCCCGAATCCCGTGCGCAATACCAGCCCGAAGCGCAAGCGAGTGACATGCGATGATTCACTCGCTTGCGCTTCGGGCTGGTATTCGCTCACGCCTTGGTTCTAATCGATCTCACGCGGTTGCTGCTGGGACGCACAGTGAAATGCGCCTAATCCCCAAATGAAATCGTATGCATCCAGCGGAATCACCGTTCGATCCGGCATTAGCTCGCTGAGCAACTTTGTCGCATACTGGTCGGTTGGCGGCGATCGAAAGGTGGGCAAGATGACGATCTCGTTTGCGATCAGGAAATTGCAGTAGCTCTCCGGAACGCGTTTGCCGTCTACCCAGCGCGGCGCGGGTGTGGGCAAAGGAATAACTTCCAACGGCCGGTGATTGGCATCGGTACTGGCGCGCAGAATCTGAGCGTTAGCGCGTAATCCACGGGCGTTGGAATCGTTGCTGTGACTGCTGGTAGCCACGACAACTCGCCCAGGCGACACGAACCGGGCGAGCTGGTCGATGTGGCCGTCGGTATCGTCGCCGTCGAGGCCACCGCCGTCGACCCAAATGATCTTCTTTGCCCCCAAGTTCTGCTTGAATTGATCTTCAATATGAGTGCGAGTCCAACCTGGATTTCGAGTATCGGTTAGTAGACAGCTACTATTGGTCAGGAGTGTACCGCAGCCATCAGTTTCCAGTGCGCCCCCTTCGCAATGGAGTTCTGATGAGACGCAGTCGCAGCCAACAATGCCACATATGGCCGCAGCAGCGGCCGCATCGTCATCGCACGGTAGGTATTTTCCTCCCCAAGCATTAAATCGCCAGCGGATGCCGACCAATTTGCTGTCGGCGATTCGCACGACAAATGTGGGGCCGTAGTCGCGAATCCAAGTGTCGTTTGTACGCACGTGATGCACGGCAACATTACTCAGTTTGCTGATGGTCGCCATGGCACTAGGAGGAATTTCTGTCGGACCGCTCAGCAAGTGAACTGGCTGTACTTGGCTGATTGCGCGCAAGAATTGTACGAAGGTGTTTGGAATGTTCTCGTAGTGGCCGGGCCACGTCTCGCAATTGTGTGGCCAGGCCAGCCACGTTGCTGCTTGAGGTTCCCACTCGGCTGGCCAACGAACTATGGATTCTGCAGGCATCAATTTACCGATCTACTTATCGAATACGAAGCAGTGTCAGGCGCTGAGGGTCGTGCGACTCTTAATCCACATCAATGTACCGACGAGTGATTTCACTATAAGCGTCAATGCGCCGGTCACGAAGGAAGGGCCAATGAGTTCGCACTGTGTCAATCAGCGATAGATCGCAGGGAACCAGCACAATTTCTTCGCAATCGTGACTTGCGCGATATAGTACTCGGCCGTTTGGATCGGCTACGAAGGAAGCTCCCCAAAACTGAAGTCCGCCTTCGGTGCCTACGCGATTCGCGGCGCCGACATAAATGCCGTTGGAGATTGCGTGCGCCCGCATGGCAGTTTCCCACGAATCGTGTTGTGTGGCACCAAATTGTTCCCGTTCGGCATGAATCCAACCGATTGCCGTCGGATAGAGAATGATTTCAGCTCCTCGCAGTGCAAACAGCCGAGCCGCTTCAGGATACCACTGATCCCAGCAGACTCCGATGCCGATGCGAGCGAACTTGGTCTTGGCAACCGTAAAGCCCAAATCGCCGGGAGTAAAATAGAACTTTTCATAGTACAGCGGATCGTCGGGAATATGCATCTTGCGGTAGCGTCCGACCAAACTTCCGTCGACATCAAATGTAACGGCCGTATTGTGGTACAAGCCATGAGTTCGCCGTTCGAAAATCGAGCAAGTAATTACGACGTTTCGCTGGCGTGCGACCTCCGATAATCGGTTGCTGGTTGGACCGGGAATCTCCTCTGCCAGGTCAAATCGCACATGGTCTTCGGACTGGCAGGGATATTGAGTATTGAACACCTCTTGTAGGCAAATTATTTCTGCGCCCTTGTCGGCGGCGGCTTGCGCCTGGGAAATTGCCTTTTCAAGGTTGTCCTGCTTATTTTCGCAGCAAGTCATTTGGACGAGTGCGAGTTGGACAGTGCGATTTCGGGTATTCTCCGACATCTTGTAAGTTCCATTGGGAAATCGAGAATAAAACGTCCACAAACTGTGGGCCAGCTAGATTTTTTTGGCCGGTCGTCGAATTCGGCGACCAATTTCTCCGCTAGTTGCCAAGTAGGAATCCATCCGGTGGTCAATGCTAACAGGCTTGAAAATGTGAGCAAGCCACCGCGCGGTCTGTTTGTGATCGGTACCGATACCGAAGTCGGCAAGACATACATTGCCTGCTTGCTGGCGAGACACCTGGCGAGTTTGGGAAATCGCGTTGGTGTTTACAAGCCGGTTGCTAGCGGCAACGACGCTTCGGTGACCAGCGACGCCGAGTTGCTGCGCGCCGCCAGCCAGACCGACTGGCCCTTGGAACAAGTATGTCCTCAACAATTTTCTATGCCATTGGCCCCGCCCTTGGCGGCGGAACTTGAGGGGCGCTCGGTCGATAAAAACAAATTGGTGGATGGTGCCCACTGGTGGTACGGTCAGTGCGACACTCTGATCGTCGAGGGAGCCGGAGGAGCGCTCAGCCCCATCGCTACCGATTGGACAGTTTTGGATTTGGCCCAGCGCATTCGATTACCACTTTTGTTGGTTGCCGATAATCGCTTGGGAGTGGTCAATCATGTCTTGCTATCTTTGGAAGCAGCGTCCCAGCGTGGGCTGGCCGTAACATCGGTGGTTCTTAACGACATGAGCCAAAATCCTGCCGATTCCTCAACTCATTGGAATCGGCAATTGATTGAGAGATTTGCGCCGCAAATGTCGGTCATTCCCATCCCATTTGGTACGGTGCGTTGGCCGGCAATCGGCTTGGATCTTTGCGACCCAACCTGATTCTAAAAAAAACTGCTTGCCGCTGGCGAACTTGGCGCATACGATTCCGCGGATGCCAATGGAACTGGCGGTTGGTAAGCCGCAAGTTCTTTCTTGCGCTGGATGCGCCATGGTCGGACGAGTCGCGATTGTCTGTGAAGCTCGCTCAGTAAGAACCGCAAAGGCGTTGTCTTGCGCTGGCCGAGGGCAGATGGGAGCGAATGTGCCGGATGCTCGTGCGAAAATTATCGGTCAGTTTTTTGACCAGGCACAGATCGTAACCTATGTTTCGACAGGCTGACTTCGTGCATGGATGGTGGCACGGCACAGTCGAACCAGATGATCCGGAATAGCCGCTCCAAATTATCGGCAGTTTTTCGGTTGGTTCGCACCGCGCCGCGAGGCTCCAGCCGCTTTTCGAAACCGCTTCGTAGCGAGCGAATCGCGCTAGTTGATGATCGCGCAAGCCCGTCGCAGTGGAATCGGAAAAAACCATAACCACGAAGTCCTGCCCAGCTCGCCCAATTCGGAAGTGTGTGACGATGCGTGTTTCCCAAAATGGAACTCATTTTGCCAGGATTGGCGCTTTTGCGTTTGCGCTGTTCTATTGCGCAATTGCATTTGGTGCGGAAGGATCCAGTGCCGGTAACGATCATGCGGTCATTAACTTTCTGCGCTCGGGCGTACAGTTGGAGCAAGGCCGCAAGTGGCTTGAGGCGGTTCAGCACTATGAAAAAGCTACGCGAGCGTTTCCCAGCGACGAAGAAATTAAGCTCAGACTGCTAATTTCTCGTATCCATTACGACGTCAATCGACGCTGCCAGGATCCAACATTGCTGCAAGCGGTTCGCGCGATGTCCGTTGAGCAATCGTTGGAACTGTATTCCGAAGTACTGGCACTGTTGGAGATGAACTATGTCGATGTGGTCGATATGACGGAAATTGTACGCGGCGGCACGGCATACTTAGAAGTCGCGCTCACCGAGCCTCGATTCGTACACGCGTTCCTCGCCAATAAAGATGCGGTAGTTATCGAGCAATTCAGAACGTCGATTCACCGCGTCGCGCTGGCTCACCCAATTCGTTCGCGATTGGAGGCTCGCAAAGTTGTTGCGACCGTTGCGTCCGTGGCCGAACGCGATTTGTCGCTCGCCGCCACCGCCACAGTTCTGCAATTTATTTGTGGTGCCGTCGGATTGTTGGACCCTTATTCCTCGTTCTTGTCGGCAGGCGAACTATCTGAAACTGAGTCGCAAATCGAAGGCAATTTTGTTGGGCTGGGAATCGCCCTCCAACCCCAGGAAGTTCCGCTGCGCATTCTGAACGTTATTCCCCGCGGACCAGCTCAAGAGGCTGGGCTTTTGTCTGGCGATCGTATTATTGAAGTAGGGGCCGCACGCTGTACCGAAGTCGGAGCCGAACGCGCGGCAGACTTGCTGCGAGGTCCTGAAAATAGCTCTGTTCGCTTGCTAATCCAGCGTCAAAGCCAACCAGTGTTCGAAGTAACCATCAATCGTCGCAGAGTCGAAGTTTCGAGCGTCGAAAAAGTGCACATGATCGACAAAACTGCGGGCGTCGGTCACTTGAAGGTTACCAGCTTTCAGAAAACAACCACGCAAGAACTTGATGACGCTCTTTGGGCACTGCATCGGCAGGGAATGCGTAGTTTGATCGTCGATCTGCGCGGCAATCCGGGCGGATGGTTTAATGCCGCGGTCGCGGTCGCGGATCGCTTTCTTGATGTAGGCGGCATTGTTAGCACGCGCGGCAAAAACGGAATTGAAAACCAGAACTACTCCGCCACACGCGGTGGGACTTGGCAAATGCCGTTGGTCGTTCTGGTAGATGGTGACAGCGCCAGCGCGAGCGAGATTTTTGCCGGTGCGATTCGCGACAACAATCGTGGATTGTTGGTCGGCAGCACCACTTACGGCAAGGGTAGCGTACAAGGCTTGTTTCCCACCAAGACTTTTCCCGGGGGATTGCGTCTGACAGTGTCGAAGTTCTATTCCCCCGACGGAGATGCGATCAGCGAACGCGGAGTCGCACCTCACGTTCCGGTCAATTCCACTCAGATCGTGGCGACCGGTGTCGCCGAACAACCTCGCTATGCTGCCAAACCTGCTTTGGCACCCTCGAGCGATATTGGCGGTGGGTTTGTACGTTCGGCAAGTCCGATTGTCGGTGGGGATGGAGAGCGATTAATCGAGGATAGCGCTGCGAGCGACGCTGTATTGCGAACTGCGATCGAGCGAGCTATATCGGCGCAACTGGCTCCACATGTCAGTCGCAATTAATGCTGTTCGCCGATTCAATGCTAGCTATACAGCTAAAATCTTAGGCGCAGTGTAGGCTGGGCGCTCCAGGGCAGCGCGACAGGCTGAGTTCTTATTCTGGACCTGAAAAAATATCTCGTTGGATTTTGTTTCCTGTTCTGCTTTGTCGATACAATGAGCACGGAAACCAAATTCATGCAGCGAATCGTAGCATTTCTACAGATTCTGGTCGTGGTTCCGCGACTGCCATCTACGACGACATAATGTCCCTACGGGATGCTCGCCTGAATCCGATCCTCGTTTACGATCGACACTTTGTCCCTACTGGCCCTGCGGGACGAGCTGCGCATCCGATTCGCTCGATGCTCGAACCATCCGAGTCTTCATACCTAACGGAGTATATTTCCATGTGTCGATCATTCACTGTTTTGTTGATATCCATCGCGATTCATGGGGCCTCGTTGTCTGCTCATCTAGCTCCTGCAGCAACTGCGGATCACCCGCACAGCCACGGCACCCATGGCCCGCATCAGGGCGAATTGCTCGAAGTTGGTAAAGGCGAATACCATGTGGAGATGTGTATCCACGAAGTAAAAAAGCATTTCGTGGTTTATTTGTTCGACAAGAATGTAAAGTCCTATGTGGCATTGAACTCGCCGAATTTGGTGCTCAATCTAAAAGACGGCGGTAAGCCTGTCCAATTCAAGCTCCTTCCCATGCCACAAGAAATCGACCAATCTGGATTTTCCTCACGATTTGGACTCTCCAGCGCAGGCTTGGTCGATGCTCTGCACGCGGCTCATGCCGATGCTCGTTTGGCACTAAGGATTGGCAATAAGTCCTATTCGGTCAAAATCGTCCATGACCACGATCACGCTGGACACGATCACGCAAGCCACGACCATTCCGGCCAGAATCATAGCTCTAAGAAAACAGCCAGCAAAACGAAATAGCTTAGATCGTGCGGACTGGCTGGGTACTTGCCAGGACTTCGGGCTATGGGCGACAATCGCATTTGTGCTTTTTCAAAGCTTCATTTTCTAAGGTAGCGGAAGGCGTCAAGCATTTGGATGAAGCACGTTCGACATCGCGATGTTGATAAGCGCTGCACGAAAGCCTTGACGGTTTCCGCTACCTTAAGACTCTGATAAAGCACTTGAGCAGCTCCGGATGCCATTTGATGAATAACACCAAGCGTGGATTCATGATCGCGGCCAGCATTTCCTTGCTGGGAATGGGATTGGCCTATCTTGGAGGCTTCGTACATGCTCGGTACCTGGCCGGTGGGCGACCGCCCTGGTTTGCTGTCCCTGGAAACGCTCCGACCAGCACCGACCACAGCCAGGCAGCGGTGCATGATCATGGTTCGGGTACACATTCTCATGGCGGACATATGCACGCTGATCACCAGCACGCTCATGACGACGAGAATTCGCTGGAACTGTCCTCAGCAGCAGCCAAAAATCTCGGTCTCTCGGATGAGTTCTTAAAGCCGATCGAACTCACGACGTTTACGAGAGCGATCAGTATTCCCGCGATCATCGTCGATCGTCCCGGACGTACCAAGTTGCCTGTCAGCGCGGCTATGACTGGCTTGGTAACTCACGTGCATGCGGTCCCTGGCGAAGCGATCGAATCGGGTGACCTGATGATCGAAATGCGTTTAACGCACGAGGACCTCGTCACGTTGCAAAAAGACTATTTACAGGCGCTGGGTGAACGCGATGTCGAGAATAAAGAAATCCAACGTTTAGCCGGCGTATCCGCAACTGGTGCGGTGGCCACCAAGACTCGGCTCGAGCGCGAATACAGTCGGGACAAACTAGACTCGCAAATTCGCGCGCAGAGGGAAGCGCTGCGCCTGCACGGATTGAGCGACTCGCAACTGGAGGTGATTGAGAAGGAACGCCGACTTTTGACCGAAGTGCGCATCATGGCGCCAAGTCCGGATGATCATGGCCATGAAGACATTCAACTCAGCCGAGGCAACCAACTCAGGCACGCATCCGCGCTAGCTCCCAACGGCACTCAGATCGATAGTACCACTTTGCCGCTGCCAGCCGAGCGACCACGAATTCGCACAGCCGGCAATATCGAGGCGAGCCGCAAACACTTGCTGGTCGTTCAAGATCTCAAAGTGCAAAAGGGACAGATTGTTAACGCTGGCGATCTGCTGTGTGTCTTGGCAGACTACGACGAATTGCTGATCGAAGGTCAAGCCTTCGAAGCTGAGGCGTCGCAGATTGCCAGCGCGAAGCAATTGGGTTGGAAAGTAAACGCCATCTTGGATCTGGGAAAGCGTTCGACCGAGCTCCGCGAACTCGAATTTGGTTGGATAGAAAACGAGATCGATCCAGCGTCTCGAACATTGAAGTTTTATGTGCAATTGCCCAACCAGATCCGTTCGGAATCCAGCAATGCCACTGGTCAGCGCTTCGTTGACTGGAACTACCGTACTGGCCAGCGCCTGCAGTTGCAAGTTCCAGTTGAAAAATGGGATGAACAGATTGTCTTGCCCGTCGACGCCGTGGTACGGGAAGGGATCGAAAGTTATGTCTTTCAGCAGAACGGTGAGCACTATGATCGTGTTTCCGTTCACGAGAAGTTTCGCGACCAAAGAAACGTCGTCATTGGTAGTTGCGCTCAAGGGAGCACATCAGATGCAAATGGCTTTGAAGAATAAAGCCGGTGGCAGTATCGATCCCCATGCTGGCCACAGCCATTGATGCACTGCGGTTTTGATTGATGTGAATTCTGACTCGAGCCGCGACCTATGGGCTGATTTGACGGAGACCTGCAAGCAATGGAAGCACTGTGTTTAACGGCATAATCAAGTTTTCGCTTCAGCAAAACCTTCTGGTAATGGCTGTGGCCATGATTCTGTGCGGTTATGGAACGCGGACTGCGCTTCATTTGCCGATCGATGTGTTTCCCGATCTCGATCGGCCACGTGTCGTCGTGATGACCGAGGCTGCGGGCCTAGCACCGGAAGAGATTGAATCGCAAGTTACTTTTCCCATCGAAACGGCCATCAATGGCGCTCATGGAGTTCAAGCGGTTAGGAGTACTTCGTCAACCGGACTTTCAGTGATTTATGTGGAGTTCGATTTCGGGACGAACATCTACTTGGCTCGGCAAGTCGTCAATGAACGACTGGCAGTAGCCGTGGATCGCTTGCCTCTAGGAATCAGGCCGCAACTGGCCCCGATCTCGTCGATCATGGGCCAGATCATGGTCATCGGCATGTGGAGTGACGATCCGCAAATGGATCCGATGGAACTGCGCACTCAGGCCGATTGGGTCGTGCGCCAACGCTTGCTTTCAATTCCAGGAGTTGCCCAGGTTTTTACGATGGGCGGCGGGCGCAAACAGTACCAAGTTCTGATCGATCCCGCCGCGCTGACTCGCTACGGCGTTACCATGGACCAACTGAAAAAAGGGCTGCAAGCGAGCAACGAAAATGCCGCGGGAGGTTACTTGGAACAGCGTGGTGCCAGCGAATGGCTGGTCCGCGCGATTGGCCGCATTCAATCGGTCGACGATATCAAGTCCATTCCGCTGACCAGTGGCGACGGTCGACCGGTAGCTCTGGAAATGCTTGCCAGAATCGTGGAAGGCCCGCAACTGAAACGCGGAGATGCGTCAGCGTTTGTGCGACAACAGGACGATTCCTTTTCAGGTGGACCCGCCGTAGTGCTCACGATCAGCAAACAACCTGGCGCCGATACACGCCAGATCAGCCGCGAAATTCACCGAGCGATCGAGGAGACTCGACTGAGCCTGGGAAAGTCGATTCGATTACAGTCCCTGTATGCTCAGGAACACTTTATTGATCGCGCAATCGAGAATGTGATCGTTGCTTTGCGCGACGGCGGAATTCTCGTGATCATCATCTTGTTTCTCTTCCTGATGAATTTGCGCACGACGTTGATTTCGTTAACCGCAATCCCACTTTCCCTGTTGATGACCGTCTTGGTTTTTCACTGGTTTGGCTTGTCGATCAACACAATGACTTTGGGTGGACTAGCAGTGGCGATTGGCGAACTAGTCGACGACGCAATCGTTGATGTCGAGAATATCTTCCGACGCCTGAAAGAGAACTCGCGAATCGAAAATCCACGGCCGGCACTGCGCGTTGTTTATGAGGCAAGCCTGGAAGTGCGCAGTTCTATCGTGTTTAGCACAGTGATCGTGTGCCTGGTCTTCCTGCCGCTGTTTGCGTTGACTGGAATGGCCGGCAGGTTATTTACTCCGCTGGGCGTGGCCTATGTCGTATCAATACTTTCTTCGCTGATAGTATCGCTAACAGTAACTCCTATTCTGGCATATTGGTTGCTCCCGCAATCGCGCGCCGTAGCCCATACCCAGGACGGACCACTGCTGAGGCTGCTGAAATGGTTGGTCGGATTTGCGATTCGGTTCAGCCTGCGCTATCCCTGGCTGAATATTGCAGCGGTATTGTTGATGGTCGGTGGCTGCATGATTTTGGCGGTGCAGCGCGAGCGAGATTTCTTGCCACCATTCAACGAGGGCGCAATTCAATTGAATGTGCTCCTACCACCCGGGACTTCGCTGACCACCAGCAACGCGATCAATGAGACCGTCGAAGCAACATTGGTTCGCAATGAAGACGTGTTAAATTTCGTGCGCCGCACAGGCCGCGCCGAGTTGGATGAACATGCCGAGCCGGTCAGCGCTAGCGAGTACATAATCGATCTCGATCCTGGTTCGCCGCGCGACCGAGGAGAACAATTGGATCGAATACGCCAAGATATGGAACAAATCCCAGGCGTGATCTACTCAGTCGAGCAGCCAATTTCACATCTTATTTCGCACATGCTGTCGGGCGTGAAAGCACAAATTGGAATCAAACTGTACGGTGATGATCTGGATGTTTTGCGCAGCAAAGCCGCAGAAGTCAAAGCTAAAATTCAAGATGTCACCGGTGTTCGCGACTTACTGGTCGAGCAACAAGTTCTGATTCCGCAATTGAAGATCGAATACGACCGCGCCAAACTGCTCTCTGCCGGCATTACGGTCGCAGCGCTGAATCAGTTCATCGAAACAGCGATGAACGGTCAAGTCGTGTCCGAGATCCTCCAGGGCCAACGCACGTTTGATTTGGTGGTACGGCTGGACGATGATTCGCGCCAGGATCTAGACACGCTGCGTCGATTACCGATTGATTTGCCGACTGGCGGTAGGGTAGCTCTGGAATCGCTCGCAAAAATCTACGATTCCTATGGCCCAAATACGATTCAGCGCGAGAAGATTCGCCGGCGCATCGTGATTCAGTGCAACGTGGCCGATCGAGGGTTGGTCGAAGTCGTCCAAGATATCAAACGCAGGCTGGCCGCAGTCGTATTGCCGCAAGGATATTACTTCGAGTACAGCGGTCAATTCGAAAGCCAACAGCGCGCGGCGCGCATGATCGGTTGGTTGTTTCTACTGTCGCTGGTTGGAATTTTCTTAACGCTCTTCAGCATGTTCCGTTCGATCAACCTGGCTTTGCAAGTCATGGCAGCCATACCGATGGCGTTTATCGGCTCGGTGATCGCACTGGTGCTGACCCATCAGAACTTGACGATTGCCAGCATGGTAGGTTTTGTTTCGTTAGGAGGAATTGCTTCCAGAAACGGGATTCTGCTACTGCAACATTATCTGCATCTAGTCAAACACGAAGGTGAAACTTGGTCGCAAACCATGATCGTGCGCGCCGGGGTCGAACGACTCGCGCCTGTCCTAATGACAGCGCTTACAGCAGGGATTGGACTAGTGCCGCTAGTACTTGCAGCAGGCCAGCCTGGGAAAGAGATTCTATATCCCGTAGCGACAGTTATTTTGGGAGGCGTCATTAGTTCAACGCTGCTCGATTTTTTTGTCCATCCCGCTTTATTTTGGTTATTCGGCTTACGCTCAGCCCAAAGAGTAGTTTCAAGCGAGTTGGTAAATGTCCATGGCACGTTAGATCGATGACTCGCAAAAAACTGGTCTGTCACGCCTGGTGCTGGGCGTAATTCTGTATCATTTCGAAGGCGACGGCCACAGAAGTACACGGAATGAACACGGAATCAATAACCTTCGCAATATCACTGTTGGCTGAAGGACAGGTTTGACTGAAGGTGAATTCTCTGACCTAGCGAATACCCATCATCACGACCTTCCGTGTGGCGTCCGTGTTTTTCCGTGGCCGAAGTTTGCCGAATACTCAGTAATCGAGCTCAAACGCGTTGGCAATACGATGCGCTTTGCTGGGCCAAGGATATGGGACGAGGCATGGGCATGGGCGGTATGGGAATGGACGGCATGCCGGGTAAGCAGCTGGCGGAGGGTAACGAAAAAATCGTGGAAGCGAAACGGTCACTAAGTCGGAATCAACAAGAGAGCCAGCGCGAAGCGGAACGATCGTCTCGCGAGAATGCGGTTCAACTTGGCTCTAGCGAGCGCGGCTTGGATCGACGTGCCCCAAGAAGCGATGCACGGACGAACTAGGATGAGCTGGCTGATTCCCGGCATTCGATGTGAAACCAAACCACGGATTACACGGATTGCACGGATGATCGAAGACAAACTTCGGCGGTGCAACCTGGAGAGCATGGGAAAATTATGCGACCACAAAGAGTTTAGATCTCCCCACCGGAGACGGCTTGAACGCTATGGTCGCCAACTTG
>SYJV01000551.1 GCA_005798335.1 Planctomycetaceae bacterium | reverse complement strand
TGGGTTGAGTTTTCGAACTTTTTGCAAAGCCAAGCTCAACCCAATCCTCGCCTAGCGGCTGCGGGTTAAACGACGAAATGGCTAGGACCAAAAGCCATACCTTGCACACAAAATGGCGCTGTCCAACTAAGCAGTTTTGTTGCAGATAGCCGCGCGAAGGAGCTGCGGAAAATCAAAGTGCGGCAATTCGATTTCAGATTTTTGTATTCGCGAGCCGAGTAGTCTCACAGGCGTGGAGATTTTCCACGTCGGTGAGAATCTGCTGACGGATCGCGCATTTGAGTCTCAAGCGCGGGACACAGACGAATCGGGCCGCATATGGTCCGGCGACTTGATCCAAGAAGTCATCCCATACTCATTCCCGACGAATGTAGCGCCTCGTCCTATTTCGCATGTGTCAGCTCAGCAACCTACTGTCGCAAGAAAGTCCATGCGATGACGATGTAGCACCAGGTGCACTGAAGATAGTTCAGCGGAGTTGACCATGTTCCACAGGCATGCAACTGACTGATGTCGTTCTCCTGACCGCAGGGGTCGCCTGCGTGGACCACTACCTACCGGACCGAGTGGGGCATCCTACTCTCATCAGTTCGATTTTTCAGTTGTCACTTGCGTCGATGGATGGCTTGACGTAGCTTGGCATTCACTCGAATCTGTCCATTGATTGGCAAAAGTTGATTTGAGCTCGTTCTTAATTGAACAGCGCGGCTTTCTTACGGAATACAAGCCCGAAGCGCAAGCGAGTGAATAACTTGCGACGATTACGACAATTCACTCGCTTGCGCTTCGGGCTTGTATTTCGTAAGAAAGTGGCGCTGTCCAATTAAACACTAAGCCAATCGGCAGGGTTTTCGAGATTTTTCGAATTCTGCAGAATCAGGAATTGTTTCATTGATGCCTAGGATCGGACGATGTTGAACTTTTATTCCAATCGAAATCCTCAAGCGAGTTTCTGTGATCGCATCAGTCGGCGCGAGGCACTGCGCATCGGCACGTTAGGAATGGGTGGTTTGACGCTGCCAGGACTCCTTCGATTGGAATCCCAAGCCGGTGTCACGCGATCACACAAATCGGTCATCATGATCTTCATGTGTGGAGGCCCGCCTCACCAAGACATGTATGACCTCAAGGTTGACGCTCCCATTGAGATAAGAGGCGAGTTCGACCCGATCCCGACCAACGTGCCGGGAATCGAGATTTGTGAGCATCTGCCGAATCTAGCGCGCTGTATGGACAAACTGGTTCCAATTCGATCGATGGTGGGAGCTCGTGATGCGCACTATTCGTATCAGTGCATGACGGGCCATCACGAGCAGAACGTGCCGGCTGGAGGATGGCCGCACATGGGCTCTGTGGTTGGCAAGTTCCAGGGACCTGTTCATCCGGGCGTACCGCCGTTCGTGAGCTTGTGCTTTACGACTCAACATCGGCCTTACAATGAACCTTCCGCTGGCTTTTTGGGATTGGGGCATTCGTCCTTCCGTCCAACCGGTGAAGGACGCGAGGATATGGTTTTGCAGGGCATCACGACCGATCGACTCGCCGATCGACGTGAATTGCTAACTGAATTCGACCGCTTTCGTCGCGAGGTAGACGGCAGCGGTCGCATGGCGGGAATGGACGTTTTCTCAGAGCGAGCGATGGGAATCCTGACCTCGTCGGAACTGTTTAGCGCTTTAGATATCTCGAAGGAATCTGAGCGGACGCGGCAACGATACGGCAGTGAGGATTTAAAAGTACCCAAAGGAGACGGTGCCCCGCGAACGCCACAAAATTTCTTGATCGCCCGACGCTTGGTCGAAGCGGGCGTGCGTTTCGTGACGATCAATTACGGCTTCTGGGATTGGCATGGCAATAACTTCAAGACTGCCAAACAAGAGTTCCCAGCCTTTGAGAAAGCTCTCGCCGCACTTGTGGAAGATCTGTACGAACGTGGGCTCGACAAAGACGTGACGGTAATCGCCTGGGGCGAATTTGGGCGAACTCCAAAAATCAATAAGGATGCTGGGCGAGACCATTGGCCCCAAGTTTCGTGTGCAGTGCTGGCCGGAGGTGGCATGCGTACTGGGCAGGTGATCGGTTCGACCGATCGGTTGGGCGGAGAAGCCAAGGATCGTCCGGTTACTTTTCAGGAAGTCATGGCCACGTTGTATCACAATCTCGGTGTAAACCTGGAATCCGAGCGCCTGTTCGATTTTCGTGGACGGCCTCAATACATCATCCCACCCGAAGTAAAGCCGATTCGGGAATTGATCTGAACAGCCGTTTCCAGCAAATCGAGAGAAGTTCAATCACGACCGGCTACGAATTTGCATTCATGGTTGCTGCGTCCAGCGTTGCAAATTCCTTATTCGTAATCTCGGGTCGAAGTAAAATCGATTGCACGGCTCGAATCTTGCCTCTGGACTCCCAGATATTTGCTAGTCCTCGGCCAGCCACTGGGGGTGCATTCCCATTTTGCGTTGACCATGCCGCGACAGTTCGGTTTGTCAAGCCCAAAATCGATGTGGGAATTCCTTGGTTTTGGGAGGCAGGCGAATAGTATTTGCTATCAAAACAATGTAGTTTGCGAGTTGAACGCG